>CAZQPM010000075.1:0-13842 GCA_964595195.1 uncultured Burkholderiales bacterium | reverse complement strand
GGCGCGCTGGGGCCCCTGGACCGGGGGCCCTGGTGCCTGGCCCCGCTCCTCCTGCTCGTGGCCATGCTGGTCCGCGAGCCGGCGGGGGTCTTCATGGTCGGTTTCCTCGCGCTGGCCCTGCGCGAGCGGCGCCGATGGCCCGCGGCGGTGGGTCTGATGGGGTTGGGACTGTGGGGGGGGCTGTATGCCCTGCACGCCCACCGGGTCGGCATGACCCTGGCTTCTCACGGCATGCAGGCGGGTGGCGGACTGGTGGCGCGAAGCCAGGGCGGCCCGGTGTTCATCTGGCGGACCCTGGAGTTCGGCGGGACCGCCCTGGCGGGGCACGGGCTCGGCATGGCGGCCGTCCTGGTCGGGTGCCTGATCGTCGCCTGCACCGCGGGGCGCAGACCCCCCTGGGTCCAGGTCTCCCTGGTGGGGACCGGTCTGTGCCTGGCGGCCTTCCTGGTCCTGGGTTCTGCGGCCAACGACTACTGGGGCGCCCTCTACCTTCCCATCGCGATGACGCTCTGCGCTCTCGTGTTCGTGCAGGAGTCTGCGGACGCCGCGACCTGAACGGATGCCCGCAGGCCCGGCGCCTCGCGAAGCCGTCCAGCCCCGGGCTCTGGGGACGTCGCCCTGCCGCCGGATACCGGTGGTGCTCAGCCTTGGACCGCAGCCTCCGGGCCGGGCCGCTCCGGGGCCCGCGGGACCTCCAGGCCCGGCGCCAGGGCGGCCAGGCATACCCGGGCTTCCTCGTCGTCGCCACTGTCCAGGAGGATGGCGGCGATCTGGCGATGGGTCGCCTCCTCAGGGTGGGCCAGGACGTTCTCCAGGGGGTCCTCGGACAGGATCGGGTCCATCCGCGTCTGCAGCAGGGGGTGCTCGCGCGAGCGCGATTCCCACGGCTCAGGTGGCAACGGCCGATAGCGGTGGAAGAAGGCGAAGTGCCAGGTCAGGAAGTCCAGCGAGCGCTGGCGGCCGTGTTCGTCATCCCCGAAATGCTCTCGGAAGTAGCCGGCCAGCCGGCGGTAGACCGAGACCCGTTGGGCGGGCGTCAGGCACAGTTCCCGACGCTCGCGGATCTCCTGGAAGAGCCAGGGCTTGATCAGGGCCCCCCGGCCCAGCATCACGCCGGCAGCCCCGCTGATTTCCAGGCGACGGGCGGCCTCATACCAGGTCAGCACGTCGCCGTTCCCGGCCACGGGGACGCGGCGAGCCTGCACCACCTGGCCGATCAGGTCCCAATCCGCCGCCCGCGTGTAGCGCTGCTCGCGGGTGCGACCGTGGACCGTGATGGCCGCCACGCCGGCCTCCTCGGCCAGGCGCGAGGTCTCCAGCACGTTGATCCGTGACTCCTTGAAGCCGGTGCGCAGTTTCACGGTGACGGGCACGGGGACGGCCCGGACCAGGGCCGCCAGCAGGCGCTCGAGGTTGCGGGGCCGGTCCAGAAGGCTGGCCCCCATCCCCTTGTGGACCGCCTCGGCGATCGGGCAGCCCGCGTTCAGGTCGACGAAGGCGGCTCCCCGGTCCACGGCCAGCAGGGCGGCCTCCACGGCCATCTCGGGCTTGGAAGCCGCCAGTTGCACGCCGAAGCAGGGCTCTTCCGGGCCCCTGCGCAGCAGGGCCAGTTCCTTGCGGATCCCGCGGGTCAGGGGGCCGGCGAAGGCCATCTCGGACATGGTGATCACGGCGCCGAAGTCGACGCAAAGGCGGCGGAAGGGAAGGTTCCCCCCCTTGGTCAGGGGGGCCAGCATCAGCGGGTCGGGCCAGGGGGACGACATAGGCGGCCGGGCTTCTCGTTCTTCACCCGGGTCCCTGCCCGCAGGGTTCCCGGGCTCGACGGTGAACGGGAAGCACCCCGACCCGAGGACGCCGTGCACGGTGATGCCCGGGCTTCGAAATGCACACCCCGCCGACTGGAGACATACCATGGTCCGCGTCCGCTTCGCTCCCAGCCCTACCGGTTATCTGCACGTCGGGGGGTTGAGAACCGCCTTCTACAACTGGCTGCTGGCCCGCAGGGAAGGCGGGAGCTTCCTGCTGCGCATCGAGGATACGGACCGTACGCGTCTGGTCGAGGGGGCCGTCGAAGCCCTGCTGGAATCCCTGGAGTGGGCGGGGGTGACCCCCGACGAGGGCGCGATGGTCGGCGGTCCGCTGGGACCCTACGTGCAGAGCGAACGCCTGGAGATCTACCGCGAGATGGCCGCGAAGCTGGTCGAGGCCGGCCATGCCTATCCCTGTTTCTGCACCCCCGAGCGCCTCACCGCGATGCGCGAGGAGCAGATGGCTCGTGGCGACTCGGCCATGTATGACGGTCACTGTCGGTCCCTGGACCCCGCCGAGCGGGACCGCCGCCTGGCCGTCGGCGAGGCCCACGTGATCCGCATGCGGATCCCCGAAGGCCGCACGCTGACCGTGGAGGACCAGATCCGCGGGCCCGTCAGTTTCGAGTCCTCGCTGGTGGACGACCAGGTCCTGATGAAGTCGGACGGCTTCCCCACCTACCACCTGGCCGCCGTGGTGGACGACCACCTGATGGAGATCACCCACGTGATCCGGGGTGAGGAGTGGTTGTCCTCCACCCCCAAGCACCTCCTCCTCTACGAGTACTTCGGCTGGGAGCCGCCGGTCTTCGCCCACGTGCCCCTGATCCTGAATGCCAGCGGCAAGAAGCTGTCGAAGCGCGACGGGGACGTCTCGGTCGAGGCCTATCGCGAGAAGGGCTACCTGCCCGAGGGGCTGCTGAACTTCCTGGCCCTCCTGGGCTGGAGTCCCGGCGACGAGCGCGAGTTCTTCACGCCCCAGGAACTGACCGGCGTCTTCGGCCTGGATCGGGTCCGCAAGTCGGGTGCGGTCTTCGACTTCGACAAGTTGCTGCACATCAACGGGCTGCACATGCGCGCCCAGACCACCGAACGCCTGGTCGAGTTGGTGCTGCCCTTCTTCGATCGGGCTGGCAGACCCCGGCCCCAACCGGAGTACCTGGCCCGCGTCGTCGAGGTCCTGGGTGAGCGCGCGAACCTCCTGACGGACTACGTCGAGCCCGTTTCCTACTTCTACGAGGACCCCACCGACTACGAGGAGGGCACGGTCAAGAAGCGCTGGAAGGCCAACTCCCCGGACCTGGTGGAGGCCTGGATCGCCGTGCTGCAGGACCTGCCGGAGTTCAACCATGATTCCTTGGACCAGGCCCTGCGCGGGCTGACCGAGAGCCGGGGGTTGGGGGCCGGACAGTTGATCCACCCGACCCGGTTGGCCCTGTCGGGCGTGGGCAACGGTCCGGGCCTCTTCGAGATGATGGAGGTCCTGGGGCGCGAGGTCTGCCTGCGCCGGCTGCGCGCAGCCCTGGACCGGCTGCCCCGTCCATGAAGGAGCACCTGCTGGCCCTGGACTTCGATGGGGTCCTGTGGGATAGCGTCGGCGAATGTTTCATCACGGCCCGCCGGGCTTGGGAGGCCCTGGGGCTGCCCTGGCCTGCGGTCAGCGAGGCTGCCTTCCGGCGCGGCCGTTGGCTGGTCCGCACCGGCGGCGAGTTCGGCCTGGTGCTGCGCCTGCTCCAGGAGGACCCGGACCGGGACCTGGAGGCCCTCAGTCGCGAACAGTTGCTGGCCTCCAGCTCGGGAGGGGGCTCGTTCCTGAAGAGCTTCGAAGAGGAGTTCTACGCCCAGCGCCAGCGGGCCCGGAGGGAGGAGAGGGAGGCCTGGCTGGCCGCCCAGGCTCCCTATCCCGCGATGCTCCAGGAGTGGCCCTTGTTGCGCCGGGCCTTCCGCGAGGTGGTCATCTGCACCACCAAGGATGAGGGCTCGATCCGTGAGTTGCTGGAAACGGCGGACCTGAAGGCTTCGATCCTGGCCAAGGAGTTCAGCCTGGACAAGCGGGACCAGATGGGCTTCCTGGCGGCCACGCGAGGGGTCGACCCGGAGCGGATCGTCTTCGTCGATGACCTGCTGGCGAACCTGGAGCCGGTCTTCGAGACCGGGGTCCGGGTGGCCCTGGCCGGCTGGGGCTACAACACCCCGGCCGCGCGCGCCCTGGCTCGCGAAAAGGGCATCCCAGTGCTGCAGGCAGGCCACGTCCTGGAGGGGTTGCGGGCCCTGGTCGCGACCTAGGTGCCGACCATCGTCGATCCTACAGCCTTTGCGCCTCAATTCATGGACATCGGGCCTGGGAAGATCCCTAGACCGGGACCGGCAGTCGGTCCAGCAGGCCCTGCAGGACCTCGACGGCGGCCCGGCCGCCGACCCCATCCGTCCGGGAGATCATCCGGTGGGAAAGCGCCGGGATCGCCAGGGCCTTGATGTCGTCGGGCAGCACGTAGCGGCGACCCTCCATGGCGGCCAGGGCCTGGGCCGCCCGGAACAGGGCCTGGCTGCCCCGGGGGCTGGCGCCCAGGAAGAGCCGGTCGGCCTCCCGGGTCGCCTGGACCAGGCGCACGATGTAGTGGCGCAGGGATTCCTCCACCTCCACCTCGTGGACCATGGCCTGCATGCGCTGCAGTTCGGGGCCGGCGACGACCTGGTCCAGGTCCTCGATCGGATGGTGGTGCTGCTGGGAGACCAGCATCTCGGTCTCGGCCTCGAACGAGGGATAGCCCAGGCGGATCCTCAGCAGGAAGCGGTCCAACTGGGCCTCGGGCAGGGGGAAGGTGCCCTCGTACTCGATGGGATTCTGGGTGGCCATCACCAGGAAGGGGCGGGGCAGGGGGCGGGCCACCCCTTCGGTGGTCACCTGACGCTCGTCCATGCTTTCCAGGAGGGCCGACTGGGTCTTGGGCGTGGCCCGGTTGATCTCGTCGGCCAGCAGCACCTGGTGGAAGACCGGCCCGGGGCGGAACTCGAAGTCCATCGACTTCTGGTTGTAGATGGTCACACCCAGGAGGTCTGACGGCAGGAGATCCGGGGTGCACTGGAGCCGGGCGAAGGAGCAGCCCAGCGAACGGGCCACGGCGCGGCTCAGCATGGTCTTGCCGACTCCCGGGACATCCTCCAGCAGCACGTGGCCCTCGCACAGCAGGGCGACCAGGACCAAGCGGATCTCCTCGTGCTTGCCCAGGATGACCTTCTCGACGTTGGCCAGCACCCGCTGGCTGAGTTCCTGGATCTCCTTCACTTCGAACCCTGGACCTGGATCCGCAGGGGGGCCCGGGAGCTGTTCTCGGAGGGCACGTACTCCTCGACCAGGGCCGCGGCCCCCGGCGTGCCGTGCACGTCCAGGTTGATCACCTTGCCTCCGTAGGCCACCACGTACTCCTGGCCACGGGTGAGAGGCGTGTGCCCGACCACCAGGCCGCGAACGCCCAGGCGTCCCAGCATCTCGTCGAGCTCCTTGTCCGAGAAGGGATTCGTGCGCATCCCTGTATAGTAGTCGAAGCCCCAGATCTTCCGGCTCCACAGGAAGGACTCGCGAGCCGAGCGGAACTCGTTGTCGGGGAGTGCGACGATCTCCTCCAGCGGTCTCCAGAACTTGCGCTGGTCCGGGATCGTGTGGGCGAAGAGGCGGTGGTCGACCACCACTCCCAGCCGCAGGCGGGTCCGCAGGAAGCGGCCCAGGTCGCGATCCATGGCCTCCTTCCAGGCCACCAGACCGCCGAATCCCTTGGCCGTCTGCTCGCCTCCCTGGACGTACCAGTTCATGAAGCGCATGACGCGTTCGAGTTGGTCGGCGTTCAGGCCCCTTTCGGCCATGTGACGCTTCACCGCGGCGAAGTTGCGGGCCCGGCCCAGGACCTCCTCGAGCTGTTCGACGTGCAGGAAGTCGAAGACCCCGACGGCATCCAGCATCATCTCGTCGTGGTTGCCCAGGAGCGCGTAGAGCTGGCTGGCGAAGCCCGGGATGGCGCCTCGCAGCTTCTCCAGTTCTTCGTCCAGGTGCATCAGCAGTTCCAGGATTCGCCGGGGCCCGGCTTCGGGCAGTTCCGGTGACTGGTCGGTGGGCTCCTCCAGGGGTTCGCCGCGCCAGTCGACGTAGTCGCCGATCAGCACCAGGTCGACGTTGTCCTGCTCGGGGTTCCAGGCCAGGGTATCCTCGAACAGCAACTGGTGCTCGCGCAGATGGCGCAGCAGACGGTGGTAGTCGCCGTGGAGATCGCCGATGGCCAGCAGCTTGCGCCGAAGTGGGGCCTGTTCGCCGGGCTCCGGGCTGGCTGGATTCTCCGTCGGTCCGAACGGGCTGTTGGAGGGGCTCTGGGGGTCCATGGGGTCTCCCGATCGCGTTGCGTCGCCGGGCGAGGTGGACCCCACCGATTCCCTGGGGGGCAGACCCGCTGGCCCGGCGTCTTGGGCACCTTGTTTCTGTCATGGGGAAGAAGAGTCCTCCACCCGGAGGGGTCGGCGGCAACCGGGAAATCTCCGCCCGCGGGAGGGCCAGGAAGACTTGGGAACCAACGCGAAATCCCGGCCCTGAGGGTTGAAGTGTCCGTTTCCGAATCCGTCCAGATGTATCTTCTCACGATCTATCGTCTCTCCGAGGAGGGTGAGGTCGTGCCGGCCAACGTCCGCCTGGCTGAACGCCTGGGGGTCAGCGCCGTTTCGGTCACCGAGATGGTCCGCAAACTGCACGAGAAGGGACTGATCGTCAAGAATTCCCGGGCTCTGCAGTTGACTCGCGAAGGCGAGCGGATCGTCCTGAACGTGATCCGCAAGCATCGCCTGGCCGAGAGGTTGCTGGTGGACCGACTGGGGATTCCCTGGGCCCACGCCTATGACCAGGCCTGCAAGCTGGAGCACATCCTCTCCGATGAGGTGGCCGACGCTCTGGACGACTTCCTGGGGCACCCCAAGACCTGTCCGCACGGGCAGCCCATCCCCGACCGCGCGGGCCACATCGACCTGCAGGACGCCTGGCCCCTGGCCTCGGTCCTGGCGGGGCAGCAGGTGGTGATCGAGCGGGTCAAGGAGGGCTCGGTGGAGTTGGTCGACTATCTGGTCGAGGTCGGCCTGTGGCCCGGTCAGCGGGTCACCGTCGAGCAGGTGGCGCCCTTCGATGGCCCCCTGCTGGTGTCGGTGGACGACAAGTCCTTTCCCCTGAGCCGCGAGGTTGCCGGTAAGGTGGCCGTCCGGCCGGCTCTGGCGAACCTGGGGCGACCCTGGCTGGCAGATGAGCGCCTCGAGGGCTCACAGAACCGGAGGGCCCGGGCCGTCCGGGCTGCCCGTGTGCGGAGGTCGTAGCGTCCCGATGTTCGAGGCCGAGCAGATGCACCGGTTCGAGCAGACCTTCTTCCGGTTCACTCGTGCCGAGGAGCACTTCCTGAAGATCCTGCACCGCCTGGTCGAATTCCTGAATGCCCGCGAGGCCCAGCCTCCCCGCTTCGTGGTGTGCGCTCGCCAGCGCTCGAACTCCCGGATCCAGATGTACGCCACGATCGGGCGGCTCCAGCAGGAGGTGACCCTGCACATCCACGGCCTGAAGCCCGTGCGCTACCACGTGCAGACCGCCAACACGGCCCTGGGGCGCCGGCTGCGCCGCTACTTCTCGATGATTCTGGAAGAGCAGAACCTGGTGCCCCGGGCCAGCACCCTGACGGGTCACACCCTTTCCCTGGTCTACCACGTCGAGTATCCCGCGGACGTGATGCGCTACCTGGAGTCCTGAAGGCGTGTGGTGCTGAAGGCGACCCTCAGAACAGGCCCAACTGCTCCCCGCGGTGAGGCCCGGCCGCGACCCTGCCGTAGTGGCCGCCACCCCCGGCCTCCAGGTTGAGGCGGCCCTCGCGGGCTTCCCCGATCGAGCGCGCCACCTCCCAGC
Source organism: uncultured Burkholderiales bacterium (assembly GCA_964595195.1). GTDB lineage: Bacteria > Vulcanimicrobiota > Xenobia > Xenobiales > Xenobiaceae > CAZQPM01. The sequence continues at coordinate 6,114 of CAZQPM010000075.1, read as the reverse complement.
CCACCAGGCTGGCCATCTCCTCTGGCCGGGCCTGATGCAGCACCGCCATCTCGCTGCCGAAGCGCGCGATCAGGCGGTTCAGGCCAGCCCGGCTCAGCCCGGGCACGAAGCTCAGCGGCACCTGGTAGCGGTAGGGGGGGCGGTGCTCGGGCGATTCGGGGCCCTGGCGCCCGGCCAGCGAGCGGACCCGGTCCAGGACGCCGCGCACGAAGCGCTTGTCGGCGGCGCCGCATCGGGGGCAGGCCAGCACCGGGGGAGGGGCCGTGACGGGCGCCTCGCAGACCGTGCAGAACGAGCGGTGGTAGCGGCCCAGGCGCGGGTCCAGACCGTAGTTGGCCACCACCCGGCGGCCCGCGGTCCGGTGCAGGGCCAGCACCAGCTCGCGATAGTTGGGGGCCTCCATGCGGATCACGTTGTACTCCCGGCCGATCCTCTCCGGAGAGTGGGCGTCGGAGTTGGACAGGAGGGTCACCCCGGCCAGCTCGGGCAGATGGTCGGCCAGCGCCGAGTCGGCGGACAGGCCCAACTCCAGCGCCGACACCTGCTCCCAGCCTGACCCCAGCAGGTCCGCCAGGCGGTCGCACGCGTTCCCGTAGACGCTCTTGTGGGGAGTGAAGGCGTGGGCCGGGACCAGGATACCTCCGGTGGAATGGACCACGGCCGCCAGTTCGCGGGCCGGCAGGCCGCAGCGCTGGGAGGAGAGCTCCATGTTCGTGATGTAGCCGGACATGACCCGGGAGAACTCGGCCAGGTTGCGGAGGTACGGGAAGTAGCACAGGTGGTGTGAGACGCCCCCGGACTCCTCGACGGCCTCCACCTCGGCACCTGCCACGACGGTGACCCGCCCTCGGTGGCGCAGGCCGCCCTCGGGCAACTCCAGCAGCTCGCCCTGGTCGATCAGTTTCCGCAGATCCTGCAGGACCCCGGTGCAGGCGCAGTCGATGACGCCGACCATGTCCAGGCCCTTGCGCTCGCGGCACTCGCGGATCACGGCCGCGAAGGTCAGGCGCCGGCTGGCGGTGATCTTGACGGGCCGGCCCTGGCCGTTGCGGCCGATGTGCACGTGCAGGTCGACGTAGAGGTCCTGCATCGGCCCGGCTAGCGCAGGTCCATCGTCACGGCCAGGATGAACAGGATCGCCAGCACCCACATGGTGACGCCGACCTCGCGCCCGCGGCCGGTCAGGGCCTTCAGGATGGCATAGCTGGTGATGCCCCAGATCAGCCCGTTGGCGATGTTGTAGGTCAGCGGCATGATCACCAGGGTCAGGAAGGCGGGGAGGGCCTCGGTGACGTCGATCAGGTCCAACCGGGTCACCGGCTCGAGCATCAGGAAGCCCACCAGGATCAGGGCCGGCGCCGTGGCCTGGGCGGGCACCACCCCGGCCAGGGGGGCGAAGACCATGGCGGCCAGGAAGAGGAGGCCTACCGTGACCGAGGTCAGGCCCGTTCGCCCGCCTTCCGAGATGCCGGCGGCGCTCTCGACGTAGGTGGTGGTGGTGCTGGTCCCGGCGAAGGCACCGAACATGGTGGCCACGGCGTCCACCACGAGGCCCCGGCCCAGGCCCGGGAAGCTCTGGCGTTCGCGGTCGATCCAGCCCATGCGCGTGCCCAGGCCGACGAAGGTGCCCGCGGTGTCGAAGAGGTCGACGAAGGTGAAGGTGAAGACGATCACCACCAGGCCCATCTCGAGGGCCCCGACCACGTCCATCTGGCCCATGACCAGGCCCAGGACCCCCAGGTCGGGGAGGGCCACCAGGGCCCCGCCCCGGGGAAGGTGGGTGACGGGCCCGTCGGCCCCCGGCACGAAGAGGCCGACCACGGTCACGGCCAGGATCCCCAGCAGCAGGGCCCCCCTCACCCCGCGGGCCAGAAGCCAGCCCATCAGCAGCAGGCCCCCCACGGCCAGGGCCACCGGGGGAGAGGTCAGGTGGCCCATGGTCACCAGGGTGGCGTCGGACGCGGCCACGATGCCCGCGCTGCGCAGGCCGATGAAGGTGATGAACAGACCGATGGCCCCCGAGGTGGCCAGTTTCAGGCTGTAGGGGATCTCCCGGATGATGCGTTCCCGGATCGGCAGGATGCTGAGGATCAGGAAGAGCAGCCCGTCCAGGAAGACGGCGCCCAGGCCCACCTGCCAGGGGATGTGCTTCTGGGCCACCACGGTGTAGGCAAAGAAGGCGTTGACGCCCATCCCGGGCGCCAGCGCGAAGGGAAGCCGGGCCACCAGGCCCATGGCCAGGCAACCGAAGCCGGAGGCCAGCGCGGTGGCCAGCATGACGGCCCGGGTATCCATGCCCGCGTCCCCCAGGATCTGGGGGTTCAGGAAGAGGATGTAGGCCATGGTCAGGAAGGTGGTCAGGCCGGCCAGGAGCTCGGTCTTGAGCGTGCTTCCTGCCTGGGTGACTCCAAAGTAGCGGTCGATCAGTTGCTGCAAGTCCGGGCCTCCCCATCGGTCGATCGTACCCTGGCCGGGTCGCGGTGACCGACCTGGTTCGCGGCTGGAGGGGCCCGTTCCCTCGTAGGGCCCGATCTCCAACGGATCGGGGCCCCGACCAGGACCCGACCAGGTTCGTCCGGAAGGTCCCGTCCCGGAATCCGAGGTTGGAGGTCCCGAATCGTGCTTGAATCCCTGAAGTCCTACGCTACCTGGGGGGTCATCCTGGTCGCCTTGGCGGTGGGGATTCCCCTGGTCTGGACCCTCTTCCGCCGCTGGGTCAGCAACGTGCTGATCCTGGTCGAGCAGGGTCAGGCCCTGATCGTCAACAAGCGCGGCAAGGACCCCGAGGTGACCTTCACCGGGGGCTGGGTCTTCCCCATCTGGCACAAGGCCGAGTTCATGGACCTGTCGGTGCGCACGGTGGATATCGACCGCCGCGGCAAGGAGGGGCTGATCTGCAAGGACAACATCCGGGCGGACATCCGGGTCACCTTCTTCGTGCGCGTCAACAAGACCAAGGAAGACGTGATCCAGGTGGCCCAGAATATCGGCTGCCGTCGGGCCAGCGACCCCGAGACCCTGGACCGGCTCTTCGCCGCCAAGTTCTCCGAGGCCCTCAAGACGGTGGGCAAGCAGATGGACTTCGAGGACCTCTACACCCAGCGCGAGAAGTTCCGCGACGCGATCATCGAGGTCATCGGTCGCCACCTGAACGGCTACTACCTGGAGGACGCGGCCATCGACCACCTCGAGCAGACGCCGCTCTCCAACCTGGACCCCGAGAACATCCTGGACGCCCAGGGCATCAAGAAGATCACCGAGTTGACCGCCCAGGAGCACATCCGCACCAACGAGTGGGAGAACACCCGCAAGAAGCAGATCACCAAACAGGACGTGGAGGCCGCCGCCCTGATCTTCGACCTGGAACGGCAGAAGGCCGACGCCGAGGCCCGCAAGGATCGCGAGATCGCCACGGTGCGGGCCCGCGAGCAGGCCGAGACCGAGAAGGTGCAGGCCGAGGAGAGGCTGCGCTCCGAGACCGCCCGGATCAAGACCGACGAAGAACTGTCCGTGCAGGAACAGAACAAGATGCGCGAGGTTCAGGTGGCCGAGAAGAACCGCGAGCGGGTGATCGCCGTCGAGCAGGAGCGGGTGACCCGCGAGAGGGACCTGGAGGCCGTGGCCCGCGAGCGCGAGGTCGAGTTGCAGCGCATCGCCAAGGAGCGCGACCTCGAGGAGCAGCGCAAGAACATCCAGGAGGTCATCCGCGAGCGCGTGGCCGTCGAGAAGACCGTGGCCGAGGAGGAGGAGCGCATCAAGGGCGTGCGCGTCGTCGAGGAGGCCCGCCGCCTGAAGGAGGCCGCCGTGATCGCCGCCCAGGCCGAGGCCGAGGAGGCGGCGGCCAAGGAGATCCGTCGGGCCGAGGCCGCCGAGGCGGTCTCGCGGCTGCGCTCCAAGGAGATGCTGACCCTGGCCGAGGCCGAGCAGCAGTCCGCCGACCGCGCGGCTGCCGCCAAGATCCGCCTGGCCGAGGGCGTGCAGGCCGAGACCGCCGCCCCCGGCCTGGCCGAGGCCCGGGTGCAGGAAGCCCAGGCGGCCGCCTTCGAGAAGCAGGGCATGGCCGAGGTCCGGGTGCAGGAAGCCAAGGCCCCGGCTCAGGAGAAACTGGGCCTGGCCGATGTCACCGTGCTGCGGGAACGGGCTCGAGCCGAGGCCGACGCCATCGAGCTGAGGCTGACCGGCGAGGCCAAGGGTCTGGCCGAGAAGGCCCAGGCCATGGCAGCCCTCAACGAGGCCAGCCGCGGTCATGAAGAGTATCGCCTGCGCCTGGAGAACGAGCGCCTGATCGCTTTGGAGGAACTGAGGACCCGTCTGGGCGTGGCCGAGCACCAGGCCCACGTGATGGGCGAGGCCTTCAAGAACGCCAGGATCGATATCGTGGGCGGGGACGGCGCCTTCATGGACAAGATGTTCAGCGCCGTCTCGCTGGGCAAGGCCATGGACGGCTTCGTGGGGCGCAGCCAGGTGGCCCGGAACCTGGCGGCGGAGTATCTGGAAGGGGGGCGCAGCCTCCCGCAGGACCTCAAGGAGGTGCTCTCCCATCCCGCTCTCTCGGCCGGGGACCTGCAGAGCCTGACCCTGTCGGCGGCCCTGGGCCTCCTGGTGGCCCGCAGTCAGGGGCCCGAGAAGGCGGGCCTGCAGAAGCTTCTGGAAGCGGCTGGCAGCCTGGGTCTGGGCGAACTGCCCCTGGGCCAGGCCAAGGCGGTGGCCGAGTCCCGCTGAGATTACCGCCCGCTCTCCCTGGCCGGAATCCGGCCGCTCCTGCTCGATAGCCACGGCCACCTGAACAGGCCCGACTGCCGTCCTTCCTGGTCCGCCGGCCCATCCGGCACCGGGGGCGGCAACGTCGCGTCGAGCCCGCGTGCATCCAGGATTGCTGGGCCTCGGGGAGTTCCTGGGTTTCCGTTGGTTTCTTCCTCTCCATTGGAGAGCGGAAGCCTGGAACGACGGGGTCAGCCTGAGTCGGTGGTGGAGGCCACCTCCTGAGCCTGGAGGGTCGGACATGCACTCAGGGCAGCTCCATAGGCGCCCACAATCTGGGGATCTGGCGGAACCCGCACCTCGCCCGCGAAGCCCTCGAGAATGAGGGCCACCATGGCCGGATTTCGGGCCACGCCGCCAGCAAACACCAACGGGCCCTGCGCCCTCACGCGCTGAAGCGAACTGAGTGTGCGCCGGGCGATCGACTCGTGCAGGCCGCGCGCGATTCGGCCCCGGTCTTCCCCGCGGTGTATGAGGCCGGTCACCTCGCTTTCAGCGAAGACAGTACACATGCTGGAGATCGCGATCCCGGTTCGGGCCGCCAGCGCCCGGGCCGCCATCTCCTCCAGGCTGAAGCCGAGGGCCTTCGCCATCACCTCGAGGAACTTGCCGGTCCCGGCAGCGCACGGATCTCCTCGGGAACGTACAGGCAGAAGGTTCCGAAGACCTTGCCGCCCCGGGAACGGAAATCATCGAGTTCCTGGATTCGCAGTCCGTGGACCTGGCTCATCACGAAGTTCAGGTAGTCCATCCCCTTGGGCCGGTTGGTCTGGGTGAGATAGACGTCGCTGAAAATCTGGCCGACCGCCTCAAGGAGAGCATCATGCGTGGGCAGGTCGAGGCCGAGCCTGGCCCACATCGGGTGGTAATCGACCGGTTGAATAGACAACGTTCAGTCCTCCTGAAGATTCTGGTGGAGGCGGGTCCTGGATTGCCCTGCCTTGCCTTCACGGCCTCCGTTTTCCGGCAGGCTCCCGGGATCACGATTCCTCCCGAATCCGGGTCAACGTTCGAACCCCGACCTCGGCCCGGGCCTGAATGCGGAGTTGCCGCTTGATGCAGCGGTCCGACAGCGACATGGGTTCGGCTCTTGCGATCCGCTCGCCCTCGTCGTCGGTCAGGCTGATCTGCCCGCGAAGCGTACGGCGAACCTCCTCACAAGGGTCGACGACCAGGGACGCCGTCCATCGGAGGAGGGCAGGATCGGCCGGGTTTGATGGACGCCGTTATATCTCCGTCAGGATAACGGGCGCAGGGGCACAAATCAAGGTCCTCAAACGACCCCCGATCCGCCACCAGGCGTGAGAACCGAGGGCGTCGAGGCGGGTCTGGATGCAAGGAAGGCGTGCATCG
>CAZQPM010000074.1:0-13895 GCA_964595195.1 uncultured Burkholderiales bacterium | reverse complement strand
ACCCAGCCCGGCCCCGGTCGTTTCAGGACCACCTGGACCTTCGGCGCCCGCCCCGACAGGGGTCGTGCAGGTTCCGCCTCCTGCCGGCCCCTCCCCCGCGCGGGAACCCCGTCCCCAGGGAGGGGGTCCCGCGCCTTCCGGTCGCCGGGACCTGGGCTGGGGGCAGCCGGCGCCTGCCACGGCTCCTGTCCGGCCCGGGCCTCGCGCGGTTGTCAGCAGCGCCCCCGGTCGGACCTCGGGATCCGGGGAGGCGGCACCCCAGGTTGGCGGGGCACCCGCGGACGCCAGGGAGGCCTGGCAGCGCCTCCTGACGGTTCTGAAGGACCGGGATCGCAGGCTGCATGCTGTTCTGGCTGAGGCCAGGGTCCAGGATCTTCAGGGCGGAGAGCTGGCCATCGCGTTTGCCAGCAACTATGCCTGGCATTTCGAGCGCTTCCAGGAGAGTCGGTCGGTGCTCGAAGAGGTGGCCCAGGAGGCCCTCGGGCAAGCCTTGCGCGTGACGGCAACCCTGGGAGGCCAGGCCGGGGCAGCGCCCCCGGAGAAGGATGAGCACCGCTCTTTCGTGTCCAAGGCCGAGAGCCTCTTCAATGGCCGGGTGGTCGGTGACCCCCCGGGTTGAGCGGGGTCTTCTTCCCGCCTGAGGTAGCCTGGGGCGCGAAGGCGGTCGGCAGGCCTCGCAGGGGGTCCTGCACAGTATCCAGGAGGTGAGCCAGGTGAGCGCTGAGTTGCGACAGAGGGTCCTGGTGGTTGATGATGACGAGCACATCCAGAAGTCCCTGTCCCAGTACCTGGAGATGGAGGACTTCGATGTCGACGTCGCCTCCAGTGGTCCCCAGGCCCTGGAACAGGCTCGTCGACAGACGCCGGATCTCGTGCTCCTGGACATCATGATGCCCGAGATGGACGGCTTCGAGGTCGTCGAGCGACTGCGTCAGCAACCGTCCACCCAGCACGTTCCGATCATCCTGCTGACCGCCCGGGGACAGGATACAGACGTGATCAAGGGCTACCACATGGGGGTCAGTTCCTACCTGACCAAGCCCTTCAATCTAGATGAACTGGTCGATACCATCCGCGAAGTCCTGGATGCGGACGGCCGTCCGTCCTAGAGTCGTCGCGAGATTCGTTCTTGGAGGTTGTCATGCAGAGGCAGTTCATGCGCCAGATGCAGAAGATGCAGAAGGGCAATCCCGTCCAGCAGATCCAGCAGAAGATGCAGGCCGACCTGGCCGAGGCCCAGAGGGAACTGGAGGAGGCCGTCGTCGAGGGGGTTTCCGGCGGTGGGGCGGTTCAGGTCGTCATGACCGGACAGCAGGAGATCCGTTCGGTGAAGATCTCCAAGGAAGCGGTGGATCCCGAGGATGTCGAGATGCTGGAGGATCTGGTCCTGGTGGCGGTCAAGGACGCCTTGGAGAAGTCCAGGGCACTCTCGGCGGATCGCATGGGCCGCGTGGCCTCGGGTCTGAACCTGCCTCCGGGCCTCTTCTAGATCCCGGGCGTGGAATACCCCGAGCCGCTCGAGCGGCTGGTCGAGGAACTGCAGCGCCTGCCCACGGTCGGGCCCAAGACCGCTCTGCGCCTGGCCTTCCACCTTCTGTCCGCGCCCGTGGAGGAGGTGGAGGACCTGGCCGCTGCGATGGTTGACGTGAAGAGGAAGCTGGTCTCCTGCCAGCGATGCGGGAACCTCAGTGAGCGCGGCACCTGTGCCCTGTGCCGGGATCCCCGCAGGGACCCCTCGACCCTGTGCGTCGTGGCCACGGTCCGGGACCTGATGGCCGTCGAGCGGACGCGGGAGTATCGCGGTCTGTACCACGTGCTCGGGGGGCTGATCTCCCCCCTGGATGGAGTGGGTCCCGGTCAGTTGCGCATCGGGTCATTGGTGGAAAGACTCGATTCCGAGCCGGTCGCCGAGTTGCTCGTGGCCACGAACCCGACCGTGGCGGGCGAGGCGACGGCACTCTACCTTCACCGTCTGCTCGGGAATCGAGCGCTCAGGATCACCCGCCTGGCGCTGGGTCTGCCCATCGGAGCCGACCTGGAGTACGCCGACGAGGTGACGCTGGGACGGGCCCTGTCGGGGCGCAGGGAGATGTAGCGGGGCCGCCGGTCCAGGAATGAAGAAGGCCCCACCAGGTGGGGCCTTCTTCATTCCACGGGGAAGCCGGGCTCAGAAGGCGGCGGTGGCGCCGAACTGGAAGCCGTCGTAGCGCAACTGGACGTTCTGGGCCTGGTGCGACTCGAAGTGGTAGCCGACCTTGGCCTGGACCGGGCTGTCACCCAGGTTCGTGCGCAGCCCCAGATCCCACTCGTACACCCGCAGGTAGCCCTCGGGGTTGCCGCCATTCGATACTCCGACGCTCTTGGTGAACATCGTGGGGTAGTAGACGAACTGGCCATAGACGCTGACCGGATCCCACTGGACGTCCGCGCCCAGGCCGAAGCCGATGCCCGAAGACGACTCGACGTTCAGGCGGCCCAGGGGAACATTGCCCCCCATCAGGCTGGAGGTATCGGCGCTGAGTTGGGTGTTCTTGTAGCCCACATAGCCATAGAAGGGCGAGAAGGCCGGCTTGGGACCCATGGTGCGGTCGGCATCGGCGAAAGATTCCCAGTTGAACGGAATCTTGGCATACAGGCGGAAGTCGCCGTATTCCGTGTCGTTGAAGCGGAAGTCCTGGAGGTTCTGGTTGTTGACGACACCGGTCACCGTCAGGTCGGTGCCGCCACCCCAGGTGTAGCTTCCGCCCAGCATCAGTCCCCGGAAGACCCGGCCTTCACCCGAGACGGTGATGGCGCTCATATCCGAGTTGACGACTCCCGAGGGGTTGCTGGTCGAAACCCGCAGCGGTGTGTAGGTCAGGTCGAACCGCATGTCGTGGTCGCTGCCGGTCTGGGCGGCCGCCGGGCTGGCACCCATCCAGACCAGACCCGCCACCAGGATCGAGATGAAACGCTTCATCAAGCTCAACTCCTTCCGCATCTTCTGGCGAAATAGTGAATCAGATTCCACAATTCCCGTCAGGTTCCACAGGTGACTGGCGAATCCTCCCGCTGACGTGCATGTGTTCGATTGCGCCGCGACCCCGGGCGACGGGCCCGAACGCGGAACGGGGCGGCCGACAGGCCACCCCGTTCGCATGAGTGCGCTTCGGCAGGCCGGCGACTCTAGGGTGCCAGCCTGGCCTTGGCCTTCTCGATCTGCACGTCGACGTACTTGCTCTCGTTCGGGCGGATCTTCCGGGCCGCCTCGAAGGCGTCGATGGCCTCCTGGTTCCGGTTCAGGAGCATCAGGGTGTCGCCCAGCAGCGTTGCGGCATCGAAGCCGTTGGTGAAGCCGCTGGGGTCCAGTTCCTGGCAGCGCCTCAGGTAGGGAAGGGCCTCCTCATACCTCTTCAGATCGAAGAGCGCCGAGCCCATGAAGTAGTATCCATCCGGGTAGGTGGGCAGTTCGGCCAGGATGCGCTCGAAAAGCTGGCGGGCCTCCTCGGGCTTCTTTTCATCCACCAGCAGGATGTTGCCCAGACGGTCCATGGCCATAACGTCATGGGGATTCAGCCGGAGGGCCCGGATGAAGTAGCCCTTGGCGCGGGGCATCATCCGCTTCTGGAAGTAGACCAGGCCGATTCCCGTGTGAGCCATGGCCAGTTGGGGGTCCCCCTGGAGCGAGGCCTTGAACTCGGTGAGGGCCTCGTCCAGGACGTTCGGAATGATCATGCCGCGCAGGAAGTAGGCCATTCCCAGTTGGGCCTGAGCCTGCGGGTCCTCGCCGCGCGCCACGGCCTTCTGCTCGATCTGGCTGATGACTCCGTCGACGTTGTGCATCCGGAAGTGGGCGTTCAGGATGTAGGCCAGGGCCAGGGTGTTCTGGGGGTCCTTCTCCAGGACCTGGTTGAACTTCTCGTCCGCTTCGGTCCAGCGCCCGGCGTAGTAGTGACTCAGGCCTTCGCGCATGGCCGGGCTGTCCGCCGTATCCTTCTGGGCCAGGGCGGGGGCCAGCATCCCGACGACCAGGGTCAGGGACAGGACCAATCTCAGGGTTGTTCTGATCACGTCGGCAACTCCTCGCGGCGGATGGGTGAGTCGGGGGACCGCGCAGCCCGCCGGAACCTGCGCCTGTTCTGTTCGGACCCCGGAAGTCCTGCCCGGGTTTCGGTTCAGGGCCCACACAGGCGCCGGTATTCTGCCAGCACGCGAGCCACGTAGGCCGTGGTCTCCGCGTAGGGGGGGATTCCGCCGTAGCGGGTCACCGCGCCCGGTCCGGCGTTGTAGGCCGCCAGGGCCAGTTCCAGGCGGCGTTGGGGCGAGGAGTCGGCGTAGCGATTCAGGTTCCGGCGCAGCACCCGGCAGGCTCCATGGATGTTCTGGGCTATCGTATCGGGGTCGACCCCCTCGGCCTGGGCCGTCCCGGGCATCAGTTGCCCCAGGCCGCGGGCGCCGGCCGGAGAGACGGCCCCCGGTCGGAAACCGGATTCGCAGGCCACCAGGGCCGTCACCAAGCGCGGGTCCAGGCTGTAGTGGTGGGCATAGTGGAGCAGGGCCGTGACGATGCGCTCGACCTCGGCGGCCGAAAGCGCAGGGTTGTAGTACAGGACCGCCTGTCGATAGGCCCGCAGGTAGGCCTCGTCGCGGTAGTAGCTCTGCTGATAGCGACCGTTCTGGGCCGCTGCGGGCGCCCACAGCAGCACCAGGGCGACAGCGGTCAGAGCCAGGACTCGGCACGCCACGGGATCATCCCTTGAGGGCGCCGCGGGTCAACCCCTCGACCAGGAACCTCTGCAGGGCAAAGAACAGGACCAGGATGGGGATGGCGCCCAGGATCGAGGCGGCGGCGAAAAGCGTCCAGTTGGTCGAGAAGTTCCCCGAGATGAAGCTCTGCATCCCGACCGCCAGGGTGTAGCGGCTCTCCTCGAACATCACCACCGAAGGGAAGATGAAGTCGCTGTAGGGAGCGATGAAGTTGAAGATGGCGACCACGGCCAGGATGGGTCCCATCAGGGGTAGGACCACCTGCAGGAAGGTCTGGGTGGGAGTGGCGCCGTCGATGGTGGCCGACTCTTCCAGTTCGCGGGGCAGGGCGTCGACGTAGCCCTTGATCATCCAGGTGTTGAACGGGATCCCGGCCCCGATGTAGACCAGGGACAGGCCCATCAGCGAGTTCAGGCCCAGGAGTCCGCCCGTCAGGGCCCCCAGGTACTGCAGGAGGCGGAAGACCGCAACCATGGCCATGGCCGCCGGGAACATCTGCAGCAGCATCATGGCCATCAGGCCGTTCTTGCGCCCCAGGAAGCGGAAGCGCGAGAAGGCATAACCGGCCAGGGCGGTGACCACCAGGGCGATGACCGAGGACAGGACCGAGACGATCACCGTGTTGAGCATCCAGGTCAGGAAGGGCGTCTGGGTCAGCAGTTCACGGTACTTCTCCAGGGAAAGCTCGCCGAGAGAGGGGAGCAGGTCCGTAGAGACCAGGGTCGACCCCTGCCGCAGCGAGGCGATGGTGACCAGGATCACCGGCATGATCGTGAGCCCTGCGAAGAAGAGCAGGACCAGGTGGGTCAGGGCCAGCCGGAGGGGGTTCGGGCGAGTGGGCATGTCTAGTTCGCATCCTCGAACGCGCCGGTCAGCTTGAAGTTCACGCCGGACAGCGTGGCGACCAGGACGAAGATGAAGATGGCGTAGGCGCAGGCCATCCCATACTGGAACAGGTTGAAGGCCAACTTGTAGGAGTAGGTGATCAGGATGTCGGTGGCGCCGGCCTCGCTTCCCGGCAGGGCCGGTCCACCTGCGGTCAGCAGATAGATGGCGGCGAACTGGTTGAAGTTGAACGCGAAACTGGAAAGCAGGACCGGCAGAAGGGCCGAGCGCAGCAGGGGAACCGTGATGCGCCGGAACTGCAGCCCCGAGGTGGCGCCGTCCACGGAGGCCGCTTCATAGACGTCGGAGGGGACCGACTGCAGGGCCCCCAGACATGTGGTCAACTGAAAGGGGAAGGCCAGCCAGACGTTGACCGACAGGACCGCCACGTGGGCCCATCCGACCTGGTTCAGCCAGGCGATCGGCAGGGCGACCGGTTGGCCGGTGCAGAACCCCACCGCGGCCGCCAGGGCCCGGTCCAGTCCCAGGTGGCCCAGGATCTGGTTGATCGCGCCGTATTCCGTGTTCAGGAGGCCCTGCCACATCATCACCGAGATGAAGGCCGGGATGGCCCACGGCAGGATGAAGATCGTGCGGTAGAAGGTGCGCCCCTTCAAGTGGGGGTTGTTCATCAAGAGCGCCAGGAACAGGCCCAGGCCCAGGCTCAGCAGAACCGAGGCCCCGGCCCAGATCACCGTCCAGACGAAGACCCGCCCGAAGGTCACGGCCTCGGGGCCCTGGAGGATCCGCGCGAAGTTGCGCAGACCTACGAACCCGTAGTTCGTGTAGTGGTTCAGCGAGTAGTTGGTGAAGGCCAGGTAGACGGAGTACAGGTTGGGCAGCAGGCTCAGGAGCCCCAGCAGGATCAGGGCCGGCGCCAGGTACAGATAGGGGAGGCCTCCAGAGTTCCGGTCGCGCATGCCTACTCCAGCATCAAGTTGATCTTCTGCTCGATGCGCTCGGCGGTGGAGCGCAATTCAGATGCTGCGTCCGGACTGGTCCCCGTGGTGATCAGCTCCAGGGCGCTCTTCAAAGGGGTCCAGACCGCGTTGACGGCGGGGTGGTTGGGCATCGGCACCCCCTGTTCGGCAATCCGGGCGAAGGCGGCGATGTCGCGGTTCTGGCGAATCCGCTCCAGGGCACCACGGCGGACCGGGGGTCTGCCGGAAGCCTGGCTGATGGCGACCGTGGCGTCGTCGGAGGCCAGATACTGCATCAGGCGGATGGCGTCGGCGCGGCGGGCCGCCCGGCGATTCAGCATGATGCCCTGGACGCCGACCAGGGGGCGCGGCTGTCCTCCACTGGCCGTCGGGGGGAAGGGGTCGACGGCGTAGGACAGGGGGGGCCTGCCCTGCTCGACCAGCTTGCGGTTGGCGTCGCGCAGGTTTGCCAGGATCCAGGGGCCGTTGATGATCACGGCGGCCTTGTTCTCCAGGAACAGGGTCCGGGAGATGTTCTCCGAGACCCCACTGGGGATCAGGCGGTGCTCCAGGCGCAGCGACCGCAGGAATTCGGCGGCGCGCACGGCCCCGGGGGTGGCCACTCCGACGTCGTCGGGGTCGGTGAGGCCGTCCCGCTCGCCCAGCAGGTAGGCACCCTCGGCCGAGAAGAACGGCCAAGCGAAGTATGGCTCCTGCAGGTCGAAGTAGAAACCCTTCACCTCAGGCTGGCGCTGCTGCACTTCCAGGGCCTGACGGACCAGGTCGGACATCGTCGCAGGCTGGGTGGGCATCAGCGTCGTGTTGCGGAACAGGGCGTTGCACTCCATGAAGAGCGGCAACGAGTAGACCTTGCCTTGGAACCTGACGGCCTGGACGGCCACGGGCACGAAGTCGCGGCCCGGGAGGACCTCGTCGGGGATCGGTTCGAGCTGTTCCGCCGTGGCCAGGACTCCGACCCAATCCTGCGGGCCGATCACCAGGTCCGGGCCCAGGCCGGCCGGGGCCGCGATCAGGAACTTGTTGCGAAGCTGCTCGAAGGGGACCTTGAGCATCTCGACCCGGACGCCTGTCTTGTTCTCGAAGTCCGCGACGACTTGTTGGATCACCGGGTACTCGGCATCCAAGCCCGTCCACAGGCGCACGGTATCGGCCTGGCCGGCGTCGGTCCCGCAGGCGGCGCACAGGGAGGCGAGGAGGAACAGAAGAACGGCAAACCGTCGCATGGCGATAGGGCGTTCGGCTCGGCGGTGCCCGTTCCTCCTGGGTGGTCATGGTGCTGCAGGACCACCGGGGTCAGGTCCGACCTGTCCGACCGGTCCGTCGCGAGGGTCGGACCGGGGCGGACGTCGGCTCCTGCCGGCCTCGCCCACCCGCCCGAAGCCCTCGGGCTCGTGCCCGGACGCAGGGAATTTCCGGGAGTTGGCGCATCATGCCCGCCGGACCGGTCCCAAGGACCGGCATTCCCCAGTCGGGAGGCGCCAGTCGTGCCGCGATCGTCATGCCGTCGAAGGGGCGGAGCCTTCTCGATGCCCAGCGAGGCCAACCGAGACCTGGGGATCTTCCTGGTCTTCACCGGCCTGGTCGGGTCGCTGCCGCTGTACTATCTGTATCGCACCCTGGTCCTGCAGTCGCCGGAGTGGGACTGGCGCCAGGGGGCCGTCCTGGGCTTCGTGCTGGTGTGCTTGGGGTATGGTCTGGTCGCCTTCACGCGACGCACCTTCAGGGTCCGGGACGGAGCCGTCGAGGTGCGGGACGGCCTGCTCCGCCGGCCGATCCGCTATGTCTTCCGGGAGTCCCCCCTGGTGCGTCTGCAAGTCCTGGAAATCGAGGGCCGGGGCCGGCCTCGCGACTTCTGGCAGGTCATGCTGGTGGACGGCAAGTACGAGTACCTGTTGGATTCCCGGCCCGAGCAGATGCAGGAGAGCCGGTGCCTGGCCGAGTTCGTCGCCAAGCAGATCGGTTGCCCGCTGAAGGTGCGCCTGGAGGCCGGACAGATCTTCCAGATCGAGGCCGAGGACCTGGACCTTCCCTTCGGGGCGCTGGTGCAGCGCTACCCGGACCTCCTGGGATCCAGGGTTCCGCGGCCCGACTGCTGCCCGATCCGGGAGGAAGGCCAGGGCATGTCCCGCCGTTTCCGTTGGGGGATGCGTACCTCCAGCCTGCTCAACGAAACCGTGGGCCTCTTTGCCGTGGCCCTGGCGGTCGGTTTCGTGCCGATGTCCGGTGGAGGGGAGGCCAGGCCCTCGCTCTTCGACCTGGCCCGGTCCAGCCAGGACTACACCTACTTCATGGCCGTGTGCGGCCTGTTCCTGGCGGCCCTGTTCCTGCAGTTCGGCTATCAGGTCCAGGTGAACCTCAGCCCGGAGCGGGTCGGAGCGCGCACGACCCTGTGGGGCCTGCCGATCTGGTCGGCTTCCATCGCCACCTCGGTCCTGGAGGGTATCTCGGTCCGCACGCGCTCCCAGGGTGCCTTCCTGCAGTTCGTATCGGACGAGCGCATCGTCAGTCTGCGGGTGTTGCGCCGGGAACTGGCCGAGTATCTCGGCTCGGAGTTGCGCTACGCGCTGGCCGGCCGCCCGGAGCAGTAGGCGCAATCAGAAGGGGCGCCCCGCCAGGAGCGCCCCCGAACAGACACCGGCAGGGGTTTCCCGGTCAGCCGGGTCTCACTGGACCGAACTGAAGGTTCCCTTGGCCGGACTCTCGACGACCAGGTTGGTCCTCTCCGAACCGTCCCCGTCCAGGTGCACTTCGAGGGTCGAACCGTCGCCTCCACCGAAGCGGGCATAGGCGTTGGACCATGGCTTCAGGTCCAGCACGGCGCTGGAGTTCGGCGGCGCGAAGGTCCGGACCGGTGCGGCCGAGGGCAGGGTTACCGTGCCCAGGTCGCGGATGCTGTAGGCCGCCTCGAGGTCCAGGTCCGGGTAGGTGTAGCTCGCGGGGGCCCCGGTCACCGGGTCCAACTGGTTCGCCAGCGCCCACTCTCGGAACAGGCTGCCGAAGTCCCGGCCGACGCGGCCGGCGACGTTGCTGCGCCCGACCTGGGGGGAGGTGGCGATTTCGGTCACGGTTTCGACCCCGAAGCGGTCGTGCAGGTACTTCATGAAGAGGTACCCCTTACCGTAGTCGCCGCTGGCGTTTTCGAAGGTGAAGAAGGCGTAGTTGTGGGGGGCCTGCAGATAGGCCCGGGCCCCGATGAACATGAACCAGTTGCCGCCCCCCCGGGCCTCCAGGCTGAAGCCCGCCAGTTCCTCGGCCAGCAGCGACTGGCCCTCGTTGATCGTGTCGGCCTCCTCCTGCCTGGGGAATGCCCCGTCGCGGATGTACTTCTGGTTGTAGTCGCACATGTGTTGGAACTCGTGGGCAACCGTGGCCAGGGCGTCGAACATGTCGCCGGTCAGATACCTGGCGTTCAGGTAGAGGATCTCGCCCTCGTTGCTGGTGGAAAGGTCACTCTTGGACATGCTGTCGCTGGGGTTGAAGAATCCATAATAGCCGTCGCCGTAGATGGAAGCCGAGGAGAGCACGACGAAGACGACCTTGGTCTCGCCGTCACGCCCGCCGTTGGCCCGCCATTCGCTGCCGAAGGTGGCGCGAACCCGCGGGCCGATGCCCATCCCCGTCGGGTCGAAGGGATTCGCGGTGCCGAAAGCCTGGTCGACCGACAGGGCCGTCGACTTGTCGATCACCGCAGTCCCCTGGATCACCTCGGCGAAGACCAGGGTGGACGTGGTGTCCTGATTGGCGTGCATCTTGCGGACGGTGACGGTTCGGCCCGTCGTGGCGATGTAGAAGGTGGTCGTGTCGCCTTCGGCCAGGTCCGAATAGCGGGGTTGGATCGACTCCAAACCCGGCCTGCGGGTGCGCATGCGGGCCTCGGCGCGTTGGCGGGCGGCGGCCTGCTGGTCGCGGACCGCGGGCGGCATATCGCGGCTGACCGCCAAATCGAGGGCCTGGGCCTGCGGAGCGGTCGGCGACGCTGTCCGGCCGACCAGGCCGTTCTGGCATTCCACGCGGACACTGAGGTCGTCGGCCGTGGTGCTGGCCGGCTGGTAGCCGATCACGGCGGTGGCCACCTTGGCGCCACCGAAGTTGGCGACCCTGTAGGTGCCCGGCGGTAGGGGAGCCGCCCCGCCGGAGCTTCCGCCGCCTCCACATCCGGCCACGGCCGACGTCAGGATCGCCAGGAGCAGGAGCCGATTCAGGAAGCGCACGAGGGTCCTCCGAGGTCCCGAGGCCAAGCGCTGTGGAGCGTGTTCCCGGGGGCGGTCGATCGCAAGGAAGTGGCCCGTGGGGGGGGCGGTGGGTGATGGGTGATCCGGAGCAGGTCTGTAAGCCGGGTTCTGTCCCGTGAGCCTTGCGGCCCCCGGGGGTGGCCATCTCTCTGGGAGGCATGTCACCATGCCCCTCAAGCAACCTTGTCAGGAGGGGGTCCGGCGGGCCACCGGCGGCCTCCGCGAACGGAGCCGTCCCTCCGTGGGTCTTGCTCCGGGTGGGGTTTACCTAGCCAGCGCGTCACCGCGCTGCTGGTGGGCTCTTACCCCGCCGTTGCACCCTTGCCGACCCCCCGAAGGGGGCAGGCGGTCTACATTTCTGTGGCACTGTCCTGAGGGTCACCCCTACTGGGAGTTATCCAGCACCCTGCCCTGTGGAGCCCGGACTTTCCTCAGGCGCCCTTGCAGAGCGCCCGCGGCCACCCGACCTGCTCCGGATCGATCGGGCCTTCGACAGGATGGGCCGGAGCCCTCTCGGCCGGCGCGGGTCAACCGCCGGGCGGGGCCTGGATCTCCAATGAGTGCTTCTGACCGCTGTGGTTGACATACCCCGAGATGACGTAGCGGCCCGGGCGCACCTGCTGGCCGGAGTTGTCCACCTGGGGCCAGCGGGCCCTGAATATCTTCTCTTCGGACGGCAGGATCATCAGGCTGTGGGCCTGCGGCTTGGGGGTCCTGCCGGCCGAATAGCGCCAGACCTCGATGGGCAGGCGGACGAAGAAGAGGTCGATCTGGCGCTTGACCTGGAAGTCGAATTCCTGGTCGCTGTCAAAGGGCAGGTACACGGTGTGCCCGGAGGTGTTGCGGACCGACAGCTTCAGTCCGATCGGCTGGCCTCTGGCGTAGCTGCGATCGACCTCGGCGATGCGCAGGGTGAAGTACAGGTTCTCGGTCTGGGCGGCGTCGCCCTTGGCCAGCAGGAACTGGGTCGAGGATACCAGGTAACGCAGGAGCACCAGGATGGCGATGGAGCCCAGCGCCAGCACCAGGGCGAAGGACCGCAGGTCGGCCTGACGATCCCGCACCACGCGTTTGCGCAGGCGCACCTGCCGGGTCTCGGTGGCCGGGGTCACCTCTGGGGGGTCCACCATGGGTCTTCCTCCGCTGGTCTGGAAACTTTAACAAGGGCCGCGTTGCCCGCGTCGCAATGCCGGTACATAATAGGAGGGACTGTGGCCTGTGGGCAAGCCGTCTCGGGCAAGGCGGCCCCCTGTTTCCACGGGAGAGGAGCTCGGATGCGTCAGATCGTCTTCATTCTTCTGGTTCTGGGTCTGATGGGTGGGCCGTCCCTGGCTTCGCCGGAGGCCATGGTCACCCGCCTGACCGAGTCGGGCGAAGTCGTGGTCAACCGGGGGGTTGAGGATGAGATCAAGCCCGGGACGCGGTGGTTCATCTATCGCGACCGCCGGCCCGTGGCCGAGGTCGAGGTGCTGCTGGTCGACAGCTACTCATCGCGGGCGCGGGTGGTCCAAGGCAGCGGCGTTCGCGTGGGCGACCGGGTCACCGACCAGCCCTTCGCCAGCGCCCTGGTGCCCGTGACCGAGGAGCCCGCCGGCGGCGAAGATGGGGCCGCTGACGAGATCGCGGCCCGCGTCCAGGCCGGCAGCACCGGGACCACGGCGGGAACAGCCGCCACAGGCGCCGCAACCGCGCCCGCGCCTTCGGTCGAGGAGGCCGAGGCCAGCTACCAGAAGCTTCTGGCCAAGTCCACCCGGACGCAGGACTTTGCCGGTGGAGCCAGGGCCAACAACAAGATGAGGGTGGATCCCCTGAACACCCTGAACATGTTCACGACCTTCGGCTATGGGGGCCAGTACTGGTACAACGTCTGGGACATCGCCTCGGTGGTCGGCGCCGAGGCCAGCCGCAACGTCTCGAACTCCGAGCTCTACAAGGACAACAAGCTCCAGGTCCAGGTCACCTATTGGAGCGACGCGCTGCTGGAGGGCTACGCCGACTCGCTGGCCCTGCGCGAGAACCGCAACGCGATCGAGGACAGGCTGGCCATGCGCGCCAACCTCTATGCCCAGAAGGGCCTGGATCGCTTCCTGGTCTTCAACGTCAAGTTGGCCAACCGGGGCCCCGGAACCATCCAGTTGTCGCCCTTCCACTGGCACATGTACGTCGTCGATGCCCAGGGCAACCGGATCAAGGCCGAGCGCTACGACCAGGTCCTGGACCGCACGCTCAATCCGGATCAGTCCGTCGATGGCACCATCTACTTCCTGAAGACCGATGTCGCCGGCAAGCCCGTCCTGGGCCCCGGCAAGGTCAAGGTGGTCCTGGAGGACATCCTGGGCGACCGGGAGGAACTGGCCTTCTAGCAGCCGGTTTGACACCCCCCTCGGCCCGGGATAGAATGAGGCCCGTCGGCCGGGCTCGGAACGGGCTCGTGCGCCCGCAGTGTCGGTTCCCCAGGCTCCAGAGAGCGCCGTCGGCGGCGTGGGGCCCGCGGGGGGCGATTCTGGTTGTACCGGGATTCCGACCGGGTCCTGTGCGACCGGCACGGCGGCCGGGTCTTGTGCGACAAGCACGGCAAGGAAGTGAACGAAGTTGCTGGGTCTACTCAAGGGCCTCCTGGATTCCAACGAACGCGACGTGCGCCGCTTGCGCAAGATCGTGGACCGCATCAACGGCTTCGAGCCGGCCATGCAGGCCTGCTCTCACGACGAGCTGCGGCGGCAGACCGACCTCTTCCGGGAACGCCTGGCCCAGGGGCAGACCCTGGACGACCTCCTGCCCGAGGCCTTCGCCGCCGCGCGCGAGGCGGCCCGGCGCACCCTGAAGCTGCGGCACTACGACGTGCAGATGATCGGTGGCATCGTCCTGCACCAGGGTCGCATCTCGGAGATGAAGACCGGCGAGGGCAAGACCCTGGTGGCCACCAGCCCGGTCTACCTGAACGCCCTCGGCGGGCGCGGGGTGCACGTGGTCACCGTCAACGACTACCTGGCCAAGCGCGACGCCCGCTGGATGGCGCCCATCTATCACCTGCTGGGGCTGTCGGTGGGCATCATCAACCACGACACGGCCTACCTGTATGACCCCACGG
>CAZQPM010000073.1:0-13941 GCA_964595195.1 uncultured Burkholderiales bacterium | reverse complement strand
GGCATGGGCGTCGTCTATCGCGGCGAAGACCCTGTCCTGGAACGCCAGGTGGCGATCAAGATCCTGCCTCCGAAGAAGCTCACCCAGAAGGCCATCGACCGCTTCCTGCGCGAGGCCAAGACGGCCGCCCGCCTGGACAGCCCCTACATCGTGAAGATCCACGACATCGGGGAAGTCGACGAGATCCACTTCATCGTCATGGAGTTCGTGGAGGGGGAGACCCTGGGCGACGTGCTCTCGGATGAGCAGGCCCCCGGCGCGGCCGTCCTGGAAGAGCGCCTGCGCCTGTTCTGGCAGGTTCTCCAGGCCGTGCGCTACGCCCACGAGAACGGGGTCATCCACCGTGACATGAAGCCCGACAACATCATGGTCACCTCCTCGGGGCAGGTGAAGGTGATGGATTTCGGCCTGGCCTTCTTCGAGGGCAGCCACTCCCTTACCGAGGTCGGTCAGGTGATGGGCACCGCCGCCTACGTCTCGCCCGAACAGGCCCTGGGACAGGTCACCGACCAGCGCACCGACATCTACTCGCTGGGCGTGATCCTCTTCGAACTGGTGACCGGGCGCTGGCCCTTCAGCGCCAGCAATCCTCTGGAGATGTTCCGCAAGGTGGCCGAGGTTCCGCCTCCTTCGCCCCGGGACTTCAATGCCTCGGTGCCGCTCTCGCTGGAGATGATCATCCTGCGGGCCCTGCGCAAGAGCCCGGACGATCGCTACCAGACGGTGCCCGAGTTCCTGGCCGAGTTCGAGCATTTCCTGAAGCGCTCCAGCCTGCGGGTCGAGGTGGCCCCCGAACCCTCTGCGCTCTCGCTGGAGCCGGCCACCTGGAAGCCGCCTCTGCCGGCCGTCCAGGCGCCGTCCACACCCCTGCGCCCTCCGACTCCGATCCTGCCGACGCCGGGCCCTCCCCTGAAGGCGCCGCTCGACCAGACGCGGGTCGACCCGCCCCAGGCCCAGGATGGGGCTCCGGTCACCCCCCAGCCGGCTCTTCCCCCGCTGATGCCCACGGGCACGCCTCCACTGCTGCGGCCGCCGACGGCCCCCGCAGCGCGCGACCCGATCGCCGAGGCCCTGGGCTACCCGGGGAGCGCAACACCCGCGGTCTCCCCCGGGGGCAGCGCTCCGGCAGCCTCCCCTCCGACGAACGTCAACTACAAGCCCTACGCCCCGGGGCTGCCCGGAGGCGTGGCCAGCACCTCCTGGATGGCCAACGTCCGTCAGGAGCAGGTCACCGGGCGCATCGACCGGCTGATGGAGCGCCTGCGCGACGACGAAGCCCAGCAGGAACGCATTCTGGCCGAGATGCCGGAGGCCGGCCGCACCCTGTGCTCCAGATGCGGCTCCGAGAACCCGGCCGAGCGCAAGCTCTGCGCCGAGTGCGGCGAGGTCCTGTCGCCCTCCCACTTCGTGGTCGACCGCGAGGCGCGCAGCCACATGGAGTCGGGGCTGATCCTGTTCCGCAACGGGCAGTACAAGGAGGCGATCTTCGATTTCCTGCAGGCCCTGTCGCGCGACGAGGACCTGGGCGAGGCCCACCTGTACCTGGGCCGGGCCTACCTCGAGCAGGGTGAGTACGGTCGGGCGCGCGAGAGTCTGGAGCGGGCCGCGGAGACCATGGAGACCAGCGCGGACCCCTACCTGGCGCTGGCGGACTTCTTCCAGAGGACCGATCAGCCCGACCAGGTGATCGCCATCCTGCACAACGCGCTGGATCGCGATCCCGACGACGCCAACACCCGCTGCCGTCTGGCCTTCCTGTACTACGAACGCGACCGGGTCGAGGCGGCCCTGGACCAGTACCGCCAGGCCATCGACGCGCAGCCCGAGCACCTGGAGGCCAACCGCCAACTGGGGCTGATCCTGGCCGCCGCCGACCGCGTCGACGAGGCCATCCCGTTCCTGGAACAGGCCTGTCGTCTGGATCCGCTGGATCCCCATACCCACAGCCTCCTGGCTCGCCTCTATACGCGTCGCCGGCGTTACAGCCTGGCCCAGCAGGCCCTCCGGACCGCCATCCAACTGGACACCCGGGACGCCTCGCTGCGCGCCGACCTGGCCTCGGTCTACCAGGCCCAGAACCAGGACCAGTTGGCCGCCCAGGAACTGCAGGAGGCCCTGGAGCTGGACCGCGGCAATCGCGACGCCTCGGTCCGTCTGGCCCAACTCCTGGACCGCCACGGCAACGCCCAGGAGGCCGTGCGCCGCCTGGAGAGGGCCCTGGAATTCCACCCCAAGGATCTGCAGATCCACCGCCAACTGGGCGAACTGCACATGCGTTCGGGCCGCCTGGACGACGCCCTGAGCCATTTCGAAGAGGTCGTCAAGCTGGATCCGGCCAGCGCCGAACTGCACCAGAGATTGGGGCGGATCTACCTCAAGAAGCACTATGACCAGCAGTCCGTGGTCGCCTACCGCAAGGCCGTCGAGTTGCACCCGGTCAATTCGGAGTACCGCGAAGACCTGGCCATGGCCTACTACTGCTCGGGACAACTGCCCGATGCGATCCGCGAACTGAGCAAGGCCTCCCGTCTGGACTACACCAACGCCAGCTACCCCAAGGCCCTGGGGATGCTGCACGTCGAGCAGGGGGACTACGAACAGGCCGTGCGCGACCTGAAGCGCAGCCTGGAACTGGCCCCGGCCGACGCGCAGGCCCACGGGATGCTGGGGCAGGCCTTGGTCCGCCAGGGGCTGACGAATCTGGCCATCGCCGAGTACGAACGGGCGCTGGACCTGGAGCCCGACATGTACGTCCTGCACCTGTACCTGGCCCGGGCCTACGCCCAGGGAGGTCGGCACGACAAGGCCGTGGATTCCTTCCGTCGCTTCCTGGCCCGGGTGGGCAACCAGGAGAACACGCGGATGTTGGGCGAGGCCTACGTGGACATGGGGCGTTCCTACCTGGCGGGCAGGAACTATGCCCGGGCGGGCGAGGTCTTCCAGGCGGCGCTGCAGCGCAATCCCCAGGATGCCCGGGCTCTGCAGGGCCTGGCCCAGGTGGCCCTGGCGCGCAAGGACTACGCCAGGGCCCAGCGCCTGCTGGACAAGGCGCTGCAGGCCCAGCCCCGCAGCCCCGAGCTGAAGATCGCCCAGGCCCAGCTTCAGGGCAGCCAGGGACACTGGGGCAACGCCGTGACGCTGATGCAGGAGGCCGTGCAGGAGGACCCGCGCCGTCCCGAGCTGCACGAGGAGCTGGGCCGGGTCCTGCGCAAGGCCGGCCGGACCCAGGATGCCGTCGACGTCTTCCGTCGGGCCGCCCAACTCTTCCCCGACCTGGAGGGGCACTTCCACTGGTTGACGGGAAGGGCCCTGTTCCGTCAGGACCTCTTCGGGGAGGCCGCCTGGTGCTATCGCAAGGCCCTGGAGACCGTGCCCCACGACTGGCGCATCCACGCCGACCTGGGCAAGGCCTGCGCCAGCCTGACGCAGATGGATGAAGCCTCCGAGGCCTTCGAGAAGGCCATCCATCTGGCCCCCCAGGACGAGGCGGTGCGCCTCAGGAAGGTGGCCCGGCGCCTGACCGGGGCGGGGGAGTAGCCTCCGGCCGGGTGGGGCGGCAGGACTCCGGGCGGAGTCCTGGAATCAGCCCCTGCCCCGAGCTCGGCAACCTGACAGGCACGGCGGGCGTTCCAGGGGTTGAAGCGACGGCATGAGCCGTCTTGTCGCGGTGGGAGGTACGGGTCTTTGCGGATGGGCTTTGAGCGTCTGGTTCCGGCGCTGCTCCTGGTTTTCGGCATGCTGGCCGGGGGCGCGGCCCTGGCGGCTGTGGAGGCTCCCCAGGCCCAGGTTCCAGACCTGGCCATCCTGATCGTGGGGGACGAGACCAAGGCCCCCATGCTGCGGGATGAGAAGGCCCTGATCGCCGAGATGACGCGGTTGATAACCGGCAAGGGAGAATCCGAGGCCGAGGGGGACCGCTACGCCCACGTCAGGGACCTGCAGGTCTACTCCTACCACTTCAACCAGGCGCGCGAGAAGCAGTACTGCGAGAAGAGGCTGAACATCCTGGCCGAGGATCTGCTCTTCGTGGGCGTGGTGGAACTGAAGGATCGTCTGCCTCGGCGTGTGCTGTATCGCCTGGATCGCATCGTCACCCCGCGGCGGGCGGCGACCGACGTCCTGACCCGGGCCGAGGAGATGCTGGCCCCGGCGTCGCCCGAGGCGGAGGCCTCGCCCTCACCCCAGGTTTCGCCCTCTCCTTCCGCGTCTCCGGCGGTGCGGCCGGTCAGCTCACCCTCCCCTGCACCCGCTGCCGGAGGGCCTCCGGTGGCGACGATCACCCCACCGGTGACGCCCGCCGCGGCGCCCGTGCAGGCCGCTGGCAGCTCGGCCTGGAGGATCCAGTTGGGATCCTACGCCGACCTGAAGAACGCCCAGGACCGGGTGGCCCAGCTCAAGGAGAAGGGGCACGAATCCCGGATCGAGCACTCCAGCCGGAACGGCGCCAACCTCTTCCGGGTCTACGTCGGCTCCTTCGCCGGCCGGCAGGGCGCCCAGGCCACCCTGGACCGCCTGAAGAAGGACGGCTTCACCGAGGCCTTCCTGGTGGCTCCTGACGCGCCCTGAGGAGCCGTCGCTGGAAGACGGATTTCCAGCCTACGCTCGGGTGGTGGTCGAGGTCACCGCCCGCTCCCTGAACCGCCCGTTCACCTACGGCGTTCCCGGGGACCTGGTGGGGGAGGCCCGCCTGGGCAGCACCGTGGAGGTCCCCTTCGGGCCCCGACGGTTGCTGGGTTTCGTCGTCGAACTGGCCGACGTCCCACCGGAGGACGCCGCCGGTCACGCCCTGCGTCCCGTGCTGAGGGTCCTGGACCCCACGCCCTTCTGGGGGCAGGACCTGCTGGACCTGGCCGGTTGGATGCGACGCTTCTACGGGTGCGGCTGGCTGGACAGCCTGCAGGCGGCCGTCCCCGGGCCGGTCCTGAGGCGCGTCAAGGCGGCCCGTACGGCTCGACGCCGAGGGCACCTGAAGGCTCCCTCCGACCCCGGGCCGGCCGCGCTGTACCCGGAGGTCGAGCCCAATCCCGGTCAGTTGCTGGCCCTGCAGGCCCTCCGCGAGGCCCGGGTCCGGGGGGGCGCGGTGTTGTTGCATGGGGTCACGGGCAGTGGCAAGACCGAGGTCTACCTCAGGGCGGTGCGCGAGGTCCTGGACGAGGGCCGGCAGGCCCTGGTCATGGTTCCCGAACTGGCCCTGACGCCCCAGGCCGTGCAGCGCTACCGGGGACGCCTGGGGCAGACGGTGGGCCTGCTGCACTCGGGCCTTCCCGATCCCGAGCGCCGCCAGAACTGGTGGGCCCTGCGGCGGGGCGAACTGGGCGTGGCCCTGGGGACCCGGTCGGCCGTCTTCGCCCCCCTGGAGCGCCCCGGGCTCTTCGTCCTGGACGAAGAACACGAGACTTCCTACAAGCAGGAATCCGCGCCCCGCTACCACGCCCGTCAGGTCGCCTTCCAGAGGGCGGCCCGGCACGGTGCGGCGGTGCTCCTGGGCAGCGCCACCCCGTCCCTGGAGTCCTACTTCCTGGCCGAGCAGGGGCGCTACCGGTTGGTGGAGCTGGCCGCGCGGCCCGGGGGCAGGCCCCTTCCAGGCGTGCAGATCGTGGACATGCGCCGCCACGGTCGGGCCGGCAGGCTGTTGTCCCCGGTCCTGGGCCAGGCCATCCGGGACCGCGTCGCGGCGGGAGAGCAGGTGGTGCTGCTGTTGAACCGCCGGGGCTTCGCGAACTTCCTGCAGTGTCAGGAGTGTGGCTACGTCCCCGGCTGTGGGCAATGCAGCATCTCGCTGACCTACCACCGTTCGCGTGGGCTTCTGCGTTGCCACTACTGCCTGCACCAGGAGACTCCCCCCGACCGGTGCCCGAACTGCCAGGGACATCAGTTTCGCCTGGGAGGAGCGGGCACCGAGCGTCTGGAGGCCGAGGTTCGGGAGCTGGTTCCGGGGGCCAGCCTGCTGAGAATGGACAGCGATACGACCTCGGGCGTCGGGGCCCACGGTCGCCTGCTGGAGCGCTTCGGAAGCGGGGAGGCCCGGATCCTGGTGGGAACCCGGATGATCGCCAAGGGACTGGATTTCCCCGGGGTGACGCTGGTGGGAGTGGTCCGTGCCGACGCCGAGTTGCACCTGCCCGACTTCCGTGCTGCCGAGCGGACCTTCCAGTTGTTGGCCCAGGTCGCGGGTCGGGCCGGTCGGGGCGAGCGGCCCGGCGAGGTCCTCCTGCAGGCCATGGACCCCGAGCACCCCTGCCTCGTGGCGGCGGCCTCGCACGACTACGCCCGGATGTACCGCGCGGAGCTGGCCGTCCGCCGGCAGGCGGGCTATCCTCCCTTCTGCCGTCTGGTACGGCTGGTCTTCAGTCACCCCGACCCGGCGCAGGTGGAAGGTCTGGCCGAACGCGTCGGCCGGGGTCTGGCCCGGTGCCTGCCCCCCGGGCGCGTGGTGGGGCCGGCACCGTGTCCGGTCGAACGTCTGCGCGGGCGCTACCGCTGGCACCTGCTGCTCAAGGGGCCAAGAGTGCAGGATCTGATGGACGCAGCGCGGAACTACCTGCAGCCTCCGGAAGGCCAGGAGTTCCAGATCCTCGCAGATCCAGACCCCCAGAGCCTGATGTAGCGGCGACGACCGTCGCCGTCGTCGGGTTCCGTGCTTCCTGCGTCCGGTGGCGGGAGAGGGAAACTTCACGCTCCTCCGAGGCCTCTATCGGAGGGGGATTCTGAGGAGGGATTCGATGCACAGGACACTGCGGACCCTGGTCGTGGGAGTGCTGTTGCTGGCCACGGCCCTGGTGGCCGGGGCGGCCGACCTGGAGCTCTACGTCAAGAACCGGCCCTTCACCGGTCCGACCCTCACCCGGGGCGGTCAGATCCATGCCGAACTGGGCGCCCTCTTGAAGGCCCTGGGCTTCTCATGGTCCGTCCAGGGCCAGCAGGTGGCCATCTCCCGAACCGCTGGCGGTGGGCCTGCCCTGCCGGCAGGCGCACTGGAGCTGTCGCTGGACGGCAAGCCGCTGGTGCTCCCGGTCAGCGAGATCCAGGGGCAGCCCTTCGTGGGCCTGGCCGACCTGGCCCGAGCGGCGGGTCTGTCCTATCGCCCCTCGCCCCAGATGGGCACTGCCGACCTGAACATTCCGGTGACCCGGGCCCAGGTCGCCGCCAAGGAACCGCGCAAGCCCGCCGAGACTGCATCCGGCGGCGCAGGGACTCCGGCGGCACCGACCGCGGGGGCGGAGGTTCCCGGACGGCTGATCCAGACCGATGGGACCAATCGCAAGTCCCCGATCCAGATCCTCAACACCGACTTCCTCGACACCACGACGCCAGGGGCCAATTTCGTCGGCGAGGTGCGCACCTCGACCTCGATCCTGAACAGTTCCGATCGTCCCCTGGAGGAGGTCACCCTCTACCTGCGCCTGATGAACCTGGCCGACGAGGTGGTCCAGGAGTGGAAGCAGTCCATCGGGACCATGAAGCCCGGGGCGCGCGTCGACTTCACGCCCGAGCCCCCGGTCTGGTACAATCACAACAAGATCCAGGTGGTGCCCAAGGTGATCGTCGAGCACAGGCTCCAGCCTGATCCCCGCCAGGTAGAGCCCCAGGCCCCCGGCGGCCAGGCCCCCGAGCCCCCGGTCAACGGAAAGTAGGAGCGAACGTGGCCATTCTGGAGATCAAGACCGATCCCGATCCCATCCTGCGCCAGAAGGCCCGGCCCGTGGGTCAGGTGGATGCCCGCATCCAGCGCCTGATGGAGGACATGCTGGAGACCATGTACGCCGCCCGGGGTATCGGCCTGGCGGCCCCTCAGGTCGGGATCTCCCAGCGCGTGATCGTCCTGGACCTGGGCGAGGGGGATGGTCCGATCCGGGTGGTGAACCCCAAGCTGAAGCCACTGGGTGACGAGGAGGAGCTGGCCACCGAGGGTTGCCTGTCGGTACCCGGCCGCCAGGGAGAGGTCTGGCGGGCCACCTCGGTGCTGGTCCGCGGCCTGGACGAGAACGGCAGGCCCTTCAAGCGCCAGGTGGAGGGATGGTTGGCCCGGGTCTTCCAGCACGAGGTCGACCACCTCGACGGGCACCTGTTCACCGACACGGCCAGCAACATCCACGAGGTCTCGGCCGAGGCCCAGCAGGCGGAGGAGGCCTCGCTGCTGCGCGAGTAGCCGCCGCATCCGGCCGGGCCTGGCTTCCGGGAGGTCGCCCTCAAGGGCGGCCTCCTTCTTCTCGGTGGCGCATTTGGGGGCGGCCGCTTGGAGGGCTGGCCGGATCGGGATCGAAAGCGCCGCCATTCGTCGCCAGGAGGTCCATCGTGCGGGTCGTCTTCATGGGAACCCCCGAGTTTGCCGTCCCCTCCCTGGAGGAACTGGCCAGGGCCTTCGAGGTCCAGGCCGTGGTCAGCCAGCCCGACCGTCCCCGGGGCCGCGGTCTGAACCTGGCCCCGACGCCGGTCAAGCGTCGGGCCCTGGAGTTGGGGCTGCCGGTCCTGCAGCCGGCCCGCGTCCGCGACCCCGGGTTCCTGGAGCAGATGCGGCTCCTGGCCCCCGACGTCATCCTGGTGGCCGCCTACTCCCGCCTGATCCCTCCGGCCCTCCTGGAACTGCCGCGCCTGGGCTGCGTGAACCTGCATCCCTCGCTGTTGCCGCGCTATCGGGGGGCGATCCCGATCCAGGCCGCCCTGATGCACGGGGACGCCGTCACCGGGATCACGACCTTCCAGATGGACGAGGGCTACGACACGGGCGACCTCTTGATGCAGGTCGAGGTCCCCATCCAGGCCGACGAGAACGGCGAGGATCTGTCCAGGCGACTGGCCCACCTGGGGGCCGGGGTCCTGGTGGATACGGTCCGCGGCCTGGGCGCCGGGACGCTCCAGCGGCGCCCCCAACCGGCTGAAGGGGACTATACCCGTCCTCTGCGCAAGGAGGATCTGGTGGTGGACTGGGCGCTCCCGGCCACCCAGGTCGGCAACTTCGTGCGGGCCCTGGCCCATCAACCGGGGGCCTCGACCGGCTGGGCGGGCCAGGCCCTGAAGGTCGGGCTGGCCCAGGTCGCGTCGCCCCCTCCGGGGCAGGCCGCGATACCCGGGACCGTCGTCGCCCTGGAGAAGGGGAGGGGGCCCGTGGTGGCCTGCGGGGAGGGCGCCGTGCTGCTGCGCGAGGTGAAGCCCCCCGGCAAGGGGTGGATGGACGGCTGGGCCTTCGTCCAGGGCCGCAACCTGCAGCCTGGAGCCCGGTTCGGGGTGGAATGAAGAAGGCCCCCAGCCGGGGGCCTTCTTCTCGAGGGCGCTGCGTTCCTCAGGCCGTCAGCGTGACGGGGTTGGAGGGCGGCGCCGGCTGTGGCGGAGGGGGAGGCGGGGGCGCAGGGGGCTGCTGGGCCTCTTCCCTGGCCTTCTTGGCCGCCAGGTAGGCGGCACCGCGGGTCCTGGCATAGTCCAGGATGTGGTAGGCGTAGGCGCCGACGTCGCCGGTCAGGCCGACGATGGTCAGCGGGGTGGCCAGGGGGCCCATGGCCGGCACGGACATCGCCACGGCGCCGACCAGGCCGGCCACATCGGTGGCCAGGTGCGTGGTGTCCACGACCTTGTCCAGCTTGGTGGACTCGGGGTTCTTGCGGGTGTCCAGCCACTTCTTGAAGTCCAGGGCCAGGCCGACCACCCGCAGCAGGGGCAGGAAGCCGACATCGGCCGCCGTCTGGATCGCCTTGGGAAGGCCGTTGTAGACCTGGGTCTTGACGCCCAGGGCCGCCTCCTTGAAGGCGAAGGACGGGTCGGTCTTGGCCAGCATGGCAACCTCGTTGGCTGCCACACCGATCATCTGCTGCGTGCCCGAGGCCACCTTGTCGAAGAGACCGGGGCCGCTCTTGCGGATGCGCACGGTGTTGGGGTCGCTGACGTCGATCAGCAGCTCGCTGTCCCCCCCCATCTTGCCGATTCCGGTGAGGGCGCCGGAAGTGATCAGCTTGTCGACGATCTCGGTGGACTTCTTGGAGGTATCCGTAGAGACCGTGGGGGCCTGAGGCGCCAGGGTGGGCGTGGCGGGGGTGAGGGCCGGCTGGCTGGGCGGAATCTGCATCGATAGGACGCTCCCGAACGAGATGGTGCCGCAATCATCGTAGCGCCCTGAAGACCGAGGGATGTTTCCGGCTTGTAACACCCTGCTTGGGGGCCCGGTTGCATCCGGACCGTGGAGACCTCGGGGATCACCAGGCGACCCGAAGGGAGTCCCGGCGACGGGCGCGTCCGGGGGCCCCGTCTGGGGAGGACGCCACCGCGGGGCAGCGTCGCTTGCCCGCGGTGGTATAATCTCCCCGTGCCCCCGTGGGGGCCTGCCAACCATCTGGAAGGGTTCCCCTGATGCGTCTCTCGTACGTCCTGGTCCTGCTGGTCACCTGCCTGGCTCTGGCTGGATGTGACTCGAAGCCGGCCCCCTCCGCCGGGGCCTCGCCGGTGGCTGCGGCCCCGGCCCCCGCCCCGGCCCTGGACGAAGCCCGGCGGGAGGCCATCGAGGCCGCACTGCACAACCTCTACCTGGCCTACCAGGCCAAGGACGTCCAGGCCGTGCTGGAACAGATCCATGAGGCCGTCGAGGGCACGGCTCGGGAGTACCAGGCCGCTCATCCCGACAAGGCCGGCGCCGACCAGCAGATCCGCGAGGCCTTCCGGGCCTTCCACGAGGATATCTTCGCCCACCAGGACTACGACCTGGAGGACTTCCAGTTCGGCTTCGCCGACCTGTCACTGCGCCCCGACGGTTCGGTCGAGGTCGTCTCCAGCGTCCCCATCATCGGGACCCAGGCCATGACCTTCGAGGATTCCGACGGCTCCCCGGCTACCGTCCGCCTGCGCCTGGGACGCTTCGTGCTGCGCCCCGACCAGGGTCGGTGGCTCATCGTGGAGATGGACCTGTTCTGATGGCCGGGCTTCCCGAGGAGCTGGCTGCGACGTTCGCCGAGCACCTGGTCCAGGGGCGGGTGAACCTCAAGGACCTGCTGCCCTCGGAGCTGGAGACCTTCTTCCGCCTGTTGGGGGAGTCGGCCTTCAGGGCCCGCCAACTGGTGCGCTGGCTCTACGTCCGACGGGTCGGCTGCTTCGAGGAGATGACCGACCTTTCCCGGCCCCTGCGCGCCCGCCTGCAGGAGGTGGCCATCCTGCCGGATCTGGCCCTGGCTTCGCCCCTGGAGTCGCGCCAGGATACGACCAAGTTCCTGTTCACCCTGTCGGACGGGAACCCCATCGAGAGCGTGCGCATGCGCTACCTCGAACATCTGGGACCGGGGCGCGTGGCGGTGTGCCTTTCCAGCCAGGTGGGCTGCGCCATGGCGTGCGCGTTCTGCGCCTCCGGGAAGCTGGGCCTGGTGCGCAATCTCCAGGCCTGGGAGATGGTGGATCAGGTCCTGCAGATCCAGCGCTTGCTGGACCGTGCCGACGAGCGGGTGGCCAACGTCGTCTTCATGGGGATCGGCGAGCCCCTGCACAACCTGCGCAACCTGCTGCGGGCGATCCGGATCCTGAATCACGGGGACGGCCTGGGGATCGGCATGCGCCATATCGCCATCTCCACCTCGGGCCTGGTTCCCGCCATGCTGCGTCTGGCCCGCAAGAAGCTGCCCCTGAAGCTGGCCATCTCGCTGCACGCCACCACCGACGAACTGCGCAGCCGGCTCATGCCCGTCAACCGACGCTGGAGCCTGCAGGCACTGCTGGCGGCGTGTCGCGAGTACCAGGCCGCCACCGGCCGGCGGATGACCTTCGAATACGTCATGCTGGAGGGGGTCAACGACTCGCTGGAGGAGGCCGACCGCCTGGTCGCGCTCCTGGCGGGCCTCCGATCCCTGGTGAACCTCATCCCCTGGAATCCGGTGGAGCATCCGCTCTTCCGTCGAAGCTCGAAGAGCCGGGTGCGGGCCTTCCAGGAGCGGGTGCAGCAAGGGGGAGTCCGCTGCACGGTGAGGCACGAGAAGGGCTCCGATATCGAGGCTGCCTGCGGGCAACTCCGTCTGCGCGAGGTGCAGCGGATGTCCGGGCCTTGCGCCCGGACGGAGGACCTGCCGGTGGTCAGCGCGGGAGGTTGATGGCCATGAGCTGGCTAAGGTGCCTGGAACGGCTTCTCGAAGAGCGGCTGGAGGGCACTCCAGGGGGGCAGATGCACGCCCTGGAGGCTGCGCGGGCCGCGGTCCGCGTCCTCATGGACGGTCGCCGGCGATGTGGCAACATGAACCTGGTTCCCAACCTGGTCCTGGTGCCCTTCCCCGACCTGGCCCAGGTCCCCGACGGTTTCCCGCAGGAGGTGGCCCGCCTGGTCTCCACCGAGATGCAGCAGCGCGGCTACCGCACCCTGGGCCCCTTCGACGTGCGGCCGGTGGGCCCCGAGGCGGGCCTGGAGGACGTGGAGGCTCGCTGGACGGATGCCCGGGGCATCCCCGCCCTGGGAATGGTCGAGGGGGTCGAGGGCCCTGCGGGTGGCGGCCTGTGGGGCATCAGTTGCGAGGGCATGGTCGTCGGCCGGGGTGCCGAAGCGGACCTCCGCCTGGTGGACCCCGGGATGTCCCGCCAGCACCTGAGGTTGCACGTGACCGAGGAGGGGCGGGTGGTCCTGGAGGACCTGCAGAGCCATAATGGCACGCGCCTGGGCCGGCGTCTGGTCACCGAGCCGACTCCGGTGAAGTCGGGGACGCGCGTCAGCGTCGGCGAGTCGGTGCTGCGCGTCTGGGTCCTGCCGGGGCTGGCGGCCCGACTTCGGGAAGCCGAGTAGCCGCCCCGCCCCTCGGGCCCGCAACCCCGCGGACCGGGGGGGACGGGCCGGAACTCAGTCCTGCTGGGACTGCATGTAGGCGTGGTCGGCATCCACGTAGTTGGAAGCTGCGCGGATCAGGTCCTGGTCGGTGAGGTCCTCGTGGGCGATCAGGGCGGCCGCGAAGAACATCGAGCGGTCCATGTAGTTCCCCTGCTGGCGCTGCTCCTCAAACTCGCGTTCGACGTTCTGCTTGATCTCGCGGACCAGGGCCTTGGCCTGCGGCGACAGGGCGGCCAGGGCCCGGCCCAACTCCTCACCGGCGTGCTCCAGGCGCTCTTCCGGGGACTGCTCGGTCTTCTCGAGGTCGGTCACGTTGCCTCCGATCGGGGGGACGGCCTTCTTTTACATGTAGGCAACAACTGGACGTTGCTGCTGGCCGGGACCCGGACTAGTATAGTAGACGTATACCACGCCACGGGGGCGGCTCCTTTGCGGAGCAGGATGCACTTGCTCGTCCAGATTCTGGCGCAATTCTCCATGGCAGCAACCCACACGAGGAGTTGACCGATGAACATCCAGAGCAACCCAGCCGTCTCGTCCCAGCTCAAGGGAACGACGGAGGTCAACGTTCCGATCCAGGTTCCTGCCGACATGGTGGTGGTGGACCCCAAGACCGGACGGATGCCCATCGACGATTTCCAGGTCCAGTTGCTGCCGAAGGACGCCATCATCACGAACCAGGCCGAGGTCCAGAAGCTGGTCGGCCAGATCAAGGAAGAGACCCTGCCCGAGGGCATGGTTCCCAAGGTCGGCGACTCCCCGGCCGGTGCCCTGGTGGCCCGCGGTAAGGGAATCGTCAACTCGATGGGTCAGATGGCCGGCGGAATCGGCGTCTACAGCCTGGCTGGTTGGGGGTCGTGGGGAATCCCCGCGGCCATCGCCGGGCAACTGGCCGGCATCGGTGGTGCCGTCGGCCTGCTGATGGGTGCTGACCAGTTGAAGGAGGCCCTGGACGCCAAGCACTTCTACCAGGGACTGAAGGCCAAGGGTACCGAGAGCATCCCGATGCAGGTCCCCATGCGCAACGAGCAGGGCAAGCTGGTCCAGGGCGTGCGCGACGTGCCTGTCGATGAGATCGTCAAGGGGGCCCGCGACAAGGCGATCATGAGCGGCATCAGCATCGTCTCCAGCGGTGCCATGATCGCGGCGGCCCTGGGCGCCCC
>CAZQPM010000072.1:0-13983 GCA_964595195.1 uncultured Burkholderiales bacterium | reverse complement strand
CCGGGGCCTGACGCCGATGTCCTGGGACCCGCAGGGAAACCCCGAGGGGGGCGGGGCCTGGATCGGCACCGTGGAGTGGACCCCCCCGCAGGGCGCGACCCCAGGTGACTGGTTCGCCCTGGGGGTCACCGTCGAGGACCTCAAGGGCCAGCGCGTCAGCCGCTGGATCACCGTCCAGGTCGGACAGCGCAAGGGCTCGATGGCCTTCCAGAGCGGCGACCAGATCTGCGTCATGAACTCGGACGGGACGGTAGCCCGATTCCTGGGTCCGGGAGCGTATCCCCAACTCTCTCCCGACGGGCTGCAGATCGCCTTCTGGGACAACGGGTCGACCCCGGCGGGTCTGGCGTTGATGAACCTGGACGGCAGCGGGCGCCGGATGATCCGCGAGGGCACCGTGCCCTTCGGCTTCATCTACTGGTCGCCGGACGGTAGCGCGCTGGCCTACACCCAGGACTGGGCGACGACAGGAATGGGCAACATCGTCCTGATGGGGGTGGACGGAACCTCCCAGGGCGCCGTGACGACCTCGGCCTACCCCCTGATCGACGACGACCTGTGCTGGTCTCCCGACGGCCGCTGGATCGCCTATCAGCACGTCGACATGAGGACCTACGGAACCGAGGCCACTGACGAGCAGGTCTACGTGGTCCGGGTGGACAAGGCCCCGGGTGGGGACTACTCCTTCGAGGCTCCGGTCAAGGTGACCCAGGTCCCGGGCAGAGGGATCGGCGCCCCCATCTGGTCACCGAACGAATCATGCGTCGAACTGGCGATGCTCCCGACCGAGTGGTTCCCAGGCTGCGTGACCGGGCTGTACGAGTGGGTCGTGTTCCGCTTCAATCCCGCGGACTTTCCTCCCGCCACCCCCGTCACGCTAGACCAGCGAACCCTGAGCCTTCCATTGAACAGCGACAACACCGGGTGGGGCTGGACAGCCTGGAGCCCCGACAGCTCGCACCTGTTGGCCTTGGGTCAGGGTTCGGCCAGCCGCACGCTCTATCTGATCGATCCTGTGACGCGGGTCCGGACGGCCTTGTTCACCGACCAGGGGACCGGGTCCGTGGGGGGACCATGCTGGTCGCGCTGAGAGCCCGGTTTCGCGAAGGCCTCCTGGACGACAACCGCCGGACGCGCCCGGAGGATCTCCTCAGCGCCGCCCGGAGACCCGGAGCCTACGGGACATGGAAGGACTGGAAGAAGCGTTCGACCGAGCCGTCGGTCCCTTCCCCCTTCATGGAACAGACCGACAGCGTGAACACCCGGTCTCCCGCGATCCGGACCATGAAGTCCCAGTCGGCCTCCTCGGTCAGCACCCGGAACATGCAGCCGGGCAGACGCTGCGACTCGATCCGACGCTTCTGGGTGGCCTGCCCTCCCAGGGCCCGGGCCCGCCCCTGCATCGTGGCAAAGAGGATGGCATCCTCGCCGGCATCCCGCAGGGCTCCGCGGGGGTGGTCGGTCAGCAGGATCTCGAAGCCGTGCAGCGTCTCATACGAATCGCTCAACCATGACTGGGTCGGCGGATCCCCCGCCGAGGGCTTGTGGGAGGGTTCGCCCGGAAGGTCGACCTGAAACATGCCGGGCACCTGGAGGGTCCTCCAGGCGTCCTCAGCCCGTACGGGCGCCAGGGTGGCTAGGACGGCCAGGGCGATCAGCAGGAAGACACGAATGACCATGCCCTGAGGTTCCGTGCTGCGCAACCGGAACCCTGCCGACTCGACGATCCGGGCCCGCCTTCAAGCCCGGCCCGCGGCCCGGATACCGCTCAGCGCTCGTCCACCGGGAGGTAGTGCGCCAGGGTCGGCCCGGTGTAGATCTGACGGGGACGGACGATCTTCATCCCGGGTTCGTCGTGCTGCTCGCGCCAATGCGCAATCCACCCGGGCAAACGCCCGATGGCGAAGAGGACCGGGAACATGCTGGGGGGGATTCCCAGGGCCTTCAGGATGATCCCCGAGTAGAAGTCGACGTTGGGGTAGAGGCGGCGCTCGACGAAGTAGGGATCGGCCAGGGCCAGATCCTCCAAGCGACGCGCGATGTCCAGGAGGGGGTCTGGGACCCGCTGGCGCTGGATGATCCGGTCGGCGCAGGCCTTGAGGATGCTGGCCCGAGGGTCGTGGTTCTTGTAGACCCGATGACCGAAGCCCATCAGGCGGAAGCCGCTGCGCCGGTCCCGGGCCAGGCGCAGGCACTCCTCGGGAGTGCGCCGCCGCTGGCGAATCTCCTCGAGCATCTCCAGAACCGCCACGTTGGCTCCGCCGTGCCGGGCTCCCCACAGGGCGCTGACCCCCGCCGCGCAGGAGGCGTACAGGTTGGCCATGCTCGAGCCGACCAGACGCACGGCCGAGGTGCTGCAACTCTGCTCGTGGTCGGCGTGGACCAGCAGCACCAGGTTCAGGGCGTCCTCCAGGTCGGGGTCCACGGAGTGCTCGTCGTAGGGCATCGAGAACATCATGTGCAGCAGGTCGGCACAGTAGCGCAACCGAGGGTTGGGGTACATCAAGGGCAGGCCCTTGGACTTGCGGTAGGAATAGGCGGCGATCGTCCGGACCTGGGACACCAGACGCGCGGTGGCCTCCTCGAAGTCCGGACCCTCGGGCGAGTTCAGGATGTCCTGGTGGAAGCAGGCCAGCGAGCTGATCATGGCGCTGAGCATGGCCATCGGCGGGGCGTCCACGGGGAAACCCTCGAAGTGGTGGCGGAACCCCTCGTGCAGGGCGGCATTCCGGGCGATCCGGGCGCGGAAGTCCACCAGTTCGGCCCTGCGCGGCAGGCGACCGAAGACCAGGTGCCAGGCCACCTCGACAAAGTCCGGACGCTCGACGGCCGCCAGCTCCTCGATCGGGATCCCCCGGTAGCGCAGGATCCCCCGCTCGCCATCGGTGTAGGTGATACTGGACGTGCAGGTCGCCGTGTTGCCGAAGGAGGGGTCCAAGGCCACCATCCCGGTGCGCGCCCTCAACTGCGTGATGTCCAGACCCAGTTCGCCCTCGCTGCCCTCGACGACCGGCAGGTCGCAGGACCCTCCATCCAACAGCAGTCGGACCGTGCGCATCCCGAAACCACCTCTCGCTCGTCTCGTCCCGGGCGGGTCGCCGGAACGTGTTTCTTGTCCGAAGGGCAGGCTTCGACACCGCCACGGGGCCTCCCTGGCCGCCAGGATCCGACCGGGCCCCCGCCGAACGCCGGGCCGCCATGGCTTCCCGAACCCGCCTGTCCGCCCCGGTGCGCCTGCTCGGCCTGCTGGCAGCCCTGGTGTTGCTGGGGATCTACAGCTTCCCGCGTCATCCCCTGCTGCTGCCCGACCTGGCCGCACAGGGCGGCTACGACTACTTCTACTTCTTCGCCACCACCCGGGCCCTGGATCAGGGACTGGCGAACGTCTACCTCGGGGACGGGATGGCGCAATTCAGTCGCGAACTGAGCCAGGGGCGCTGGGAGATCCACGGGAACCACCCCCTGCCCTTCTACCTCTTCTACAAGCCCCTGGCGGCCCTGGACTTCCAGACCGGATACCTGCTCCACCTGGCCTTCGGCGTCGCGCTCTACGCCGTGGGAGTGCTGGCCCTGGCCCTGGTGACGCTGCGCGATCGCCGCCTGGCTGCGGGTGTGGCCACCCTGCTGGCGGTGGCCGGCCTGGTCACCGGGCCGGGCGTGGACAACCTGTGGTTGGGGCAGGTCGGCTTCTTCCTGGCCTTCACCCTGTGCCTGACCTTCGCCCTGGCCGCCACGGGGCGCGAGGCTCCGGCCGGCGTGTTCCTGGCCCTGGCCGTCCTGATGAAGCTCTATCCCATCCTGCTGGCCGGCTACTACCTGCGCCGGGGACAACGTCGGGTGGTGGTCTGGATGGCCGCAACCCTCTTGGTCCTAAGCCTGGCGGCCGGCCTGGACTGGGGTTTCGGCCACTACGCCCGCTTCCTGGAGTGGTCCGGCCAGGCGGGCTACCGCTCGGTCCTGAGCAACCAGTCCCTGATGGGGCTCATAGCGCTGGCGCTGGGTGAGAACTCCGTGACCTCATTGAAGATTCTCAACGCCCTCCTGCTGGTGGGGGCCATCGCCGCGCTGGGCAGGGCCGGCGCGCGCTGGGGCGGACCGAGTCGCGAACAGCAACTGCTGGAGTTCTCGACCTGGGTCCTGGCCTCGACGGTCCTGGCTCCGCTGTCCTGGGCCCACCACCACCTGGTGCTGGTGCTGCCCCTGCTGGCCTTCGCCGCCCTGGCCGCGCAGCGACCCGGGCACCAGATCCTGGGCCTGGCCGGGGTGGCCCTGGTCTGCCTGGCCTGGTGGCTGGACGGCGAGGTCGTGACCCGGGACTGGGTGCGGGCCCTGCACTTCCAGTGCTGCTTGTG
This sequence comes from uncultured Burkholderiales bacterium, assembly GCA_964595195.1. Lineage (GTDB taxonomy): Bacteria > Vulcanimicrobiota > Xenobia > Xenobiales > Xenobiaceae > CAZQPM01. The sequence goes on along the minus strand of CAZQPM010000072.1, from coordinate 9,631 downwards.
GCGGGTCAACCTGGGAATGCTGCTGGCCGTCCTGGGGACCTGCCTGTCCTGCCTGACGCGCCTGCGCACCGACGCCTGACGGATCCGACAGGTCCGAACGCCCCTGCACGGCCCGGGTACCCCCGCCAGAAGGACTATAGTGAAGTTTCGCCTGTTCCCAGGACGTTCCAGAAGAACTATAATCGAAGGAGCTCCATCGGGGAGGAGCCGGCCGGGCGTGATGGTCCCGGCCCGACGGGGGTGCTCGATGTCCTGCCGATTTCGAATCTACCTGAAGCGTCCCGAGGGGCGCGCCGTCCTCCACGTCGAGGGGGATCTGGACCTGGCCTCGGCCGAGATGATGGAGCTCTTCCTCCAGGAAGCCCAGGACTCTCCAGGCCTGCTGGTGGACGTCCGAGGGGTGGACTGCGCAGACTCTTCGGGGATTCGGGTCCTGGTCGAAAGCGCCCGGCGCATGGAGGATCAGGGTTTCGACCTGCGCGTGGCCGGTGCCGGCCCCCGCGTGGCCCGGGCCTTCTCGGTCCTGGGCCTGGACAGGATGCTGGACGCCAGTTCCGAGCCTCAGCTTCCACCCCCCGGCCCGGCCGGACGGCGCCACGACCAGGCCGGCCCGTCCCGACGTCGCAGGATCCCCGGTAGGAGACCTCCCGCAGCACCTTGAATGAGGTGTGTTCGTGACCGGCGCGTCAGGCCCGGTCCGAAGACTGCCCAGGGGCCCGGGAACCAGGTTCCCCGCCCCCCGGGGGGGTAGGCCTTCGAGGAGGAACACCCATGCCGGACCTGACCATCCCGGTCATCGTCGAGGGCGACGTACAGTCGATCGAGCCGGGGACCCCTGTCAAGGAGGTCCTGGGCCGAGGTCAGGATCCCGATATCGTGGGGGCCATGTCGAACCACGATGTGGGCAGCCTGAACACTCCCCTGACGGTGCCCGTCACCGTGACCCCGGTCCGCCGCCGACAGCGGGAGGGACGGGAGATCGTCCGCCGGACGGCCACCCACATGCTGGAGGCCATCCTGGCCCACCACTTCCCCGACCTGCACTTCCAGATCGGCCAATCACTCCACCAGGGTTACTACTACGAGCTGCTGGAGTGGAAGGGGAAGGAACCCAGGTTGGAGGAGGTGGCCGCCGAGACCGACCGACTCCTGGTGGAGATGGTCGATGCCGACCTGCCGATCGGGTATCGGGAGGTCACCGTCGAGGAGGCCTGCATGCTGCTGGCCGACCCGGGGGGCTCGATGACGCGCCTGCTGGACGCCTGGCCCTTCCCCCAGGTGCCCATCATCGAGCTCAGCGGCTTCGCCGCCATCCAACACGGCCCCTTCGCCCCCTCCACCGGCTACGCCCGGGGTGTCCGCACCGTCCCCTTTCCTCGGGGAATGATCCTGCAGTTCTCCCGCGAGGCTCCGCGCCCGGACCCGGCCCGCAGTCGCCGGCTGGTGGCCGCCTATCGGGAGAGCCGGGAATGGAACCGGATGATCGGCGTCGCCACGGTGGGCGACCTGAACGAGGCCATCCTGGAGGACCGCATCGAGGACGTGATCCGCGTCCAGGAGGGCCTGCACGAGAAGAAGATCGTGCAGATCGCCGACGCCATCTCGGAGCGGCGCGACAAGGTCCGCCTGGTCTGCGTGGCCGGCCCCTCCTCTTCGGGCAAGACCACCTTCGTGCGGCGTCTGTCGGTGCAACTGCAGGTGACAGGGATCCAACCCGTGATCGTGGGCCTGGACGACTACTACCGGGACCGCGCCGAGTGCCCCCGGGATGCGGACGGGAAGTTCGATTTCGAAGCCGTCGAGGCCCTGGACGTGCCGCTGCTGTCCCAACACCTGGAGGCCCTGGTCGAGGGGCGGGAGGTCCGCGTCCCCCGCTTCGACTTCGAATCCGGTCAGCGCGTGCCCGAGTCCCGTTGGAAACCCCTGCGTCTGGAGCCCAACCAGATGCTGCTGATCGAGGGGATCCACGGCCTGAACCCCAAGCTGACCGAGCTGGTCCCCCCCGAGGCCAAGTTCCGCATCTTCGTCAGCGCCCTGACCCAACTGGTCATCGACGAGCACAACCGCATTCCCACCTCGGATGGGCGCCTCTTGCGGCGGCTGGTGCGCGACCGCCGCTACCGGGGAACGCCGGCGGCAGGGTCCATCGAGATGTGGCCCCGGGTGCGGCGCGGCGAGGAACGCCACATCTTCCCCTTCCAGGAGCAGTGCGACGTCATGTTCAACTCGGCCCTGGTGTACGAGGCCGCCGTGCTGAAGACCTTCGCCTGGCGCTATCTGCTGGAGGTGCCCCGCCAGGACCCGGCCCGCATCCAGGCCTACCCGCTGCTGCGCTTCCTGGACCTGTTCGTGCCGATCTTCCCCGACCACGTGCCCTCCAACTCGGTCCTGCGCGAGTTCATCGGGGGCAGCGGGTTCACCTACTAGGGCGCCGTCCTCCGGGGCAGGCCCTGCGGGCCAGGGGCGGAAGCCTCTCCGGGAGGAGGGCGGAGGGGCAGCCAGAAACCTGCGGTATGTCCGATCCTCAAGCCTCCGACCTTCGCCTGACCGAGTACAGCCACGGAGCCGGTTGCGGCTGCAAGATCTCGCCCCGGATCCTGGATGGGATCCTCAAGGGGGACGTGGCCCAGGGGCCGCATCCCCACCTCGTTGTGGGCTATGACACGCGCGACGACGCGGCGGTCTACGACCTGGGCGACGGGCGGGCCGTCATCAGCACCACGGACTTCTTCATGCCCATCGTGGACGACCCGGTGGACTTCGGCCGGATCGCCTCGGCCAACGCCATCTCGGATGTCTACGCCATGGGAGGTCGTCCCCTGATGGCCATCTCGGTCCTGGGCTGGCCCCTGGACAGGATCCCGGCCGAGGCGGCCCGCCGGGTGCTGGACGGAGCCCGAACCACCTGCAGCGAAGCCGGGATCCCCCTGGCCGGCGGCCACAGCATCGATGCTCCCGAGCCCATCTTCGGCCTGGCCGTCACGGGCCTGGTGGAACTGCGGCACCTCAAGCGCAACGACACGGCCACGCCGGGCTCCCGCCTGTACCTGACCAAACCCCTGGGCGTGGGCATCCTGACCACGGCCCAGAAGAAGAAGGTACTCGCTCCCCGGCACGAGGGAATCGCCCGGGATTCGATGTGCCGCCTGAACCGCATCGGAGCCGACCTGGCCGACCTGGCTGGCGTCGAGGCCATGACCGACGTGACGGGCTTCGGACTGCTGGGCCACCTGGTGGAGATGTGCCAGGGGAGCGGCATCTCGGCGCGGGTGGACTACCCGGCCGTGCCGGTGCTGCCGCACGTCGAGGAGTATCGAGCGCGGGGCTGCATCCCGGGAGGCACGCGCCGAAACTTCGACTCCTATGGTTGCCACCTGACCCCCATGCCCCCCGGATGGGTGGAACTCCTGTGTGACCCGCAGACCAGCGGTGGACTGCTGCTGGCGGTCCGACCCGAGGCCGAGGAGGCCGTCCGCGAGGTGGGACGCCGGCACGGACTGGACCTGACCCCCATCGGCGAGACGCTGGCCCGAAGCCAGGACGGACTGGTGTCCGTGGTCGGCTGAGAGCCGAGATACCGGGGCTCCGGTCGGCCACAGGCCGCCCAGGCGGGGAGCCGGTCGGCCGGGGGAGGAGGCCCCTCGGGTTCCCGGAAGATCTGGGGGATCCTGAAGGCTTGTGGAGGGCGCGATGCCCAGGTTCCATACATGTGGTCTACCATGTGGTCTACCATGTGGTCTACCATGTGGTCTACCATGTGGTCTGCTGGTCCTGCTGGTCCTGCTGGGCTGTTCCGCCTCGACCTTCTCGCTGTCCAGTCCGGCCCTGCCCGCCGGGCAGGCCATCCCGGCTCAGTTCACCTGCCAGGGCCAGGACGTCTCCCCACCGCTGCAGTGGCAGGGGGTGCCCGCCGGGACCCGGAGCCTGGCCCTCATCGTCCACGACCCCGACGCGCCGGGCGGGGACTTCCTGCACTGGTCGGTGCTGGGGATCCCCGCCGAGCCGGGTGCGCTGGCCCAGGGGGCGGCCATCCGATCGCCGCTGGTCCAGGGTCGGAACGACTTCGGCAGCAGCGCCTACCGGGGCCCCTGCCCTCCTCCCGGTCCGCCCCATCGCTACGTCTTCGAAGTCGTCGCCTTGGACCACCGGCCGGACCTTCCCGTCGGCTTCAGCCGCAAGCAGTTGGAGAACGCCCTGGCCGGCCACGAGGTGGGTCGGGCCCGCTTCACGGCCACCTTCGGACGCACTCCCTAGCAGCCGTCAACCTGGTCGACTGAAGCCAGGGAATAACCTCACATGGCGAACGGTCGTTTGTCCACGTCCAGTCCCAGGAGGCTCTTCTCCGTGTCCTTCCCAACTCTCGCGCATTCTCTTGCCCAAGTCCAGGATCTGCCCCAGATCATCGCCGCTTTGCGCGAGGACGACGGACGGATTCGACTGCGCTTCAAGCGGCTCCAGCCTGGATACAGGCTCGTGGAAATGCGGAGACCCTGACTGTTGGCATGACCGGGCGCCCCGAGCCTCCTTTCAGGCCCCCCATCTGCTCCCCGTCGACCCTGCTAAGGGCCGGCCCCCATGCCCCCCTCCAGGACCGCCAGGCCATGGTCAGCTCCAGGGCCGGGTTCGTCGCCGAGGTGATGCGCGAGGCATAGCCGCCCCCGGCCCGGATCTGCTCGTCGTCCAGCAGGTGCACGTCCAGCAGTTCGCGCGCCACGTACCCGGTGCGCAGGAAGTTCATCGCGGCCAGCGACGCGCTCCAGGCGCTGAACCACAGCAATAGGGACTCGCGCTGCTGCAGCGTGCCCACGAAATGCACGACCAGGTCCACGTCGCTGCCGGGTCCCGCCGTGCCGTCCTGACAACTGCCGATCACGTAGAGCGAGCGCACCCCCAGGCGGGCGCCATCCAGGCTGGCCGCCAGGCGCTCGGCCATGTGCATCCTCCACTTCCAGTGGTCCGCCTCGTCCACGCGCCGGTCATCCTGATGCGCGCGCACCACCAGCCCGGTCCCGGGCTCGGCCAGCACCCCCACGGCCAGACCCTGGTCGCCATTGACCAGGATCCTCAGGACCTTCCCCTCGGTCTGACGAGGCACCTCGATCACCCGCAGGACCCCCGACAACCAGGCGAAGGAAGGCACGAGTTCCGGCATCAGGTTCTCGGATCGCTGGAAGAACAGGCCCTGCCAGGCGACGTCCGGGTCGTCGGGATACAAGGGCAGGTAGCGGATCCCGGCTTCGACCAGGTCCTGAAAGAAGTGCGTGCCGAAGGAGAGGTCGGGCACGTAGTCCCCGGTCTTGCGCGCGACCTCGATCATGATCGCGGCATGGTTGATGTCGGCGTAGGTTACCGGGACGCCCAGGCGGATATCCCCCCGGCTCCCCCACCGGCCCGGCCCGACCAGGGCGAACTTGCGCTTGGGCAAGAGGTTGTTCAGGCGCCCCACGGCCCGACCCACCTCGCGCATGGCGCCGGGGTCCAGGGCCATGTAGGCTTCGGCGTCGACGTAGACGATATGGGTGAGCTCGGGGATCCGACCGTTCGACACGTACTTGCGGGCCGAGAACAGCACCTGCGAAGGCGGCAGATCCTGGGGAATCGGGTCGGGATCGGATTCCTCGGCGAAGCTCTGGTTGCGACACTGCAGAAGGTAGAGGTTCTGCCCGTCGTGGGCGAACTCCAGGTCCACCGGGTGCCCCAGTTTCTCCTCGAGAACCGTGAGGATCCGGTCCATCAGCGGCACGAAATCGGTCTGCGCGATCAGCCCCTCGAAGGTGACCGCGTGGTGCCCCTCCCGGAAATCCGATTCCAGGGGCGAAACCGGTCGCAGCATGTCGTCGTCCACCCGGGACAGCAGGCGATGGACCAAAGGCCACTGCGGCCCGCACTCGCGCAGCACATCGCCCAACCACAGGGTACGGAACTCGTTGGCCTCCAGGTCCAGAAGATCGACCCGGCTGGGGGAATAGCGCACCACCTCATCGGGAGTGGAGTTCACCCGCAACTGGGGTTGGCGCAGGGCCAGCAGCACCGGATAGTCATCGGCCAGACGGTCGACGGCTCGGGTCCCCAGGCCGGGGACCAGTCGCAAGAGGCCGTCCTCACGCCGGATCCGCGGGGACCAGCGCAGTTCGTTCCGGCTGAACGCCACCCCGGCGAAGCTGGGCATGTAGTAGCGACCCATCCGGGTGCCCACGACCTGCTGGATGAGGATGGACATCTCCTCCTGGAAATCCAAGAGCCCCCGCTCGGCCCGATAGCCGATGGGATCCGCCGAGAAGACCGAGGCGTAGATCTCGATCACCGCCAGTTCCAGGGCGGCCAGGCGCTCTTCGCGGGGCCCCTGATTGGCCAGGAACAGGCTGCGGTACTTGCCCGCAAAGGAGGACCCCGGGCGGTCCTCCAGGAGGCTCGAGGAGCGAACCACCAGGGGCACCTCGCCCATGTCGTCCAGGGCCAGGCCCAGTCCGGCCCGGATCGACGGAGGCAGGGGCGAGTTGCGGAAGGCCTCGATGAGGTTGGGGTGGTCCTGGCGGATCTCCTCGGTGCTGCGATACTTCAGGGTATGCAAGGTGCCGAAGCCGTTGTGCTCCAGGAAGGCCAGAAGGCCGTCCGAGGGCACCAACCAGGCCTTGGGGATGCGCACCGCCGCCAGTTCCGGGAACTCGGCCACCGCCCGCCGCAGGATGTTCCAGGCCACGAAAAGGCCGGCTGTCTTGCCGCCCAAGCGGCCGTGGCTGCGCACGGGGTCGACGATCCGCTCGGTCAGGGGATAGAAGTCGGAGATCTTGACCGCGCCGGCGCTCTGCCGGACGAACTCCGACTGGTCGGACAGGAAGCGGCTGACCAGGCCCACCCGGAGGGCCATGGAGATGGGAGCCGGCAGGCGGTCCTCATCGGCTCCCTGGCAACGGAAGCGGGCCAGGGCCGAACAGACCCGCTCCAGGGTGGCCTCGGAGTTGGCCAGGGTATCCAGGAGGAAACGCGAGCGTTCCTCATCCACCCAGGACTGGAGCAGGCCCATGACCGTCCGCTCGCCCAGGATCCCCGAGGCCATCTGGAAGCTGCGCAGGGCGCGCTCGGCCAGGTCGTGTTCCTGGTGGAAGGGCAGCGGCCGGTTCTCGTCGACCACCTCGTCCTGGGGAGGCAGGAGGTCCTTGAGGTCCTCGGGCCTGGCCAGGCCGTGCCAGAGCAGGTGTGTCAGGACCCGCTGGGCCAGGCGCCGCAGCATGCTGGGGTCGGAGGTGCGCAGGAACTGGATGATGACCGACCAGTTGCCCCCCTCATCCTCCCGGATCTGCAGTCCCGAACGCAGCCGGTGCAACTCGCGCTGCACCAGGGCGTAGCCGATGCGCTCGGCCAGGGTGTCCAGAAGGCGCCTCTCCTCGCGCAGGAAGGGCCCCTCATCGGCCGTGGGCCGGGGAGAAAGGTAGACGACCTGCAGATCGCCGACCTTCTCCCCGTGAGACCGGATCATGGCCCTCTGGAGCCACGGGGTCTCGTAGAACCCGGGGGTCTGGTAGACGGTTCCGGCAAGCCGCAACCGGCAACAGCAGACCTCCGGGAACTGCCAGCCTTTGGGGATGGCCTGGACCAGTTCGCCGAAGACATCCTCCGGAGAGGCCTGGTAGCGACTCAGCAACTCGTCTGCCCGGTACAGGCAGTCGAGTTCCTTGGCGCGCTCGCGCAGGTCTCCGAGAATCCGCTCAACAGGGGTGCTGGTCTGGGGCCCCCCCCCGGGGCCACCCGCGGCTGGCACGTCGTTCACTGGATCCAGCCACGGTCGCGGCAGGCGCGCACGACGCGGTCCACCGAGATCAGGTAGGCCGCTTCGCGCAGCGACACCTTGCGCCGCTCGGCCAGGTCCAGGACGGCAGCACTGGCGGACACCATGCGGGCCTCCAGCTTCTGCAGGACATCCTCACGCTCCCAGTAGTGGTTCGTGTTGCTCTGCACCTGCTCGAAATACGAACAGGTCACGCCGCCGGAGTTGGCCAGCAGGTCGGGAACGATCTCCACGCCGCGGGCCAGCAGCATGGCCTCGGCGCCAGGGGTGGTGGGGCCGTTGGCACCCTCGACGATCATCTTCACCGAGGGGGCCACCTTGCCCACGTTGTCCTCGCGGATCTCGCGGTCCAGGGCGGCCGGGATCAGGATCTCGGCCTCCTGCTCCATCCAGGCGTCGCCGGACAGGCGCTCGTAGCCCAGGTCACGGGCCTTGTCCGGATCGACGCCGCCGAAACGGTCGGTGATGCCCTTGAGCTCCTCGAAGTCCACGCCGCTCTTGCGGGCATAGGTGTAGGAGCAGCGATCCTTCTGGTCCCAGCAGGAGATGGCCAGCACCTTGCCGCCCAGGCGGGTGAACAACTGGACCGCGTACTGGCCGACGTTGCCGAAGCCCTGGACGCTGGCGGTGGTGCCCTCCAGCTTGCGGAAGCGGGCGCGCAGGGCCTCGCGCAGAGTGAAGATCACGCCGTGGCCGGTGGCCTCGGTGCGGCCCAGCGATCCGCCCATCCCGACGGGCTTGCCGGTGATGAACCCGGGCTCGCGGTGGCCCACCAGGGTCTCATACTCGTCCAGCATCCACAGCATGTGCTGGGCCGAGGTCATCACGTCGGGGGCGGGCACGTCCTGGGTGGCGCCCACGTTGCGTACCACCTGGCGCACCCAGCCGCGGCAGATGGCCTCCTGCTCGCGCTGGCTCAACTGGTGCGGGTCGCAGACCACGCCGCCCTTGGCGCCGCCCAGGGGCAGGTCGGCCACGGCGCACTTCCAGGTCATCCACATCGCCAGGCCGCGCACGGTGTCCAACGTCTCCTGGGGATGGAAGCGGACTCCACCCTTGCCCGGGCCCCGGGCGTCGTTGTGCTGCACGCGGAATCCGCGGAAGATCCGGGTCGTGCCGTCGTCCATGCGGACCGGGATGGCGAAGGAGAACTCCCGGATCGGATAGCGGAGCAGGTCACGGGCCGCCTGGTTCAGATCGAGCAGATCGGCCACCCGGTCGAACTGGCTCTGGGCCATCTGGAACGGAGTCTGGGCTACGGTACTCATCAAGGGCCTCCATTGATTTCCCGGTGCTTCCGGGATTGCGTGATGGGTCGGGGCGACCGGGGCCACCCCGGGGGGTCCGGAAAGGGTTCGGATCGGGCCCGCCAGGATAGCAGGGCCCAAGAGTCCGGGGCTTCGCCTGGGCAGGAAGAGGACGGGCGAAGGGCGGCCTCACTCGGCGCGGGGGACGCGGGCCGAAGGCCCGGGGCCGGGAGGACTGTGCAGGCGGATGCGCCGGAACCCCCAGCGTCCGCCGGGGATGCAGCGCGAGCAGCGCTCTCCGGGACGCGACCACAGGGCCCCGGAGCCCGCGGGCCGGTGCCTGGCCAGGAGCGACTCCAGCAGGCCCGGCGGCCCGGTCCGGTCCGCCGTCCACGCCAAAGGCGGCACCGTCTCCGAAGGAGATGCGGGCCACCCGGGCAAGGTATGCAGCAGCCGAACACGCATTGCAGGAACGCCGCCCCCTGTCCTGCCGAAGGTAACCCAGAAGACCTCCCCCGTCAAGCCGGCCGCCACGCCCTGAACCCGCCACCTACCGTGGCATTCGGCCGCCGATCCGGGCCCGTCTGCGTCGTCAGGC
>CAZQPM010000071.1:0-14244 GCA_964595195.1 uncultured Burkholderiales bacterium | reverse complement strand
GTCTGCAAGAGGAAGGATTCTGGCGTTCACCGGGGCCTGGGGTTCCCGTCCCCGCCGAACAACTCCTGCCCTGGCCGCGGCGCCTACCCGGGCCCCAGGACCTCGACGAGGGCGGTCAGCAGGAGGACCGAGCTGATCATGGCGTTGCACGTGAAGAAGGCCTGCTGCATCCGCGAGAGGTCCTGAGGGGAGAGCAGCGCGTGCTCCCAGACCAGCAGGGCGGCCACCGCCCCCAGACCCACCGACCAGGCCAGGCCCAGGTCCAGCAGGGCACCCGCCACGACCAGGCTGAGCAGGGCCAGGACGTGACTGGCTCGGGCCACCCGGAAGGCCTGGCGGGCTCCCAGGCGCGCGGGCAGGGAGTGCAGACCCGCGGCCCGGTCGTGTTCCAGGTCCTGGCAGGCGTAGAGGACGTCGAAGCCCCCCACCCACAGGAGGATGGCCAGACCCAGCCACAGGGGAGCCACCTCCAGGCGGCCCGAGACCGCCAACCAGCCGCCGATCGGAGCGCAGGCCTGCACCAGGCCCAGACCCAGATGGCACCCCCAGGTCAGGCGCTTGAGGTAGGAGTAGACCACCAGGAGGGCGATCGCCAGGGGTGAGAGGGCCAGGCACAGGGGGTTCAGTTGCCATGAGGCCAGGACCAGGAGGGCCAGGCAGACCAGCGCCAGCACCCGGACCGAACCGACCGAGACCCGACCCGCAGGCAGGGCGCGCTGGCTGGTCCGCGGATTGCGGGCGTCCAACTCGCGGTCGATCAGGCGGTTCAGGGCCATCCCGGCGGTGCGGGCCCCGACCATGGCCACGGTGACCCAGAAGAAGACCCGAGGCGGAGGCAGGCCACCGCCCGCCAGCAGCATGCCGACCCAGGCGAAGGGCAGGGCGAAGATCGTCTGCTCGAAGCGGATGAGGTCGACGAAACGGTGCCAGACGGAAACCAGGTTCCGAGATGCCATCTTCAAGGCCATGACGGCGGCCGTCCTTCTCTTCCGGCCGCCGGGTTCCTGGCGAAACGGCCGCGAAGGCCCAATGTTCGTGAAATTTCGCCTAGGAGAACCACAGGCCCTCCAGAAACGGCTCCAGGTAGACATGACCAGGGGAAGGCAACAGGAAATCACCTGCCAGGAGCTGGCCAACGGGTGTCGTCTGCGAGTGGTCGCCGGCGACCTGACGGCCATGCCTTTGGACGCGATCGTCAACGCCGCCAACTCGGGACTCCGAGGCGGGGGTGGCATCGACGGGGCCATCCATCGCGCCGGTGGCCCGGCGATCCTGGCAGAGTGCCGCGAGGTGGTGGCCCGTGACGGGCCGCTGCCGACGGGCCGGGCCGTGGCCACCGGTGCGGGGAACCTCCCTGCCCGCTGGGTGATCCACACGGTCGGACCGGTCTACCAGGGTGTCCCCCAGGACGCGGACCTTCTGGCCTCGTGCTATCAGAGCAGCCTGGAGGTCGCCGTGGGGTTGGGGTGTCGTTCGGTGGGCTTCCCAGGGATCTCGACCGGAGTCTACGGGTATCCGGTGCAACTGGCGGCCCCCGTGGCCGTGGCTGCCGTCCGGAAGTTCCTCCAGGAACGGAACGCTCCAGGCGAGGTGGTCTTCTGCACCTTCGACGCTGCATCCACGGAATGCTATCGCCACCTGGTCGGTTGAGCCGATAGCGCTTCGTATCCAACCTCTAGGGGAAGAGTCTTGACCGAATCCACCCTGCCCAGAAGACAGGATGAGCTCCTGCGCCTGATCGCTCGTCATCAGCGAGACGGGATGGTCCCCTCGGCGGCCGTGCTGGCCCGGGAGATGGGTCTGGCCGGCGAATCCAGCGTGACGCCCGCCATGCGCTCACTGGAAACCAAGGGCTTCATCCAGGTTGAAGGGGGCGTCCGCGGCCGCCAGAGGTTCATCCGGTTGACCCCCAAGGCGGTTCGCTACCTGCTGGATGGCCTGCCCATCTTGGGCCGGATTCCCGCCGGGTCCCTGGCCGAAGTGGACCACTTCCGGGCCCGCCTGGCCGAGAACCTGGACAGCGTTCTCCACTGGGAACCCGGCGACTTCCTGCTGGAGGTCGAGGGGGACTCGATGGTGGGTGCGGGGATCCATCCCGGAGATCTGGTGCTGCTGCGCCCCGGCCAGACACCCGAACCCGGAGAGGTCGCGGCGGTCCATATCCCGGCCATGCAGGGTGGGATCCTCAAGAAGGTCTACCTGAACTCCAGGACCGGACGAATCCGCCTGGAATCGGCGAATCCCCGCTACCCGGATCGGGAACTGCCGCTGGCCGAGGTCCGCATCGCCGGGGTCATGCGCGGCCTGGTCCGCAACTGCCCTCCGGGCTACCGCCCAGCGTCCCCGGAGTGACCGTCCGGCGACGGGGCGACCCCGAACGGGCTGCCCGCAGCGGCCGATCCACGCGCTCGGGCAGGTACCTGAGCCTTGCGGGCGGGGCGCGATGAAGTCTTGTTTTACGGCGTTAATCCGGCGTATTGGAGGAATTTTCCAGGCCCTCAGATTGTGAAATATTCTTTCCTCTGGTATACTGCTCGGGTGAGTCGGAAAAGGAGGTTTGGCATGTAGATGAGGAACCAGGCCTGGGCCAACTATGTCAGAGACAAGAGAAAGGCCCGGGGGTTGACCCGCCGCAAGCTGGCCGAACTGGCCAGCATCGATCCCAGTTACGTGACCTTGATCGAGAGAGACGGATACGTTCCCCGCAAGGACAAGGTGCTGGAGATCGCCCGGGCCGTCGAAGCCGACATGGACCACACCCTGCTGGTCGCCGGCTACGCCCCCGAGAAGATCCCCGTGAAGGACCTGCTGGACCGACTTGAGCACTTCAAGTCCGAGAAGGTCCTGGACAAGGAACTCCGGGCTTCCATCCGCGAGTTGTTCGACCTGTCCAGCGCTCAGCAGAAGAAGGTCTCCGAGATGCTGAACGCCTACGTCCGGACGCTCAAGGACCAGAAGAAGGCGCGGGCTGCGGCCCGCGCCACCCGCGCGGGCCGCGGCGTCAGCGCCCCAGGCTGAGCCCCCGGCACAGGACGCCAGAAGGTCCGCCACACCGGGCGAACCCCGTCGAACAGCCCACCCCACCCGGTGGGCTGTCTTCTATGCCAGGGCCCCCGCGGAGGAACCCGACCAAGCCGCCGCATCCACCAACCAGCGGGTCTCCTCCAGGCCATGGACCCGGGCCGCAGGCAGGTCCTCGCCCGCCAGGACCCGGCGCAGCGCAGGCGCCTTGGCCTGCCCGCCGACCAGGAACAGGACCCGGCGCGCCGCCTTCAAGGCCGGAAGCGTCAGGGTCAGACGCCAGCCCTGCCGACCGCCGACCGGGTTGGCCGCCGCGGGGCGGTCCGTGACCTCCAGGGCCGGGCTTCCGGGGAACAGGGAGGCCGTGTGGCCGTCCTCCCCCATCCCCAGCAGGACCAGATCGAAGCAGGGCCAGCCCCCGAATTCCTCCTCCAGGACCCGGGCATAGGCCTCGGCGGCGGCCGGTGGTTCCAGCTCGGTGGCCCAGCGCCGGACCTGTTCGGGCCCCAGGCGCGCCTCGGCCAGCAGGGTCTCCGAGACCATCCGGTAGTTGGAGTCCTCGTGGTCGCAGGGGACGGCCCGCTCGTCTCCCAGGAAGAGGCGCAGACGCTCCCAGGGCAGGTCCCGGCCGGCCAGCAGCGAGTAGACCCGCCGCGGGGAGCTGCCGCCGGCCAGGGCCGCGCGGCAGGGGACCGACCCCTCGGCCAGGACCTGCTCGATCACGCTGCAGGCCACCTCGGCCAGGTCCTGGCCTGGTGGGACCACCTCCACCTTCGGCCAGGATCCCGGCGGCAGCAGTTCCGTGGCGGCCTGGAGCGCCTCCTGGTAGACCACATCCCGACTGAGGGTGGCCAGTTCCCTCCCGATCCCCTCCAATTCCTGGATCCGCTCCGCGGGCAGGCCCGGGCGCGGGCCCGGGGCCCCGGCCGGCCGCCAGGGGCGCGCGGCCTGCAAACGGAACTCCCGGCCCCCGGCCCCGGTTGCCCGGAATCCGCAGGGTGCCCCCGTCGGTCCGGGGCTGGGGACCAGGCGCAGTTGGACCGGGCCCGAAGAGGCCTGGAGGCCGGCTACCAGGGCGCCGTCCCGCCAGCGCAGGGGAGCGGCCTTCCACCCCAGGCGGGCCGCCAGCCATCCGGCCAGAAGCAGCGGACGGGGTGGCAACCACTCCGCGTCGGGAACGTAGGTGATCTCGACGCGGTCCAGGGCCTGCAGGGCCGGGGTGGCCTCGGGAGGGTCGAAGAGCGAGGCGATCTCCTCGCGCCAGCCCTCCAACTGCCCCCAGGACAGGTCCGAGAAGGCCTGCATCTGGTGGTAGCGGTCGGCCACCAGATCCAGGATCGCGGCCAGGCGGGGCGTCGGCAGGAAGTGGGAATCCAGGACCACGCGATTCGACAGCCCCGTGAGCTGTTCCAGGAGGTGCGACCCAAAGGGTGGATGCCCCCGCCACCAGGAGAAGGTCGGCACATCCGGCCGGAGGGTCGCCGAGACCAGGCTGGGGATGGAGTCGCCCTGGCTTCCCGGGCAGTACAGGAGGACCTGCTCGCAGCACATGTGCTGCCCCCGCTGCGGATGGCAGGTCAGCGAGGCCCAGGCCTGCATGTCGCCCTCCGGGGCCGCGGGATCCAGCAAGGCCACCAGGCAACGGCACGGGAAGTCGCTGCTCAACTCGACCAGCAGGGCACCGAGGCCGCGGGCCGTGGCGGGAGTCGGGCAGACCACCACCAGGTTCAGGGTGCTCAGGCGGAACCGGACGCCGACCTCGAAGCCCATGTCGCGCTCGAGGCTCTCCAGCTCCCGGAGGATCCGGCCGGGGCCCAGGGGGTGGGGATGCCCGACCGCGGCCTCGGCCAGCAGGCTCTCCAGGTCCATCAGATCTTCCTCCAGTGATGCCCCGCGTCCTCGATGAAGGTCTCGGCCGCCCGGGGGCCCCAGGAGCCCGCCGGGTAGCGCGGAATCGGCGTGGGGTCGGAGTTCCAGGCCTCCAGGATGGGATCCACCACGGCCCAGGCCGCCTCGACGGCGTCTCCGCGCGAGAAGAGGGTGGCGTCCCCCAGCATCGAGTCCAGCAGCAGGCGCTCGTAGGCCGCCGGAGAGGGGTCGGCGAAGGCCCGCCCGTACTGGAAGTCCATGTTCACCCAGCGCACCCGGGTGACCATGCCGGGGAACTTCGTGGCGATCCGCAGCGAGATCCCCTCCTCGGGGTCGATCCGCAGGACCAGCAGGTTCGGCTCCAGCGCGTCCTCCGGGGTCCTGGAGAAGAGCAGGTGGGGCACGGGCCGGAACTGGACCGCCACCTCGGTCACCTTGCGGGGCAGCCGCTTGCCCGTGCGGACATAGAAGGGGACCCCGCTCCAGCGCCAGTTGTCGATCAGGAAGCGGACGGCCGCCCAGGTCTCGGTCTGGGAGGTGCCGCAGACCTTGTCCTCCTGGCGGTAGCCGACGACGGGGGCTCCCTCGATGTGTCCGGAATCGTATTGCCCCCGCACGGCGCAGGCGGCCACGTCACCCGGTCGGAAGCGGCGCAAGGCCCGGAAGACCTTGACCTTCTCGTCGCGGACGGCCTCGGCATCCAGGCTGGCCGGAGGTTCCATGGCCACCAGCGCCAGCAACTGCAGCAGGTGGTTCTGGATCATGTCCCGCAGGGCCCCCGCGGTGTCGTAGTATCCACCCCGCGTCTCGACCCCCAGGGTCTCGGCGGCCGTGATCTGGACGTGGTCGATATAGCGCCGGTTCCAGATCGGCTCGAAGATCCCGTTGGCGAAACGGAAGGTCAGGATGTTCTGGACCGTCTCCTTGCCCAGGTAATGGTCGAGGCGATAGACCTGGGACTCGTCGAAGTGGCGCAGCAGTTGCCGATTGAGTTCCACGGCCGAGGACAGGTCACGGCCGAAGGGCTTCTCCACCAGGATCCGGGCCCACCCCCGCTGAGGGCGGTGCAGGCCCCGGGCCGCCAGGTTCCGGGCGATCACCGGGAAGTCCGCCGGCGAGACGGCCATGTAGAAGAGGCGATTCCCAGCGGTGCCATGCTGGCGGTCGATGGCCTCCAGGCGTTCCTGGAGGGCCTGGTAGCTGGCCGGTTCGCGGTGATCGCCGGGCAGGTAGTGGATCCGCGAGGAGAAGGAGGCCCACACCTCCTGGTCGGCCTGGGCAGGCAGCCCGCGGTACAGGCGTTCGCGGAACTCCGCGTCGGACATCACCCGGCGGGACACGCCCAACAGGGCGAATTCGCCCGGGACCAGGCCTTCCTCGGCCAGGCGGTGCAGGGCGGGAACCAGCTTGCGCCAGGTCAGGTCTCCCGAGGCGCCGAAAATCACCGCGACGCAGGGTTCGGTGGCCCGGGTCCGGGCCAGGCCCACCCGCAAGGGGTTCTCGAGAGTCACCGGCCGCGCGCCTCCCTTCACCTGCTCCCAGGCAGCGGTCCCACCTGGCAGCAGGCTATTCCCCCGCCGCCGGTCGGTTCCCTCCACGGTCCCTACCGGGCGCACGGGAGGCCCCGAGACGATGTCCCGAGGCCTCCCGTTCGCCCCAAAATGGTTCGAGGCGCGCCCGGCTCAGGCGCCCGAGGTCAGCTTGTCACGCTGGGCCCGGACGGCCTGGACCAGATCCTGGTAGGAGGCGGCAAACTTGGCGACCCCCTCGCGCTCCAGCGTGTTGTCGGTGATATCGGCCAGGTCGAAGCCCAGGGCCGCGAAGCGGTCCAGGATCTGACGGGCCTCGGCCAGGTTGTCGGCCGTGAGGGTGCGCTGCACCGTCCCGTGATCGCGGAAGGCCTCGATCGTGTCGTCCGGCATGGTGTTCACGCAGTCCGGTCCGATCAGGTCGTCGACGTAGATGGTGTCCCGGTAGGCCGGGTTCTTGGTGCTGGTGCTGGCCCACAACGGCCGCTGCACAGCAGCCCCCTGGGCCTCGAGGCGCTGCCAGCGCGGGGTGGCCAGCATCTCCTCGAAAAGGCCATAGGCCAGCCGGGCGTTGGCCACGGCGATCCGCCCGCGCAGCCCATCCAGATGGGCCTTCAGGCCGGGTTCCTGCAGCAGGCGCTGGTCCATGCGCTTCTCGGCCTCGGTGTCCACCCGGCTGACGAAGAAGCTGGCTACCGAATGGATCCCACGGATCGAGGCCCCCTTCTCCAGCCGCTTCTCCAGACCCGTCATCCAGGCTTCCAGGACCCGCCGGTAGCGGTCGGCCGAGAAGAGCAGGGTGACGTTGACGTTGACCCCGTCGGCCAGCAGGGCCGTGACCACGGGAAGCCCCTCCAGCGTCGCCGGCACCTTGAGCATGAGGTTGGGCCGGTCGACTCGCGGCACCAGTTTCCGAGCCTGCTCCAGGCTGCCCTCGGTGTCGTGGGCCATGGTGGGGTTCAGCTCCAGGCTGACGTAGCCATCCCTCCCCTGCGAGGCTTCGTAGACGGGGCGGAAGTGGTCGCAGGCCGTCTGCACGTCCTGGATCATCAGGTCCCAGACCAGGTCCTCGGGGCTCTTCCCAGCCCTGGCCAGGGCCAGGATCTGCTCATCGTAGAGACTCCCCTGGGAGATGGCCTTCTGGAAGATGGTGGGATTCGAGGTCTGCCCCCGGATCCCGTCCTCGCGGATCAAACGATCCAGGGCGCCGTCCGAGAACATGTCCCTCCGGAGGTTGTCAAGCCACGGGCTGACCCTCTCGTCCTGCAGGCGAACCAACGGGTTGGCCATATCGATCTCCTCCTTATGGTGCGAGCAGCGCCTGGGCGCGCCGAGCGATCTCTTCGGCCGTGAAACCGAACTTCTCGTACAGGGTCTGGTAGGGTGCCGAGGCCCCGAAACGGTCCAGGGTCACCACGTCGCCGCGCTCACCCGTCCAGCGGTGCCACCCGAAGGAGGTGCCCGCCTCCACGGCCACCCGGGCGGTGACGGCGGTGGGCAGGACCTGCTCGCGATAGGCCGGCTCCTGGCGCAGGAACAACTCCCAGGAAGGCATGCTCACGACGCGCGTGGGGATCCCCCGCTGCTGCAGGAGGTCCCTGGCCGCCAGACACAGGTGCACCTCCGAACCGGTCCCCAGCAGCAGCACGCGCGGCGGAGCCCCCTGCGCCTCGGCCAGCACGTAGGCTCCCTGGTGCAGGCCATCCGCGGCCCCCAGGGCCCGCCGGTCCAGGGTCGGCACGTTCTGACGGGTCAGGGCCAGGGCCACCGGGCCCTCCTCGTGGCGCACGGCGACCTTCCAGGCCTCGACCACCTCGTTGGCGTCGCAGGGCCTCAGGACCACCAGGTTGGGGATGGCCCGCAGGGCGGCCAGATGCTCGACGGGCTGGTGGGTCGGCCCATCCTCACCCAGACCGATGCTGTCGTGGGTCCAGACGTAGACCACGGGCAGACCCATCAAGGCGGCCAGGCGCACGGACCCCCGCATGTAGTCGGAGAAGACCAGGAAGGTGGCTCCGTAGGGGATCAGACCTCCGTGCGCCGCCACGCCGTTCAGGATCGCGCCCATGCCGTGCTCGCGGATCCCGAAGTGGATGTTGCGGCCCTCGGGGTGCTGACGGCTCTGCGAGGCCGAGCCGTCGATCAGCGTCTTGGTGGAGGGTTCCAGGTCCGCCGAGCCTCCGATCAGGTTGGGTAGGCGCCTGGCCAGGGCGTTGATCACCTTCCCGGAGGAGACCCGGGTGGCCACGGCCTTGCCCACTTCGAACTCGACCAGGTCCTTGTCCCAACCCGACGGCAGGCGACCGTCGAACCACTCCTCGAATTCCGAGGCCAGTTCCGGGTATTCCTGACGATAGGCCTGGAAGGCCCGGTTCCACTGTTCCTCGACCGAATGCCCCTGGTCGGCGACGCGCAGGCCCTGTTCGCGGACCTCGTCCGGAACGAAGAAGACCTGGTCGGCAGGCAGTCCGAGGATCTGCTTGGTGGCCGCGATCTCGGCGTGCCCCAGGGGAGTCCCGTGGGACTCGGGGGTGTCCTGGGCATGGGGCGCCGGCCAGGCGATGTGGGTGCGCACGGCGATGAAGGACGGGCGGGGATCCTGCCGGGCGGCCAGGAGGGCGTTCTCGAAGGCCTCCAGGTCGCCCGGGTCCTCGACGCGCTGGACATGCCAACCATAGGCGCGGAACCGGGCCTCGCGGTCCTCGGTGAAGGACAGCTCGGTCGTCCCGGCGATGGTGATGTGGTTGTCGTCGTAGACGGCGATCAGCTTGCCCAGACCCAGGGTCCCCGCCAGCGAGCAGGCCTCACTGGTCACCCCCTCCATCAGGTCTCCGTCCGAGCAGAAGGCATAGGTGTAGTGGTCCACGACCTGGTGCCCGGGTCGGTTGAAGCGGGCCGCCAGGTAGCGCTCGGCCAGGGCCATCCCCACGGCGCTGGACAGGCCCTGCCCCAGAGGCCCGGTGGTCATCTCCACGCCGGGCGCCACGCAGTGCTCGGGGTGTCCGGGTGTGATGCTGTCCCACTGGCGGAAGCTCTTCAGATCATCCAGGCTGACCCCATAGCCCGTCAGATGGAGAAGGCTGTACAGGAGCATGCTGGCGTGCCCGCAGGAAAGGACGAAACGGTCGCGGTCGGGCCACTGCGGGTTGTGCGGGTTGTGGCGCAGCACGCGGCTGAACAGGACCCAACCCAACGGGGCCAGGGCCATGGCCGCTCCCGGGTGACCAGAATCGGCCTTCTGGGGCCCATCCATGGCCAGGCCACGGATGACGTTGATGCACAGGTTGTCCAGGTGGGTCTCGCGGGTGATCACGGGGAACAGCGCTCCTTTCCAGCCGGTGTGGCCCTTCGGGGACGGCACCGGGGAGCCTCCCCTTCGCGACCGAGGCGCCGGCCCCTACCCGAACCGGCCGCCCCGGGAAAAAACTGCAAAGCCCGAAAAAACGCCGTCTTTCCAGGATCTTCGGGCCGGGCCCGAAGGGGTTCGGGTCAGAGGCCGCCGAGATTGACCGCTGCGGGAGAAGGCTCCCAGGCAGCACCCGGCTTGACCTCCAGAAGGAGGATGGCCAGGTCGTCGGCCAGGGGTCCGGCCGAGTAGCCGGTCACGGCCTGCTCCAGCCGTTGCAGGAGGTCTTCGGCCGAACAGGAGTACTCGCGTTCGAGGAGTGCGATCAAACGTTCGACGCCGAAGAGGTCGCCCGCAGGAGAGCGGGCCTCGACCAGTCCGTCCGTGTAGAGCAGGACCCGATCGCCCTCGGCCAGGGGAAGGCGGGACTCCGTCCAGTCGCTGTCCTCGAAGATCCCCACGGGCAGGCCCTCGGCCACCAGGGGCTCGACCTCTCCCGAGGCCCGCAGCAGCAGACCGGCGTGGTGCCCGGCCGAGGCGAAGGTGAGCAGGCTCTGTTCCTCATCGTAGACACCGTAGAACAGGGTGGCGAACCAGGTCGTGTCCTCCGACCACAGACGCAGCAGGCGCCGGTTCAGCTTGTTCAGGACCGCGGCCGGCGAGGGGCTGCGCTTGCCCCACTCGAAGAAGAAACCCATCAGGATGGCCATCAGCATGGACGCCGACAGGCCCTTGCCCATGGTGTCGCCCAGGCAGAAGACGACGTACTTCTCCTGGAAGGGACGGAAGTAGTAGAAGTCTCCCCCGATGGACTGGCACTGGCGAATCAGACCCTGGATGCGGACCCGTCCGAAGTCGTAGTCCGGGGGGACCAGGGCCTTCTGCAGGGTGCGGGCCATCTCGAAGTCCCGGGTGACCCGGGCCTCGTGGCGCTTGACCACCTCGTAGCGGTTCAGGGTCACCAGGATGAAGCCCGCCAGCACCAGCCATTCGGCAACTTCCAGGAGGTCGCGAAGGAGAAGGTCCGACCAGGTCATCTGGTAGAGGGCCACCGAACTGGTGTGGTACAGCATGAGGGCCGGCACCACGACCCACAGCCCCTGGAGCCGGAAGAAGAAGCACGCCGCCAGCAGGGGAGCGAAGAACAGGTCCAGCGGCAGGCCGGGACCCGTGCGCGCCATCAGGTAGGCGCATCCCAAGAGACCCAGGACGATGCCTGCCCACAGGGCCACGGCCGCCAGCCCTGCGGGTGGACGAAGCAGGCAGCCTTCCAGGAAGCGATTCAGTTGGATCAAGGGAGTCTTCAAGGGTCTTCCGTCTGGAAGGGATGCCCGGAGCCGGGCGCCTGATCACCAGGGCCCTCTTCTTTGCCCCATCAGCCGTCATTCCTCCCCGCAGGAGTCCGGCCCGGGCCGGCGAACCGCGGAGCGCCTTTCGGGATGGACCCGGGCGGGAGGTAGACTCTTGAACAACCGGAAAGTGGCGATCCTGCTGGGCCTGGCCTTGGTCCTGGGGGCCGCCGCCACCGCCCTGGTCGCCGGTCTGCCCCGCCCCGTGGCCCGCGTCAACGGGCAGACCATCAGCTCGGAGGAACTCTCCCTGGAACTGCGCGAGCGCTTCGGCCCGGAGGTTCTCCAGGACCTGGTCACCGAGCGCCTGATCGCCCAGGCCGCCCGGCAGTATGGCCTGGACGTCAGTGGAGGGGAGATCAGCCAGTGGGTTGCGGACTTCCAGCAGCAACCCGAGGCCCGGGCCCTGCTGGACTCGGGTCGCCTGACCCGGGACCGCCTGCGTCGCAACCTGACCTCGGCGGTCCCGCTGTACTACCTGGCCCTTCAGGACACCCCGGAGGAGGCGCGCAAGGAGTACTTCCGAGCCCACCGCGAGCTCTTCGAGGAGTTGCGCCTGCGCCACATCCTGCTGGGTTCCGAGCAGGAGGCCCTGGACCTGCGCCAGCGCCTGCAGGGGCCCGCCGATTTCAGCACCCTGGCCAGCGTGCATTCCCTGGATGACCGGACCCGCCCCGCGGGCGGCGACCTGGGCAGGGTCACCCGGGCCGAACTGGAGGAGTCCTTCCCCGAGGCCGAGGTCGCAGCCCTCTTCGCGCTGGCGCCCGGCAGCGTCTCACCGCCGCTGCAGGCCCGCAGCGGCGGCTGGCACCTCTTCCTGGTGGAGGGCCGGACGGTGGACTACCAGAGCCTGCGCCGCCGGGTGGTGGCCGACATGGCCAGCCAGCGGGTGGACGCCTGTCTGGAGGCGCTGCGGGCCCGGGCCCGGGTGGAGATCCTCCAGCCCTCGTTGCGGGCGACATCCTCCCCCTCCGGGTCCGGGACCTCTCCCACCCGGGCGACACCCGCGGCCGACGGGACTGCGCCGGTTCCTGCCGCGACTGCGCCGGCCTCCGGCCAGACCGAGGCCCGGCCGTGACCCGGCCACCCGACGGGGCGTCCCCCTTCGCCCGGCTGGTGCAGATCCTCGGCATCCTGCGAGGCGAGGGGGGGTGCTCCTGGGACCGACAGCAGGATCATCACAGCCTCAAGCACTTCCTCCTGGAGGAGGCCCACGAGGTGCTGGAGGCCATCGACGGCGAGGACCCCCGGCACCTGCGCGAGGAACTGGGCGACCTCTTGATGCTGGTCCTCTTCCACAGCCGGATCGCCGAGGAGGCCGGGGACTTCGACATCGACGACGTGTGCCGCGGTATCGCCGAGAAGATGGTGCGCCGCCACCCCCACGTCTTCGACCGGGCTCGCCAGTTGCAGGCGGAGGAGACGCTGCAGCAGTGGGAGCTGATCAAGGCCGGGGAGCCGGGGCGCACCCAGCGCACCTCGCTGGTGGACGGGATTCCCGGAAGCCTGCCCGCCCTGATGCGCGCCCAGAAGGTGGTGGCCCGGGCGGCCGACACGGGTTTCCGCTGGCCCGGACCGGGGGATGCTCTGGCCAAGGTCGCCGAGGAGTTGGATGAGGTCGACCGAGCGCTGCTGGAGGAGGATGCCCCGGCCGTGGAGCGCGAGGTGGGAGACCTGCTCCTCGCCGTGGTCGGGCTGGCCCGCACCCTGGGTCTGGATGCCGAATCCGCCCTGCGCCGGGCCACGAACCGCTTCAGCGCGCGGTTCCAGCGCCTGGAGGGCCGCCTTCCGGGGGCCCTTCCGGGCACGGCCCCGGACGAGTTGCTGCGGGTCTGGCAGGAGGTGGCCGACTAGAGGAATTGCCCCCCGGAAAGGAAACTCGGGAAGTCAACCCGGATCAAGACACGCTCCGACCGGAGCCCAGTCAGGAGGGTCAAAGGTGAAGTTCAACTTTCTCCCACGCGAGGAGACCTTCTTCCAGCACTTCCAGGAGCAGGCGGACCTGTGCAGACAGGCCGGGGACCTGCTGGTCAAGCTGCTGGAGGACTTCGACAACCTGGAAGTCCATCTGAAGGCGCTCAACGAGATCGAGCACCAGGGGGATGCCCTGGTCCACAAGGTCTCGCTGCAACTGGCGCGCAGCTTCGTGACGCCCATCGACCGCGAGGACATCCACGCCCTGACGGCCTACCTGGACGACATCCTGGACTACAGCCAGTCCTCGGCCGTCAAGATGGGTACCTACCAGGTCAACAAGCCCACCGAACAGGCCTTCCAACTGGCCCGGTTGATCCAGCAGGTGACCGACATCATCAACCAGGCGGTCGACCGGATGGTGGAACTGCAGGACATCTCCGAGCTGCGCCGCGAGGTGAAGACCATCGAGAAGCAGGCGGATACCGTCTATCGGACCGCCGTGGCCGACCTCTTCCGCCACGAGAAGGACGCCATCGAGGTGCTCAAGTGGAAGGAGATCTACAAGAGCCTGGAGACCGTCACCGACAAGTGCGAGGACGTCATGGACGTCCTGGAAGGCGTCGTCATCAAGTACGCCTGAACCGCCAGGACGCCTGAACCGCCGTCGGCCGCGGCCGACCGGCAACCAGACAAGAGATCCGGCGGGGGGCCCCAGGCCTCCGGCCAAGGAGGAACAAGATGAGCGAGATCATTGCAGTCAATTCCCGGGAGATCCTGGACTCTCGTGGCAACCCCACGGTGGAGGTGCAGGTCTACCTGGAGTCCGGGGCCACCGGCGTGGCCATGGTGCCGTCCGGCGCCTCGACCGGAGTCCACGAGGCCCTGGAGCTTCGTGACGGGGACAAGTCGCGGTATCTGGGCAAGGGTGTCAAGAAGGCCGTGGAGCACGCCCAGGAGAACCTGGGCCCCGAGATCCTGGGCATGGACGCCCTGGACCAGATGGCCATCGACCGGGCCCTGATCGAACTGGACGGCACCGAGAACAAGGGGAAGTACGGGGCCAACGCCATCCTGGGCATCTCGCTGGCCACCGCCCGGGCCGCCGCCAACCACCTGGAGCTGCCCCTCTTCCGCTATCTGGGCGGCCCCTTCGCCCACACCATGCCGGTCCCGATGATGAACATCCTGAACGGCGGCAGCCACGCCGACAACA
>CAZQPM010000070.1:0-14310 GCA_964595195.1 uncultured Burkholderiales bacterium | reverse complement strand
GTCCTGGTGGCGGAAATCGGCTCGACCACCACCGTGGTCAGCGCCTTCACCGACCTGGCCGAAGCCCCGTGCTTCCTGGGCCAGGGGATGGCGCCGACCACCGTCCTGGAGGGCGACGTCCGGGTGGGCCTGCGGGGCGCCATCGAGGACCTGCAGCGCAGGGTGGGCGGCCGGTTGACCTGGGGCGAGATCCTGGCCACCAGCAGCGCCGCCGGCGGTCTGAAGATGTGCGTGCACGGCCTGGTCTACGACATGACCGTGCGGGCGGCCGAGGCCGCGGCCCTGGGCGCGGGCGCCATCGTCCGCCTGGCCACCGCCGGGAAGCTGCAGGACTCGGATCTCGAGGAGGTTCGGGCGCTGGCGCCCAACCTGATCCTCCTGGCCGGTGGCACCGACCATGGCGAACGCGAGACGGCCCTTTTCAACGCCCGCCGGATCGCCGACTCAGGGTTGGCGGTTCCGGTCATCTACGCCGGAAACGTCCAGAACCAGCAGGCCGTGCGCCGCCTCTTCGCTGAGGCCCGAATCCCCTGCCACCTG
The DNA here is from genome assembly GCA_964595195.1 of uncultured Burkholderiales bacterium. Taxonomy (GTDB): domain Bacteria; phylum Vulcanimicrobiota; class Xenobia; order Xenobiales; family Xenobiaceae; genus CAZQPM01. Next base: position 13,770 of record CAZQPM010000070.1, on the reverse strand, counting down.
GTCGAGAACGTCTACCCCAGACTGGACGAGCTGAACATCGAGCCCGCCCGCCGGGTGATCCACGCCGTCTTCGAGGAGCACATCGTGCACGCGCCGGGCATGGAGCACCTGCGCGACATGGTGACCGGGCATATCCTGCCCACCCCGGGGGCGGTGATGGAGGCCGCCCGGGTCCTGTACGGCGAACTGGGTGACCTGGTGGTGGTGGACATCGGGGGAGCCACGACGGACGTGCACTCCGTCACCGAAGGTTCTGAGGAGATCGCCCGCCTGGCGACGGCTCCCGAACCCTTCGCCAAGCGCACCGTGGAGGGCGACCTGGGTCTCTTCGTCAATGCCCACCACCTGGTGGACCGCCTGGGCCGCGAGACGCTGACCCGGGAATTGGGTCTGGACCTGGAGGCGTGCCTGGCCGACTACCAGCCGATACCCCAGACTCCCGAACAGTACCGCCTGACCGAGCGCCTGTGCCGCGAGGCCGGAATCCTGGCCCTGCAACGCCATGCCGGGCGCTTGCGCCACGTCTACTCGCCCCAAGGCCGCCAGACCCTGGCCGAGGGCAAGGACCTGACGGCCGTGCGGACGCTGGTCGGGACCGGGGGAGCCCTGACCCGCCTGCCGCACCGCCGGGAGCTCCTGCGCACCCTGGCGGACTGCAACCACACCCGGATGATGCTCTTTCCCAACCCGGGAGCCCTGCAACTGCGTTTCGACGACCACTACACCATGGCCGCGCTGGGGGTCCTCTCCAAGCGCGATCCCCAGGCCGCCCTGAGCCTGCTCAAGCAGAGCCTGGGCCTGGAACAAACCCAAGGGAGCCCCCTGTGCCCTACCCCAGACTGACCGCCGACCTGAAGAAGCTCCGCCACAACCTGGACCTGCTGGTGGCCATCTGCCATCAGCAGGGCATCCAGATGGCCGCGGTGACCAAGGTGGTCTGTGCCGACCCCCGGATCGTGGCCATGATCGACCAGAGCCCGGTCGACATCCTGGCCGATGCGCGGATCCGCAACCTGCAGTCCATGCAGACCACCAAACCGCGGATGCTGGTGCGCCTCTCGATGCCCAGCGAGGTGGATCACGTGGTCCAGTGCGCCGACATCAGCCTGCAGAGCGAGATCCACACCCTGCGCTGCCTGGGCGAGGCCGCCTCCCGCCAGGACCGCCAGCACAGGGTCGTGCTGATGATCGACATGGGGGACCTGCGCGAAGGGATCTTCTTTGAGGACCGAGAGCGGATCCTGCGGACTGCCGAGGAGATCCTGGCCCAGCCGAACCTGGATTTCTATGGGCTGGGCGTCAACCTGACCTGCTACGGGGCGATCCTTCCCGACCAGCAGAACCTGGGCGGCCTGGTGGCCCTGGCCGAGGATCTGCGCCAGCGCTACGGGATCCCGCTCCCCTTCATCTCCGGGGGAAACTCCAGCACCATCGGGATGGTGCGCGAGGGTCGGGCCCCGGCAGGGATCACGAATCTTCGCCTGGGCGAGGCCCTGATGCTGGGCAACGACACGGCGACGTGCCAGGTGATGGAGGGCCTCCACGGGGACGCCTTCACCCTGTCCGCCGAGCTCATCGAGGTCCAGCGCAAGCCCTCCAAACCCCTGGGAACCTCGGGCGCCAACGCCTTCGGCGAGAGGGTCCACTTCGAGGACCACGGCCCCCAGGTCCGCGGGATCCTGGCGATCGGTCGCCAGGACCTCGTGGCCGAAGGCCTGGCGCCCCACGATCCCCGCGTCCGCATCCTGGGTGCCAGCTCCGACCACCTGCTGGTGGACCTGAGCGCCGCGCCGGGGTACCGGGTCGGCGATCCCCTGCACTTCACCCCGGATTACGGGGCCCTGCTGCGGGCCTCGACCAGCCCCTACGTCCGCAAGCTCTACGTGGAGTGACCGGCCCGGCCGGTCCGGCCCCCCCGGAGAGGACCCGCCGCCCGGCGCTGCGAACGGGCCCCGCATGGAACACAGTCTGCTCACGCTGGACGAGATCCGTGCCGCCGCCGCGGAGTTGCCTGCCCAGGTCCGCCGGACCCCGGTGCTGCCGCTGATCGAGGAACTGGAAGGGGGGGGGTGCCTGTTCGCCAAGTGCGAAAACCTCCAGCAGACGGGCAGCTACAAGCTGCGCGCGGCCTTCACGGTGCTGGGCCGCCTCTCCGCGGCTCAGCGGGCCCGGGGGGCGGCCCTGTCCTCCTCGGGGAACTTCGCTGCCGCCTTCGCCTATGCCGGACGTGTGCTGGGGATCCCCACGACGGTCGTGATGATGAGGCGAACCCAGCCGAACAAGGTGGCCCGGACCCGGGAACTGGGGGCCGAGGTCGTGCTGTGCGAGGACCGCTTCGAGGCCCGTTTCGAAACGTTGAGCGAGCTCCAGGCCCAGAGGGGCCTGACGGCGATCGACCACATGGACGACCGGGACGTGCTGTGCGGCCACGGGACGGTCGGCCTGGAGATCGTGGAGGCCATGCCGGACGTCGAGGTGGTGCTGGTCCCGGTCAGCACGGCAGGCCTGGTCGCCGGCGTGGCCTCTGCGGTCAAGGCCCTGCGCCCCCAGGCGCAGGTCCTGGGCGTGCAACCCGCCGGCAACGACTCGACCTGGCGCTCCCTCCAGGCGGGGCACCCGGTCTCGATTCCAGAAGCCCGGACCCTCTGCGACGCCCTGACCTCCACCCGCCCGGGGGGCCTGCCCTTCGCCCATGTCCAGGCGCTGGTCTCGGGTGTCGAAAGGGTCCAGGACAGCGAGGTCGTCGAGGCCGTGCGCTGGCTGGCCGAAGCGCAGAAGCTGGTGGTGGAACCCGGCGGGGCCGTGGGCGTCGCGGCCTTCCTGACCTCGGGCACGTTGCGCCACCTGTGGGGCCGCCGCACCTGCGTGCTGCTCAGCGGCGGGAACATCGCTGGAGACCGCCTGGCCCGATTCCTGACCGCCGGCCCGGGCACGCTCCCCAGTTGATCCTCGAGGCCCCGGTACCAGCGACCAGCCCCCGTAGGCCCGAGAGCCGACGGAGGCTGGAGAAGGGGGCGGCGGGTTCAGTCGAACCGGAACTGGTTGAGCGTTCCCTTGTCGACGTAGTTCATGATGACCCAGTTCCACACGACTCCGGTGGCGTCGCTGGTGACCCGGTCCCACCGCGGGAAGGACGGCGGCAACTGGAAGCGCAGGTTGGGATCGTGGGTGAACTGCTGGTTGAAGTAGCCGCGCCCCACGCAGTCGCCCTCGACATCCAGGAACCCGCTGACGATGGCCCCCTTCAGCTTGAAGGTGCGCTGCTTGTCGATCGGTGTGCTTGCCGGGGGCCTCTTGACCATCAGCTTGTCGTGGACATCCTTGGGGCTGCCCGCCACGTTGTCCCAATCGAACTGAACCGAATGGTCCAGACTCATCAGCACCGCTTCAACCTGAAGCGATTCGAGACCCGTCTGGTTCGGCCCGGGAGCCTTGTCGTTGAGCAGCACGAAGTTCTGGGCGATCAGGCCCAGTGCGGGAGGCTTGGCGCTCTTCCCCTGCTGGATGTCGCTGGTGACCATCACGTTGCCTTCACGCTCGTACTTGGCGGGAGGACTGGGCCACAGGTACTTGTTCGGAGAGCCTGAGCCCGGATGGATCTCGCTCTCGGCATAGGGGGGAACCCGATGCGGGTTCTTGGTGTAGAAGTCCCGAGCAGCGTCGGAGTAGATCGTCCCGTTGTTCTTTCCATAGGCCCGGGTCCCGGTCGTCGGTTGGGCCCGCCCGGGGTTGTCCGAAGCCACGATCGTCAGGTTGCCCTTGAAGGGGATCGGCTGCCCGGCGTTGTCGCGAGCCGACTGTACCTCGACGTTTCCCCCCTGGACCGAGACGATCCCGTTGGGAATCTTGGCGGCCGAGCCTTCGTAGATCACGGGATCCACGCAACCCGGAGCCCCAGGGTTCACCTTCTCGATCTTGACGTCGGTGCCGTTCAGGGTGACCACGATCCTGGCGAAGGAGGGGCGGGCGTCGTTCTCCTTCTTGACGACGTCCGGCACCTTGCCCGAAGGATTCGTCGAGGCGGCGAAGGCGGTGCTCGGGTCTCCCTTGATCTCGATGTTGAACCGGCCTTGGGCCAGGGACTGGGCGTACTCCACGTAGCCTTCATGGTGCGGCAGACCCAGGGGCTTCTGGTCGGTCTTCAGTCCGCCGGTGAAGATGGTGTTCAGGTTCTTGTCGGCCTGATCGTGGGTGAAAAGGATGCTGTCCCGACCATCCCCCATGGTCACGTCTCCGGTGAAGCTCCAGCGCGTCGATTCGCTGTCGCCCCGGCCGTAGAACTTGACGGACCCTGCGGTCTGGTCCACGCTTCCGCCACCATCGACCCGCATCCTGCCGTTCTCGCGGTAGCCTTCCGGCAGGCCCACGATGTCATTCGTGGTGGCGGTGCCGGGGTCGACCCCGTTGACGTCCCAGGCGCGGGCATTCTGGATGAAGTGCATGAAGTCCAGGGCCGTCTGCTCACGGACCCGGGCCTCGACGACCCGGGTGGCCACGACCTGGTTCGAGGGGTTCAGGACGCGGGCAGTGGACACCAACTGGTAGTGGCTGGGCTGCCCGGTGACCAGGTACTCGGTCACCAGGACCTGGACCCGGGCCTTGGTCTGCCCGTCGATCAGAAGTTCGTGCTCCTTGCTGTCGTCCCAGCTCGAAGAACTGCAGAACTGGACCAGGCGGCTGTTGCCGGCCACCGGTTGGGCAGCCGCCTTCACCCGGGCGTACACCGTCACGGGCGTGGTCCTCCGGTCCAGGCGGAGGGCCAGACGGCAATTGGATCCCTCGGTCTCGGCCAGGCGGAAGCTGATGGCATAGCCGTTCTTATCCCTGTCGACCGCCTTCCAGTGCTGCTCTCCGCCCGGTTGCCTCTGACTGACCCCCATGTAGTTCAGCGTGGCCTCGACGCCCCAGTTGGCCGCGTGCAGGGCCGCCTCTGCGTACCCGTGCGAGTGGCTGGTGCGCCCGTGCCGGATGGCCAGGGCGACCACGGTCGCGCTCATGGTCACCAGGAGGCTGATCGTGAACAGGGCAAAGACCAGGGCAACCCCCCGACGTTTGGTCCGATTGCGTCCCCAACTCATCTCGGCGGCTCCCTCCTAGATCCCGGACTCCAGACGAACCTGCGACCGCAGGGTCGTCTCGGTCTTCTTGGCCTCGCGTCGGGTGTTGTTCTCGCCGCGGCGGAAGGTGATGGCCCTCACCGTGACGTTGAACAGGTTGCGGTCGTAGGTGTTGTGGGGGTGCGCGCTGCAGGCCGTCAGCGAGACCTCCTTGCCCGGCAAGCCGGTGATCGGGTTGATGTGGGCAGCGTGCTGGACTCGGAACTCCAGGATGTCCTCAGCGCCGTTCAGGCGGCCGACCATCCAGTCCTCCTCGCGAGCACTTCGCAGGGCCGTGTTCTTGATGAAGAAGTCGGCCACGACTCCCCAGTGCTTCTGACCGTCGATCGCGTGGCCCAGACTGTTGAACCGGATGTCGTGGACCCTGCGGTAGATCCGGTTCCAGGGTTGGTTGGGCCGCCTGGCGTCGGGGTTGGGTGGGACCAGCCACTCGACATAGACGTAGCTGTTCAGGTCGGCCGGATCGAAGCTGCCGCCTGCGGTGTCGGTGCCCGGCCGGGTGAAGATCACCCGGTTGTCCGCGTAGTGCCCCTCGACGGGGTCGACGCCCTGCTTGTAGATGCCACCGAACGGCGTCGTCGTGGATCCGTAGGGGTCGGGATAGAGAACACCCGACGGGACGGGGACATCCTCCTGGGCGACCAGCGGCAGGGTCGAGGCCGTGCGCATCTCGTCCACCAGGCGGTTGAGGATGTCCCGCGCCGTCACCTGGGCTTCGCGGGCATTGCGCTCGAACTCCTGGGCCCGCACTCCGACCATGATCCAGTAGGCGGCCAGCGAGGTCAGGGCGATGAACAGGGCCGCCGCGACCAGCAGTTCGATGAGGGTGAAACCACGACGCCTCATCGGTTGCCCGTCCGCGACGTCCGAATGGTGGTCTGCCTGGAGAGCATCTGGTTGTTCACGCTTTCACGCCAGAAGACGGTGATGATGATCTCGGCGTAGGTGAAGGGGGTGTCCCCGTCGACGAAGACGCCTCGCTGCCCCGAGGGAGAGATCAACGTGAAGGGCTCGGGGATGGCGGTCCGCGGGAAGCGCGCAAAATGGCTGTTCCCCGGATTCCAGCCGGGATCCACGAAGTCTTCCAGGAAGAGCCCCCCGGAAGTCAGGGCCGTGGGCCGGTTGAAGGGCAGGGTGCGCAACTCCTCGGCCACGGCACCGGCCAGTTCGGCCGCCTGCACCGACCTCTGGGTCTTGCGATTCAACTTGAAGGCTGCCGGATAGACCGCAGCGAAGGCCACCAGCGTGGTGGTCAGCAGCGTGAGGGTGACCAGAACTTCCAACAGGGTCAGGCCCCCGTTGCGGCCCCGCCGAATCATGCGAGTCTTCTCACTTCCCTGGCCTCTCTTCCCCCCCGCGTCCTGTGAATTATAGTATACTATAAAAAGTTCGGAGTTCTACCACCACGGGAGACTGTCGATGAACAACCTGGCAGAGCGACACCACAGGCGGCCCGGCTACAGGCTGAGGTGGATGCCGGCACTTTTTTTCGCCCTGGCCCTGGTGCTGGCCTGCTTCCTGACGGTCCAGGCCGCCGTGGTCGAAGCCGATTCCGTGGAACGCGAGGTCGACACCGCCGTCGGGGTCCAGAAGGAGACCGGCCTGAGCGACCAGGGCACGGCGCCCGCCTCCGGGCCGGTGCGGGAGGCTCCGGTCCCCGGAACCCGGCCAGCGCAGGAACCCGACAGCAGTTCCCAGGTGTCTCCCGAACCTTCGCCTCCCCCCTTGGACGCTCCGATCGCCCCGCCCGCCCAGGGTGAGCAAGGCTCCATCATGGGCTTCGTCCTGGTCGGTCTCCTCGTGGTGGTCCTGGGAACCGCCGTGGTCCTGATGGTGGCCAGGGCCCGGGAGCAGGGCCGATGACCGCGTACCGCCGACCGGACCGTCGCCCGGGTATGACCACCCTGGAACTCATGGTGGTCATCAGCATCATGGCCGTCCTGTTCGCCATGGGCACCGTCCACTACCGCGGCATGCAGAATCGCAATGCCTTCATGAACGAGGTGGAGCGCTTCGGGGGTGAGCTGCGCAATATCGGCACCCTGGCCCAGGCCTCTGGAGACCTGCAACCGGCGCTGGCGCCCCTGAACAGCACCAGGATGGGCGGCGGGTACAACTCGGCCTACCAGTGGGAGACCTGGGTCGACGGCAAGTTGCAGCAATCGGCGATCATCGGCTCGCGCGGGACGGTCGAAGTCCGATTTTCCAGGAACTACGACTACCGTCAGGCCCTGACCAAGGGCGCCTGCATGGTCCTGTGCACCCTCACCTCGACCGGAGCCGTCGACCGCCGCGTCATGCAGGTGGTCTTCAAGCCCGACGGGACCCCGCTGGACCGGGGCGAGATCACCTTCACCTACGACAAGACGCCCCGGACGCTCCGGCTCACCGCAGTGGGTGCGATCGACGGACCCCGCTAGCCGCCGGTGTGATCATCCGGACCGAGCATCGCCGCGGTTCGCTGGTGGCAGATGAGGATTTGCGCGACAACGCAGGGGCGACGGGAGTCGTATTCACACGGGCTGCCAGGTTCAGCCGGGTCCTGAAGGCCGGGGGTTCGGGACCCCAAAGGCCCGTCCCGCCGTCCTCAAGCTGATGGCCGAGCGACGGACCGGCGTGCGACCCAGACGTATTCCCCGCCGTCGCGGACCGACTGCCCCTGGAAGCCGCCGTCGAGGCGTTCCAACTCGAAACCCTCGACTTCCAACAACAGCCTCCACTCCCGCCCGAAGATCCAGGCCAGCTCGAGATCGCGCAGCGTGCACTCCACCAGACGCCCCTGGGAGTCGTAGAGGTCGCTCTTCATCGTCACGTGCTTGTACTGCTCATGAAGGTCCGAATCCGGGCACCAGTGACTGACCACCAGGCGCCCCCCGTCAGGCGTCGCGGCCACACCGTCCAGTCGGGTCGTCGTATACGCCGGCAACAACAGGGGATTGGGCTGGAAGAAGTTGCCGGCGAAGCGCCCTCCCGGGGTCAGGTGGGCAGCCACACGCCCCAGGCACCCCCGCTGCTGGTCTTGGGTCTTGAGGTGGAGGAAGGCCCGGAAGGGCACGTAGACCAGACCGAATCGACGCCCCAGGTCGAAGTCCACCATGCTGGCTTGGACCAGGGTGACCCGTCTGGCAACCTCAGCGGGTTCGGCCTGCAGGACCTCGCGGGCCCGAGCCAGCATGGATGCCGAGAGGTCCAGGCCGACCACCTCGATCCCGTGCCGAGCCAGATGCAGCCCCACCCGACCGGTACCGTAGGCCAGCTCCAGGACGGCTCCTCCAGCCTGGCGTGCCAGGTCGAGGTAGAAGTCGCGCTCTCCGGGAAGGAAGTCACCGGAATGCTGGAGGTCATACAGATCGGGGCGGATGGTGTAGTCCATGGCGAAGCCGTTCGAGAGCTGGCGGGGGCGTCCTCCCCGACACCAGCGACCGCCGGCACCACCGCGACGGGGAGCCCTCCGTCTCCTGGATCACCGGGCTGGCAGGACTGGACACAGGAATCCGTGTCACCGTGTCAGAAGACCCTCTGACCCATCCCCAGGAGGCCCCCGATGAAGCCAGACAAAGGCTCGGCCGTGACCGCCCTCAGCCTGCGCCGCATGCAGGAGATCCACCGGCGCCTGAAAAGCGGGGCCCGCCTGTCCTGCGGCCAACTGGCGACCGAGTTGGAGGTATCCCAACGCACGGTCATCCGGGACATCGCCTTCCTGCGCGACCAGTTCCAGGCCCCCATCCCCGACCCCCCGCTGCCCAATGGCTACTACTACGAGGACCCCAAGTGGGAGTTTCCTGGCGAAATCCACCTGGATGAGGGCGAGTTCTTCGCCTTCGTGGTCGCCCAGAAGGTGGTCCAGGGCATGGGACCCGAGTCACCCTTCGCCCGCACCCTGCAGACCTCGTTGAAGAAGATCTCCCGCCACCTGGCGGGGCGCATGCCTGTGCGAGCCGAGGACCTCTTCCATCGCGGCTACGACTTCGACCCCGGCCCCCTGCGCCAGGTCGCCCCCGAGATCCTGCAGGAAGTGGATCGGGCCCTGACCCGCAGTGCCCCGGTGGAAATGGTCTACCACTCGCTACACCGGGGTCTGGAGAGGAACCACCGGGTGGTCGAGCCCTACATGCTGCGGAACTACCGAGGCGACTGGTACCTGGTGGGTTTCTGTCGCAGGGCCCAGGCCATGCGCACCTTTGCCCTGAGCCGGATCGAGACCTGCCGGGTGGTTCCGGGCCAGAGCTTCCGCCCCCGGCCCGAGTTCGACCCCGAGAAGCACCTTGAGAACTCGATGGGCATCTTCACCACGGGAGACCCGGGGCCTTGCCGCATCTGGTTCTCCGAGCAGGCCGCGCGTTGGATCCTGGAGCGGAAGTGGCACGAGAGCCAACGCGCCGAGCGCCTGGAGGACGGTTCGATCGAGTTGACCATGGACGTCGGACCGACGCTGGAGGTGATCCGCTGGGTCCTGGCTCACGGCGCCGACGCTCGCCCCCTCTCGCCTCCCTCCCTGGTCGAGGAGGTCCGGCGTCACGTGCGGCAGATGGCGGCCGACCTGGATGCCGCCCCGGTGTCCTGAACCTGCGGCCCCCTGAGGGTTCAGATGCCCAGAAGCGGCGGCAGGCTCCGGGCCAGCACGAAGACCGAGACCGCCACCAGGAAGGCAGCGAAGAGGCGCTGCAGGGTCTGGCTGCGCAGACGCCGGGCCAGGCGCCCGCCCACCACGACACCCAGGCAGGCCGAGGCCGCGAACATGACGCCAGGCATCCAGGGGAGCGAGGCGTCCAGGTAGCCCAGCACGCCGACCAGGCAGCTCAGGCTGATCACCAGGAGCGAGGTGCCCGCAGCCTCCTGCATCGTCAGCTTGGGGTTGACCATGACCAGCGCCGGGACGATCATGAACCCCCCACCGACGCCGACCAGGCCGGTCAGGATGCCCACCCCGACCCCGCTGACCAGCACTCGCGCCCACGAAGCCCTGCAGGCGGGCCCGCCATCCGGCCGGAGGGATCTGCGGAGCATCCACACGGCTGCCCCCAGGACGACCGCGCCAAAGAGGACCAACTGCACGTTCTGGTCGATCCGGCGGCCGACCAGCGTTCCCCCCCAGGTTCCGACCATGGTCCCGGAGGCAAAGGCCAGACCCAGGCGCCACCGCATCTGCCCCGCCAGAAGGGCCTGCAGGGCGCCCAGCGTGCTGACGACCCCGACCACGGCCAGGCTCAGGACGATGGCTGCCCGCGGTTCCAGGCCGACCAGATAGACCAGGATGGGAACGGTCAACAGGGACCCACCGCTGCCGAGGGCCCCCATCGTCACCCCGACCAGCACGGCCAGACTCAGGGCCAACGGGCTCAAACTGCCTCCAGGTCGGCACTCCGGTCCGCGCGGCCGCGGCCTTCGGCCACTCCGAGCCAGCGCCTAGCGCCGTGGTTCCAACTCGGGAAAGTCATCGTTCTTGAAGGTCACCTCGTCGCGGGGTGAACCGGGCGTCAGGGTGACCCATTCCTTGGAGACCTCGTCCCCGACCCAGGCTTCCACCTTGTGGCTGCCCAGGGGAACGTCGTAGTCCTCGCTGGATCCCTTCCAGATGCGCCCCTGGTTGTAGCCCCCGATCACCACGTAGATCTCGAAGTCGCTGTCGTTCCGGACCAGCACCGTGCCGTGCTCGGCTCCCGCGTCGGCGGGACCGACCACCAGGGCCAACAGGGCCACCACGGCCAACAGGAGGATTGCGTGCCACTTCATCGCCGGGAGACCCCCAGAGGTTCAGACTCTCCCTTTCCGTTTACCAGTCCCGGACGGGCCGGTCAAGGGACCCCGCCAGACCGACTCCAGAATGAATCCCTCGCGCCTCCGCAGCATCGACATGGTGCGGGGGCGACCCGCCATCCCGGAAAGGGGGAAATCCCCACATGAACATCGACCGGATCGTCATGGCCTTCGCCGGTTCCATGATCCTGGGAACCGTCCTGCTGTCCCAGATTCACAGCCCCCACTGGCTCTGGCTGACGGCCTTCGTCGGCGCCAACCTGCTGCAGGCCTCCTACACGGGCCTGTGCCCCCTGGCCAAGGCCCTCAAGATCCTGGGGGTCCGCCCCGGAGAGGCCTTCCGCTGATCGTCGGGCCGGTGACCTCGGCCACGGCGGCCAGCAGGGCCTTGCGGTGCGCCCCCCGGTAGAAGTCCCGGGCATCCTCCGAGACCTCCTCCAAGAAGCTGGCGGCCGGCAGGCCCAGGACCTGCTCGAGGTCCGCGTCCGGAGGGATCGCTCCAGAGTGCCGCCCGGCCGCCTGCCTCACGCGGGAGAAGTAGGCCAGGTTGCGTGCCAGCAGGTCCGGGTCCCCGTCCAGGCGGTCGTGGCAGGCCAGGACTCGGACAGGCTCCAGGTCGCGCATCCTCTCCAGGGTTTCCACCAGTTGCCCCAACTGGCCCGGCCCCTCGACGAAGGGCATCGGGTGTTCGGCGGCATCGGCAGCCAGCAGATGCCGCACTTCGGGAATCCAGACGACCAACTGGTCGGAAGTATGCCCCGGCGCGGGCAGCAGTTGCAGGGTCAGGTCTCCTCCGTCGATCTCCAGGATCCCGTCGCAGGCCAGGGTCGGCGCGACCAGGCCGGCACCCGCGAAGCGCTCCGGCTCCTCAACCAGCCGGGCGGCCAGCTCGGCGGCCGATTCGGCCGAGCGCAGTCGACGGGCACAAGCCCGGGTGGCCAGGAGCGGGGCCGGAAAGGAGGCCTTCGGCCCGCAGAAGACCCCATTCCCCCAGGCGTGGTCCCAATCCGCGTGGGTGTTCAGGACCAGCAGCGGAGGAGCCGTCCCACCGCGGTGTCGGGCTCCGGCCTCCAAGGCCAGGCGGCCCAGTTCGCGGGCTGCGGCCTCGGAATACAGGGTATCGACCAGCACGGTCCAACGCCGGGTCAACACGGCGAACACCGTCACCACGTCGGCGCATCGGAAGGCACAGACCCTGGGATCCCAACCCTGATTGCGAAGGGGGACAGGCAGTTCCGGCATGGGGCCCCCCTCAGGAGCAGGCGGTCAGGCCCAGCTTCTCACGGATCTCCCCCATGGTGGCCTGAGCGATCCGGCGCACCCGGCGGGCCGACTCATGCAGGATCTCGCAGACCCTCCCCGGGCTGGCCGCCAGTTCCGCGCGACGCTCCCGAATCGGCCGCAGGGTGTCGACCATGTCCTGGCCCAGGGTCTGCTTGAGATCCTTGTAGCGCAGGTTTCCGGCTTCATACTGTTCCTGGAAGTAGACCTGCGTCTCCGCCGGAGAGAAGACCTTCAGCAGGGTGAACAGGTTCTTCACCCCCGGACTCATCTCGTCGGTCTTCGGTCCCACATCGGTGACCGCACGCTTCACGTGGCGCAGGATCACCTCATCGGGGTCCGAGATCATGATGGCCGACCCCTCCAGGGACTTGGACATCTTGCGGGTCGGGTCGTTCAGGGCCATGATCCGCGGAGCGCTGGTCATCCGGGGTTGAGGTTCAGGGAACGTGGGCCCGAACTGGTTGTTGAAGCGGCGGGCGAAGACCCGGGTCACCTCCAGATGCTGCAACTGGTCCTCTCCCACGGGAACCGTATCCGCTTTGTAGAGAAGGATATCCGCAGCCATCAGGACCGGGTAGGTGAAGAGGCCCGCGTTGACCGAATCGACCCGTTCGCTCTTCTCCTTGAACTGCGTCATGCGGTTCAACTCGCCGATCGGAGCGCAGCAGGCCAGCACCCAGGTCAACTCGGTGTGCTCGGGCACGTGGGACTGGACGAAGAGGTGGGCCTTCTCGGGGTCCAGGCCACAGGCCAGAAGGTCCAGGGCGGCATCGCGGACCCGGCCGGGCATCTCTCGAGGCTCGTAGGGCATGGTCAAGGCGTGGTAGTCCACGATCGAGTAGAGGCACTCGCCTTCGTCCTGCATCCGGACCCAGTTGAGGATGGCCCCGGCGTAGTTGCCGACGTGGATGGCCCCGGTGGGCTGGATTCCGGAGAAGATACGCATGACGATGGGACTCCTGACTTGAGTTATTCGCTGACGTCACGAACGCAGCTCGTGAGTGCGGTCCGAGCGTGCTCTGAAGGTCGGGTTGTTGGCCCTCGGCGCGGATCTCCCTGCCGGCCCGGCCAGCCACCTGCCGCACTCCGAGAAGGATCCCGCCCGCCGGAAGACAACCATGGCGCCCATGCTGAGCCAGTACCTGATGGCCGGTCCCGGCCTGTATCGAGGTCCGCAACCGGGCATCGAGCATCTCCTCGGTCTCCAGGAGCAGGGCCTTCGAACCGTGGTGAACCTGCGCCAGGAATCCGACGAGAGCCGCTACTACTGCAACCACCTGGGCCTGGCCTACTGCGCCATCCCCGTCACGGACTGGACCGTCCCCGAGGTCGACCAGGTCGAGCACTTCCTGGACCTGATGGAACACTCCCCGAACCGCCCCCTGCTGGTCCACTGCTGGGGGGGCGTGGGGCGCACGGGTCTGTTCGTGTCGTGCTGGAGGATCCGGATGGGAATGAAGCCCGAGGAAGCCCTCCGCCTGTCGGACATGGAGACCCCCAAGATCGGCATGAACCAGGAGCAGCGCGACTGGGTCAGGGCCTTCCGCCCCCGACCGCGCTGCTAGCGGGCCCCCCACCCGCGGCCCCTGGCAGGAATCAACGGCCAGCGAAG
>CAZQPM010000069.1:0-14443 GCA_964595195.1 uncultured Burkholderiales bacterium | reverse complement strand
GCCTCGCGGAAGGGGGCAGCCGGCCGCTGCCCGGGGGGCAGGCTGACCTGCCCTCCCGGCGACCTACTGGGGCTCCCAGAGGGGGGCGCCGAAGGTCTCGTGCAGGGAGTCGTCCAGCTTGTCGGCGCAGGCGGCCACCCGGGTCAGCAGGCTGCGGGCCTCGGCGGCGTCCATCCCCTCCAGGGGGCGCTCGCCGGACAGTTCGATCACGTCGTGGACAGCCGACAGGCTGACTCCCGGCAGTTCGCCATTCAGTTCCAGCAGGCGGCGGTAGAAAGGCAGCAGGTTCCTCTCGGGCAGGTGGACCAGGGGCGAGGAGACGCGGAACCATCCCTCCTCGTCCTTGAGGTCCCAGAGCAGGCGGACCAGGACGGTTGCCGAGCCGGCTTCGACCATCCAGACGTGTTGTTCGAGTTCCTCTTCGTCCTCAGCGCTGCGGGCCACTTCCCGGGCCTCCAGACCCAAGCTGGCCAGCAACTCCCGGACCTGATGGCAATGGGCTTCCAGGGGTGTGCTCATGGTGCTCCTCGTGCCGCAGACCCGCAGCGGCGGCAGTAGTCCTGGCCGGCGGCGACCCGGCAGCCGCAGGTGGGGCAGTCCCGTGGGCCGCCGGGCGCGGCGCTGGGGGCCTCGGATCGGGTCTGCAGCAATTCCTCCATGCGCGGGGAGATGCGGAACGGGGTCAGGCCGGCCCCGCAGCGGCCACACCAGGTCCCGGGATCCAGGTTGGTGAAGCCGCAGACGTTGCAGTAGAGGGCCTCGTGCAGGCGCGGGAGATGGACCTCCAGGATCGGCATCCACTCCCAGAGGTGAGTGGCCGAGACGGCGAAGTTCAGGTTCGTGGCGTCCCTCATCCCGAAGGAGTTCACACCCACCACCTGGCCTCGGGAGTTCACCAGGGGCCCCCCGGAGTTCCCGGCATTCACCGAGGTGTCCGTCTGCACGAAGAGAGCCCCGTTGCGGAGCCGACCCGGATGGCTGACGATGCCCTGGGTCAGGGTCGCCTCCAGCGAGTGGGGACTGCCGAAGGCCATCACCCGGTCGCCGTACTCCGGCGGGGCCGTGGCCGGGGCCAGCCAGGGCAGGCCGGCCGGGGGCGTCGAGGTCAGCAGCAGGGCCAGGTCGCGGTTCCGACTGCTGCGCAGGACCCGGGCCCAGCAGCGGGCGCGGTCGTGGAACTCCAGGACGGCCACGGGCGAGTGGCCCACCACGTGGTGGTTCGTGATCACGAAACCGCGAGGATCCAGCAGGAATCCGCTGCCCTGGCCGCGGGCCATGTGGACCGCCAGGCAGGCCTGGCGCAGCCGCCCGATGACCGCCCTTTCGTCCGGAGGCGGAGGCTCGCCGGCCAGGGCGCGCACGCTGGCGAACATGCTCATTCCTCGGGCACCCCCCACAGCTCCAGGCGTTGGTCCAGGGTCTGCCAGGCGCGGTGGGCCGCCGGGGCATCGAGGCTGCGCGTGGCGTGGTTCAGGCTGGCCAGTTCTGTCGGCAGCAGCCAGTCGTAGCGGTCCTGCTGGGGGTCGGCCACCGAGGCCGCCAGGGCCACGGCGTCGGGCGGACCCCCAGCGGCCAGCTCGCGGACTAGATCCCACCCCTCGGCTGGGGACATGCCGCCCACCCGGAGGGCCACCCCGCAGCGCTCGGCCATCCCTCCCCGGGCGCACACCTGCAGCGCCATCGTGTCCATGGCCCGGTCCCCCGTCCAGGGGAAGAGCAGCAACCCCGAGCCCAGGCCGACCAGGGGGCGGTAGTCCAGGCCCATATCCTGGAAGCGTTGGCGACCCTCGGCCAGCAGCTCGCGGGCCATCGCGTCCAGATAGGGAGGAACGTGCTGGCTGAGGTAGACGTCGCGCATGGTGCGGCGCACCAGTTCGTCGACCGGGGCGGATCCGCCCTCGAAGGTCGGCACCTCGCCAGCCGGAGCCGGCACAACCTCGATGGCCTTGGCCCGACAGTCCAGCGCGCGGATCTCCCAGCGCCGGCCGGCCAGCAGCAGCGTCATGCCCGGGACCAGGTTGGCGCTGATCGGCAGGCTCCCCAGCGGACGCCCCTGGCAGGTGACGCGGTATTCCTCGGTGGTCCGGAAGGCGGTGTAGAAGGTGTAGTGGTTGACGATCTTCTCGCCTCGCGTGCCCAACAGCAGGCTGCCGTCTGCCGACTGCACCAGGATGTCCTGCTCGCCCAGGGCCTTGAGGAGCCCACCGAACCGGGTCTGGGATAGGGGGAAGGGCCCCTGGCCGCACAGCAGCTTCCAGGCGGGCAGGGCGCGGATCCCCCCGCGCTCGGCGATCACCGACATCAGCTCCTGGACCAGGGTGGACAGGTTCAGGGCTCCGGCAGGCGGTGCCTCGCACCAGCGGGCCAGCAGCAGTTCCAGCATGGCGATGGACTGGACGAGGTCCTGGCGCAGGCCGGTCTGCAGCCGGGTGGCCTCCAGCGGGGAGGGCTCGCTGACCAGGACCCGCAGGATCGCCGGCTCGCCCCGGCGGCCCGAGCGGCCCAGGCGCTGGCGCAGGCTGGCCACCGAGGGGGGCGGGCCGATCTGGGCCACGCTGCGCACCTGCCCGACGTCGATGCCCATCTCCAGGGTGCTGGTGCACAGGACGTTGACCGGGGCGCTGCGGTCGCGCAGGCGGTTCTCGACCTCCTCGCGCAGCTCGCGCGAGAGGCTGCCGTGATGGGGCCAGAACTCCTGGGGCAGCGAGGCCTCGCGGCTGAGCCCGGCCAGGAGGTCCGTGCAGGTTTCGACATCCTGGCGCCGGTTGGCGAAGACCAGGTTGTCGGTGCCCCGGAGCAGGCGGAACAGGTCCCGGGCCATGGACAGGGTGCAGGACGTCAGGGAGTCCCGGCGGTATCCGCGGACCTGGACCTTCAGCTCCTGGGCCGCGCTGGCCGAGACGATCACCCGCACCCCCTCGCCCGACGGCGGCCGCAGGAACGAGGCGGCCAGCTTCATGTCGCCCAGGGTGGCCGAGAGCCCGATCCGGGGGATCCTGGCTCCCCGGATCTGTTCCAGGCGGTGCAGCAGGGCCTGGACCTGACTGCCCCGCACGCTGCCCAGGAACGAGTGCAGCTCGTCCACCACGCAGTAGCGCAGGCCCCCGAAAAGCCCGGGCAACTGCGTTCCGCGCAGCACGAAGAGGGCCTCCAGGGCCTCGGGCGTGATCAGCAGCAGGCCCGCCGGCTGCTGCAGGACCCGGCGCTTCTGGGCCTCTGGGACGTCCCCGTGCCAGCGGTGGACCGGGATCTCCAGGTCCTGGCATAGTAGCTCCAGGCGCAGGAACTGGTCGTTGATCAGGGCCTTGAGGGGCGACAGGTACAGGGCCTGGACGGAGGTGGCCGATTGGCCGGCCAGGGCTGAGCAGATCGGCAGGAAGGCCGCTTCGGTCTTGCCCGAGGCGGTGGCCGCCGCCAGCAGCACGTCCCGGCGGCCTTCCAGGATCGGCTGGCAGGCCGCCTCCTGGGCGTCGCGCAGTTCCGTCCAGCCCTGTTGCCAGATCCAACGCTGGACCTTGGGGTGCAGGGCCTGGAACGAGGCGGGTCCGGCGAGTGCAGCCATGCTACAGGCGGAAGGAGGCCAGGTCGTCCTCCGCTTCCGGTTCGGTTGCGGGTGCATTCTTCTGGGTGGCCGCCGCGACCGCCCCCCCGGAAGGTCCGCCGGAACCCTGGTCGCCGGCCTCCGGAGTCGCAGCCGTGGAGGCCCCCGGACTCGGACCTGCCAGGGCGGCGACCGGCGGGTCGTCCGCGTCGCTCCCGTCGTCCTCGACCTCTCCGGCCAGGGGATCGCGGTCGGTCTCCACCTGAAGGCCCGTCAGCAGGCTCTTCCAGGAGGCCTCGGGGTTCTGCTCGAGGACCGCCACAAGGTCGGCGAAGGCCTTCGTCATCGTGCGGGGGGTGCGAAAGCACGTGTCCCCCAGCCTCTGCGAGCAGTGGGTCATGAAGGCCGTCAAAGCCTCGTCGGGCACCAGATAGCGGGCGGGGTCGCCCGAGGCGAAGACGTGGCGGATCTTGCCCAGCAGGATGTAGAAGTCCTCGGGGGTCAGGTTGACCAGGCGCAGGACGGGCGAGGACAGGTCGACCAGGCCGTCCCGGGCGAAGGCGTTCTCGGCCAGGCGGGACTGCAGGGCCGCGTAGGAGTACAGCCCCCGCCGGGTGTCCAGCAGGAACTCGGGGGTGCCGGCCATCAGGAAGCCCAGCCGCTCGGCGGTCCCCTGCAGACAATCGTTAAGGATGCGTAGGATTTGTTCGTAGTTGGCGTTCCGGGCCTGGGTGTTGGCCAGCTTGTAGAGGTTGACCATCTCGTCCAGCACCACGATGATCCCCGAGAATCCAGCCTGGTGGACGAAGCGGGCCATCAGCTTGAGCTGGTCGTACACCGAGGCGTCGTCGACGATGGTGCGAACGCCCAGGGCGGCCCGGGCGTCGTTGCGGGTGGCGAACTCTCCGCGCAGCCAGCGCAGGGCGTCGGACTTCAACTGCTCGTTGCCGGTGTCGTGCCCCTTCCAGTAGGCGGTGACCACCTGGATGAAGTCGTAGCCACCCACCAGCTCGGCCAGCGGGGCCAGGAGCTCGTGGAAGATGGTCTCGGGCGCGGCGTCCTTCTCGCGGGCCTGGCTCAGGGCGGTGGTCACGAAGCGCTCGACCACGCTTCCCAGGGCGCCTCCGTCCGGCCGGGCCCGGGTGGACGTGTTGCGCAGAAGTTCGGCGTACAGCGAGCGGGCCTGGCCGCCGGTGGCCTGCAGCCGCCGGTCCGGAGCCAGGTCGGCGTGCACGGCCACCAGCTTCTTCTCCAAGGCGATCGAGCGGATCAGGTGCAGGAAGAAGGTCTTGCCGGCCCCGTAGTCGCCGATCACGAAGCGGATGGTCGAGCCCCCGTCGGCAACTCTCTCCAGGTCGCGCAGCAGGGCCTCCACTTCGCGAACCCGGCCCACCTGGATGTGGCGCTGCCCGGCACGGGGGACCACGCCTGCCCGGATGGCCGAAAGGACCGCGTCGCGCTCTCGAGGTCGGATGGTGTCAGTGCTCACCTGAGATCTCCTTTGCCAGGTCAAGATCGACGAAGACGGGGTCCTCGCCGTCCAGGAGTGGTTCTCCGCAGGCCTCCAGGGCGGCCTCGTTCAGGCGGTCCAGGGCCCCGTCCGGCATCAGGCCCAGTTCGGCCGCCAGTTCCTCCACCTGGGCCCGACTCCAGCGGGGCCGGTCGACCAGGCGCGTGAAGAAGCGGCTGTGGGCAGCGTCCAGGTCGGCGACCTGGGCGGCCGGTACGACCGGGACCAGCGGCACGGGTGCCGGAGCCGGGCCTTCCTCGGTGAAGACCGTGGCCAACAGGCTCGACAGGGCGTGGGTCTCGGCCATCCGGCGCTCCAGGAGGGCGGCGTCCAGGCGCAGGGCACCGTCCCCGTTCCCCTCGGGCCGGGCCGGGGCGGCCGGAGTCGGTCCCGCCGTCTCCGCCGAGACCTGGTGCAGCCGGGAGTATAGCGACGCCTCGTCCAGTTCGAGCATGGCGTAGAGCTTCTTCAGGGCGTTGACTTCCGCGGGGTCGACCCGGCCATCGGCCGTGGCCGTCAGCACCAGGAACTCGGCCAGGGCCTGGCGCCGAGGCGTGTCCAGGGCCTGCACCTGCTTCTTGAGCCCGGCGATCGAGGGAGGTTGTAACATCAACCATCTCATCCGCGCCTGCAGGCGCTGGCGCTCGCCGGGCGTCAGGTCCAAGGCGGTCTGCAGGTGGCCGAGCAGGTGGGCCTCCTCCTCCGGTGAGATACTGCCGTCGGCCGCGGACACCGTGGCCGCGCACTGCAGGACCAGGGCGGCGGCTTGGTAGGCTGGTGAGGGAGCGCTGGGCGACCCCTGGGGCAGGGGGAAGGCGACAGCGTGCTGCTGGAAGGAGGAGACCGTGGCCCCGAAGCGGACGTCGGGCTCCAGGCCGATCTCCAGCTTGTGCAGGTACTGGGCCAGGGCCAGGGCCTCGGTTCGGTCCAGCTTCCCCGGCGTGCGCGCCGGCCACAGGGCCAGCAGCTCAGGCACGGGGACGGCCGCGTGGTCGGACTCGGACAGGCGAGCCTTCAGGAAGAGGCGCAACTGCTTCAACTCGGGGCCCTCGACCTGGTCCACCAGTTCCCCGGGCAGCAGGGCCAGGGCGGCCGGGTCCCGGTGCCCCTCGGGATGGCGGCCCAGGTAGCGGCTGTAGGCGTCCAACTCCTCCGCGCAGTGCGACAGGAGCCGGCGCAGCGCCTGCAGGGGGGCGCTCTGTCCGGCGACGTCGGGCAGGTCTCCGAAGAGCGGGGTCAGGGGGATCTCCTGGCCGGGTCCGAAGGCGGCGCGGTATCCGACCGAGAGGGGCCGGTGGTCGGGCGGGACGATCAGGCCTTCAGGGAACTGCTGGCGATAGCGCAGGGCGAAGAGGCCGGCCAGCAGGTCCCCGCAGCGCATCAGGCGGGGGTTCAGCGCGCATTCCGGTTCGGACAGGGCCCAGGCGAAGGCCGTCTCGGCCGGGACGGACCTTTCCGATCGCGATAGGAGACTCAGGACCACGCGCAGGTTCAGGGGGATGCCGCAGGCCGGCGTGAAGGCCCGGGCGGATCCCAGGTCGGTCCGCAGCTCCAGGATCTCCAGCAGATTCTGGGAGTAGTCCTGGAACGAGCCGCTGCGGGGGCCATACACGGCCTGCAGGCGCTGCAGTTCGGCGGCGAGCAGGGGCCATTCCTGGTGCAGCTCGGGGGCGTGGAGGCCCTCCAGCATCACCCGCCACTCCAGGCCATAGAAGAACAGGAAGACGAAACCGATGCAGGCCCTGGGGTCCTGGCGGCCACCCGCCAGCCACTCCAGATAGGCGGCCCTCTGTTGGGGAGTGATCCGGGGGTAGCTCGGCCAGTAGCCCATCCCGGCGGCCTCGCGATCCATCTGTTCCCAGTCCACGGGCAGGTCGGGGTTGATCAGGGCCCGCTCCAGCAGGCGTGACCGGGAGGAGATGAGTTCGGTGCCGACGTACAGCATGCCGCCCGGCAGCGTGCGGCCGGCTACGGTCACCTCGACTCCCGAGGGGATCCAGCGCGCTTTCGACCTGGCCCACTGCACCTTCTCGGGGGCCGAGGGCGTCTCCGATGAGGGCAGGGGAGGCGCAGCGGGGCGCGAGGGCGGCGCGGGCGGCGCGGGCGGGGGAGGCCCAGCGGGCGGCGAGGTGGGCGCCGCCCCCGCATCCAGTCGGACCAGCGCCTGCAGGCCTTCAGCCATCGCGCGCGCGGCCTCGGGGTTGGATGTCTCCAGGTGCAGATTCAGGTCGCCGGCCCGGACCTGCAGGTTGCCGAAGGCCACGATCACCTGTTCGGGGTTGTGGGTGTAGCGCTTGTCCGGCAGGCCCTTCTTGTTCATGTGCTTCCAGCGCGTTCCCAGGCGCGGCGAGTCCGAGGGGACCGGGCCCGGGATCGCGCGCTTCACCGTTTCGGAGTTGCCGGTCAGGGCCCGGTAGGGCGACCAGGTCAGGCGCCCCGCAGACGGGACCAGGAGCAGGTCGGGCAGCAGCCACACGGTCCCGGGCGGAAGCTCCAGATGGCGGATCGCTGGATGGACCTGCATCAGGCCGCGGTCGCTCGGGGCGATCCGGAAGCCCTCGGGGGTGCGCCCGGGTGCCTGGCAGTTCGGGGGCCAGAACCCCCGGCAACCCGCCAGGGCCTGCAGGACGGCCTGCACCATCTCCAGGCGTGCGGCGATGGCCGGGCGCTCGGAGTCGTACCAGATCCGGACCTGGCGTTTCCTGCGCGAATCCGAGTCCAGGAACACGGCCACCGGCACCGTGATCAACAGGAAGAACAGGCCCAGCCGCAGCAGGTCCGACAAGAAACAGGCGAAGGTCAGGGCCAGTGCGGCTGCAACGAAGGCCAGCGTGGGGTCGGGCCTGGACAGGCGCGTCTGGATACGCTCGAGGTAGTCGGCCCGCGTCAGTTCCTGGTGGCGTCCCGGTTCAACTGGGTCGGAGGGGCTGAAGTAGCGGAAGTCCGTCCCGTCGTGGTCGACGTAGAACTCGAAGCCCTCCAGAGGGAACCTGGACCCCGGGGGTGGGTCCTCGGGACCCCCTGGTGCAACCCTCACCGCGCCAGTAGCCATCGCAGAATCTGCTTCCCCACAAGGCGGGACGCCTTGTGCCTTCCGTTCCCCTGCACTTCCCCGCCGGCCCGCCGCCTCCTTCGCGCCGACAGCACCCGGCCTGTGGCCCCACCGTCGCGGGTCGGCACCATCGCCGACGCTCAGGATCGGCACCCGGGTCCAAGAATAGTTTGTCAGGAACGCCGCAGTCTGCTACAGTGTGGTCAAGTCCCCTTCGCGCAGTCCTCCCTGCCGCGCGGTTTGCCGCCGCTGCAATTCGACGACTCCACGGAAACCAGGCCCCTATAGTGGCCTGTGACGGGCCCGTCGCAGTGGCTGGAAGGTAGTACCGACCCGCAATTCTCAACACCTGCGGCAGACAGGAAGGCAGTCCAATCATGGCAACCGGACAAATCAAGCGGATCGCACGCGACCGCGGCTTTGGCTTCATCCGCCCGGCGGGCGAGACCGAGGACCTCTTCTTCCACAGTTCCGCCGTTCTCGGCGGCGACTTCGACAACCTCAATGAGGGCCAGTCGGTGGAGTTCGACAAGGGTGCGGACGACCGCAACCCCAACCGCAGCCGTGCCCTGAACGTGCGCGCCACGAACTAGCACTCCCTCGGGAGGGCACCTCTTCAAGACCGGCCTGGAGCCCACGCTCCGGGCCGGTCTTGTTCCTGCCGGCTGGCCTTGGGACGGGCCCTGGCGACGGCCCCCCGGTGCCCCGGGGCCAGGCCGCGCTCCGCCCGGGCAGGGGAACCGCCCGGCGCGGGCAAAGCCTCCCACACGCCGGGTCCACCCCCAGGACGGTTGCTGGGTGGAGGGTGGGGCCGGCAGGGAGGGCCGGCTTGATCGAACTCGACCGGGTCAGCAAGGTATTCGGGGCTCCCCCCGGGGCCGTCTGTGCCGTCGACGAGGTGTCCTTCCTGGTCGAGGATGGCGAGACGGTCTGCCTGATCGGGACCAGTGGTTCGGGCAAGACGACCACGCTGAAGATGGTCAATCGCCTGGAGGAACCCACCTCGGGCCGGATCCGGGTGGACGGGCGGGACATCCAGGACCAGGACGTGATCCGCCTGCGCCGCAGCCTGGGCTACGTGATCCAGAGGGGAGGGCTCCTCCCACACCGGACGGTGGCCGAGAACATCGGGCTGCTGCCCCGCCTGGAGGGCTGGCCCGCCGCCCGGATCCGCTCGCGCGTAGAGGAACTGTTGGACCTGGTCAGCCTGCCCCCGGAGCGCTTTGCCGGGCGCCATCCCCACGAACTCTCCGGCGGTCAGCAGCAGCGGGTGGGCGTGGCCCGGGCGCTGGCCCTGGACCCCTCCCACGTCCTGATGGACGAGCCCTTCGGCGCCCTGGATCCCCTGACCCGCGACAGCCTCCAGGAGGAGTTCCTGCGCTTGAAGAGCCGGGTCGGCAAGACCATCCTGCTGGTCACCCACGACCTGGCCGAGGCCTTCCGCCTGGGTGACCGGGTGGCCCTGATGCACGAGGGGCGCCTGGTGCAGATCGGGACCCGGGCCGACCTCCGCAGGCGACCTGCGACGCCCTTCGTCGAGGAGTTCCTGCGTTCCCATCTGGACGGTGTCGGTGAGGCCCTGGTGGTAGACCTGCTGGACGCCGAGGCCCGGATCCTCGAGCCCGGTGCCGACCCGGGAAGCGGCGGACCGTTGCTCTACCTCGATCCCGAGGGCCTCCTGGAGGCGGTCGCAGCCGGTGCCGACGAGCCTCGTCACCACGGTCCGCCCACCCTCCCGGCCTCGGCGCCGCGCGCCGAGGCCCTGGAAATCCTGCTGCAGACCCGCCTGCCCGCCCTCGGAATCCTCGATGAACAGGGCCGTCTTGTGGGGGGAGTCACCCCGACCAGCGTCCTCCAGGGGTTCCCGAGGACATGAGGCACCTGGTGATCGCCCTCGCCCTGACGATCCTCAGCCTGGCCCCGGCCTGGGCCGAGGACGGACAGACCGTCGTGGTGGGCAGCAAGCAGTTCACCGAGGGTCGCCTGCTCTCGGAGGTCCTGGCGCAACTGCTGGAAGCCCGGACCGACCTGCGGGTCGTGCGCAGGATGGACCTGGGGGGCTCGAGGGTCGTCTTCAGCGCCCTTCAGGCCGGCGAGATCGACCTGTACCCGGAGTATACCGGCACAGGGCTCCTGGAGATCCTGGGTGCCCCGCGCTCGGGCGGAGCCGAGGAGACCTGGAAGGCCGTGCGCCAGGGCTTCCAGGAACGCTATGATCTGGTCTGGCTGGAGCCCCTGGGCTTCAACAACGCCTTCGCCATGGTGGTCACGGGGGATAAGGCCCGTGAACTGGGTCTACGGACCATCTCGGACCTGCGGGACCATCCCGGGCTGCGCTACGGCATCAGCCTGGAGTTCCTGGAGCGCGCCGACGGCTGGGCCCCCCTGCTGGAGGCCTATGGCCTGCCCCGGGAGGGCCTGACGGTGCGCGGCCTGCAGCACGGCCTGGCCTACGAGGCCCTCGCGGCGGGCCACATCGACGTGACGAATGCCTACACCACCGACGGGAAGTTGGAGCGCTATGGCCTGGTGACGCTGGAGGACGACCGGGGCTTCTTCCCGCCCTACCACGCGGCCCCCGTGGTCCGCGGTGAGGTGCTGCGCGCCCACCCCGAGGTGGCTCGCGTCCTGGGCCTGCTGGCCGGCCGGCTCACCGACCAGCAGATGCAGCACCTGAACCATCGCGTCGAAGAGCGCAAGGAGAGCTTTGCCGCGGTGGCCGCCGACCTGCTGAGGAGCCTGGGGTTGGTCGAGGCTGCCCCCCTGGCCCCGGTGCCGGAGCGAACCGGAAACCTCCTGCAGTACCTGGCCGACCACTCCCGCCAGACCCTGGCCCTGGTTGGCCAGCATCTGGCCTTGACGGGACTGGCGGTGCTGCTGGCGGCGATGGTCGGGATCCCCCTGGGGGTCGGGATCACCCGCTGGCCGCCGGCGGCTCCTCCCATCCTGGCGGTCTGTGGGGTGGTCCAGACGATCCCCAGCCTGGCGCTGCTGGCCTTCCTGATCCCGGTTCCCGGCCTGGGCCTGGGCCAGCGCACCGCCGTCCTGGCCCTGTCGCTGTATGCCGTCCTGCCCATCCTGCGCAACACCTGGACGGGCCTGCGCGGCGTCGATGCCGGGGTCTTGGAGGCCGCTCGGGGGATGGGGATGCACCCCTGGCAGATCCTGACCATGGTCGAACTGCCGCTGGCCGTGCCGACGATCATGGCCGGGCTGCGCACCTCGGCGGTGATCACCGTCGGGACGGCAACCCTGGCCGCCTTCATCGGGGCGGGGGGCCTGGGTGAGCCGATCCTGACCGGCCTGTATCTCAACGACAACGTGCTGATCCTGGCGGGCGCCGTGCCCGCCGCCCTCCTGGCCGTGGTGGTGGACCTGGTCCTGGGTCGGCTGGAGAGGATCCTGGCGCCTCGAGGTCAGGACTGAGACGGCCCGCCGACGCCGCGCCCCGCCGGAGCCCGGTCCTACTTCTTGGGTTCCCGGTAGATCCGGTAGTCGGTGCGGATCAGGACCTTCTTCCCGGGCGGCGTCCACTTGTGCATCTGGGCGAAGAGGTTCAGGGCCTCCTTCTCCTTGGGGTCCTGTGACGAGCGCAGGACGCGGATCTTGCTGGTGCGGCCGTCCGGTTCGACATCGAATTCGTACAGGGCGTGCAGGTAGTCCTCTCCGAAGCGGGCGGGCACGGGGTGGCCGCTTCCCTTCACGTCCCAGCCCAGGTGGTCCAGGTTGTACAGGTTGGCGGGCATGGGCCGCTGGTTCTCGGGCATTTCGACGCCGTACTCGTCGATCACGTGGCACTGACCGCAGCGGATGCATCCCAGGCGCAGCATCCTCTCGGGACCCTCGGGGCCTCCACCGGGCGCCCCGCCCTCGCCACCGCCACCCCAACCCCCTCCGTAGCCTCCGGTCCCGTCTCCGCCCTCGCCCATGCCTCCGGTGCCCAGGGGATCTCCCGTGGACAGGGGGTGACCGGTCTCGCCTCCGTCCTGGTCCATGTCCCGCAGGACGTTGGAGTTCGGCGATCGGTTGCCCTGGGAGCGGGGGAGGTCCAGCCTCATGGCCCGCCGCGGGGGCCCCTGGCGCAGGCTGCGGTTGGCGGGGGCGGGTTCTCCACCTCCACTGGAGGCTCGGTCGGAGGGAGGCAGGAACTCGGGTGGCGCCACCCGGAACTCGGGTCTGGGTCGGCTCGGCGTCCGTGTGGGCCGGGGGCGCACCGAGACCTCATCCACCAGGTTGATTTTAGCCACCATCCGGAGGTTCTGGGGCTCGGGTTCGGGGTTCAGGTTGAGCGCCAGCAGCACCAGCCCATGGATCAGCGCCGAGAGGATCAGCATGGCCTTCAGGACGGGCGAGGCGGTATGCCTGGCGTAGACCACTGGGCACAATCCCTTCTGCGTGGAGCCTTCGAGTAGTGTCAGTATATCCTGAAGCCGAAATCCCGGGAAGCCCGGCGGGCGGGACGGTCCCGTGGGCCTTCACGGCGGCGATCCTGGAGGCCGGGGTCGCGACGCTTCCCGATCCTGGCCGCCGCCGGAGCGTTACGGAGTCTCAATGAACTCGGCGGGGATCTCCTTCGGCAGCCGCAGGGTCAGCGTCACCTTCCTTCCGTCACGCTCGACGATCGCGGGGATCTTCTGGCCCAGGTGGGCCTTCAGCACGAGCTTCAGGTCCTCGATGGTCTCCGTGGTCTTGAACTCCCTGCCTGCGACGGACACGATCCGGTCGCCGGGCTGGAAGCCGAGCCGGGCGGCAAAGGAGTCCGGCAACACCATCACCAGAGCGAAGGGGTCCCGGGAGAAATTGTCCACGCCAAGCGCGTAACCTGACGTCCGTTCCACAAGTCCGAGGCCCATGGCGGCCTCATCCGGCAGGGCAGCCCGGAACGCCTCCGAGGTCTGGTAGAGTTGCTTCGAGTCCGCCTGCAGTTCGGGGTCGGTCGCCGTGGTGGCCTCAACCAGGGCCTTGCTCCGACTCCACAGATCCTTGGGAGCGGCACCCCAATCCTTCAGTTGTTGGGCCATGACCACCGACTGGATCATCAGGTCGGTCGACTTCAGCAGCCCCTCGTGCAACTTCCGGCTCTTATGGAGCAGGCGCCGGCGCACCGGGTCTGCAGAGGTCGCCGCGCCGACTTCGGCCGCCGACGTCTCCGCGGCCTGGCGGATCTGGTAGAGAACCAGCGGAATGCCTTCCAGGTAGCCCATTCCGCGGGTCCTGATGTCTGCGTACGTGTAGGCCGTGAAGAGGCTGAGGCAGTTGACGAGGCTGTCCGCCAGGATTCGGTCCACGGCCGCGTCGGTCTGAGCAGACGGGCTCCCGGAAGGTGACGCTGCGGACCAGGGCCGGGTGGCCAGTGTCGGGTCGAGGGCCAGCACCGCGGCCGCCGGCAGCGCCAGGAACTGAGGCTGGCCGTCCACGGTGCGGATCGCGATCACCCCCAGGACTTCACCCGCGGGGTTCAGCAGCGGGCCCCCACTGGTCTCCGGTGAGGTGGAGGGGGTGAAGGGAAGATACTTCACTCCCTCCTCGATCAGGGAAGCCTGCATCGTGGCCTCCGCCACCCCGAACCCCTCGGGCCGGGCGGAGGCGAACCAGACCTTGCTCCCCGCCTCCGGTTCGAGGGTGTTCAACGGGAGCACGGGGCGCCCGAAGAGCTTGATCCGGACCAGCGCCACGTTCCGTCTTTCGTCCACGTCGACGAGGCCGGAGCACTCGAACTCCTCGCCGTTCGAGAACCTGGCGGTGACGGACTTCGCGTTCCGGACCTGGTGAAGCGCGGTCGCCGCCAGACCGTCCTTGATGGCCAGGAACGCCGTGCCAGTGGCCGTCCGTCCGTCCGGAAGCACAATCCGCAGTTCCATCACCGACGGCAGGACCTCGGGAGGCCCGGCGTCCACGGGCGCCGCCAGCGCGGCCGCACGCACGAGCAGGAACAGGCACAGGGTCGAGAGGACCCTTCGGGGGATCGAGATCATGGGCACAACCTCCGCGTTCGCGTGGCCGGCCCCCCCGGGTTCCGGCGGTCACCCCCTGATGGAAGATATGCGACGAGAGGGGCGGGGATCTCCTGCACTGACCGCCCTTCCCTGACTCCTGGTCCGACCGGCCCGGAGTGGTTCCGTTCCCTCAAGATCACCTTGTCCCGGAAGGGTGGCCCGCCGGCAATCGGCAACCCGCTGTGAACGGCGGGGGGGAAGGGGCGGGTGCTGAAGAAGGGGGGGCGCGTTCTGCATCCGCCTGGTGGGAGACCGACATGGAAGACACGGAAAAGAGAGCGTCCTTCTTTTCGCAGTTGAGGACTCTGCCTGCGAACTTCTGGTTCGCCAACTTCATGGAGATG
>CAZQPM010000068.1:0-14561 GCA_964595195.1 uncultured Burkholderiales bacterium | reverse complement strand
CTTGCTCATCTCCCGGGCCAACTGGCCGACTTCCTTGCAGTGCTCGACCTGTTCGTGGCCTCCGGCGGCCTCGTTCAGCTTCATCAGCAGGTCGAGATAGGAGTAGTCCAGCTCCAGCCGGCGTCCCGACGTGAACTTCTCCTGCTCCTGGGCCTGGCCTTCCTCGGCCTCCAGCAGCGAGACCCGTTGCTGCATCAGTTTGTTCATCTGGACGGCCAGATCGGGCAGGCGGCGGAACAATTGGGTGAAGTCGTCCCGCAGCAGCACCAGCGTCTCCACGCGGTCCAGGGCCTTGATGGTGGCCGAGCGGGGCTGGTCGAACATCAGGGCCATCTCCCCGAACCCTTCGCCCAACCCCAGTTCGGCCAGGACCAGTTCGCGTTCGTCGACGTACTTGACCACGTGCACGTGACCCTCGCGGATGACGTAGAAGGAGTCTCCGGGCTCGCCCTCCCGGACGATGATCTCGTCGGGCGCGAAGCTCTGGATGCGGAACCTCTCGGCGATGGACTGCACGACCGGGCGCGGCAGGGAATAGAAGAGAGGGTTGCCGGCGATGAAGTCGGCAATCTCTTCGAGAGAGGCCTCTGGCCCGCTGGTCATGCGTGGACCCCCATGCGCTCCTGCATCAGCTTGACGTTCACTCCGTAGACCGGGAGTGGTTCCTTCTTGCCCTTGACGCGGACCGACTCCAGGTAATCGGCCAGGATTTCCTGGCCGGCCGCCTCGTAGGTGCTCTGCGTGATCAGGACCGGGCAGTTGAGTTCCTTGGACTTGCCCTGCATGCGGGCCGCCGTGTTCGTGGCATCACCGATCGCCGCGTACTGCTTGCGTTGTGCGGATCCCAGGACTCCGATGGCCACGGGACCCGTGCAGATGCCGATGCCGGACTCGAAGACGGGCCGCCCCTGGGCCAACCACTCCTGGCTGAGCTTCTCCAGACGCAGGACCATTCCCGCTGCCGCTCGGCAGGCGGCGGCAGCGTGGTTGGGCTGGGAGGCGGGGGCCAGGCCGAAGACCACCATCTGGGCGTCGCCCTGGTAGTCGAACACGATCCCCCCGTAGCGGTCGAAGACCTCGCCCATGGCCGCGTGGTAGGTGTTCAGCATCTCGGTGACGGTCACGGGATCCAGACCCTCGGACAGGTCCGTGTAGCCGCGGATGTCCGAGAAGAGGATCGACAGGACGCGTTCCTCGGAGCCCACCTTCAGACCGTCCGCCCCCAGCAGGGCCTCCAGGTCCGGAATCGGGGCCACCTCCTTGAGGATGCGGGCGAAGCGGTCCCGGGCGATCTTCTGGGCCCGGACGTTGTACACCGTCACGCTCCCGAAGCTGGCCAGCGCCCCCAGCCAGGGCAGGAACACGGGGATCATGGTTCCGCCCGTCGACCAGTAATCGTCGTACAGCAGGTGGTAGCCCATCAGCCAGTAGCCGCCCAGGAGGCCGAGGAAGCCCAGCGCGGCCACCCGGACCTCCAGGAGGACCCCCGCCAGGGTGGCCAGGAGGGCCATCCCCAGGACCAGCCACAGGCCGTGCTGGAAGGTAGGCTCATACAGGAAGTTCCCCTGGACCAGGTTCCATAGCACGTTGGCGTGGATTCCGACCCCCGAGATGGCCCCGACCTCCGAGTTCTTCACGTCGTGGCCTCCCAGGACGGTGACGCCGACCAGGGCGATCACCCGGTTCGGGGTGCCGTCCTCACGGTGGCCGAAGAGTCCGGGGAGGTCCTCTTCCGGGGCCTGGAGGATGTCCTGGATGGGCCAGACCTGCATGAAGTCCGAGACGGACGGGACGTCGACGCGAGCGACCCGGGCCTGCGGTCCGGAAACCTGCCGGATCTGGCCCTCGGCGACGGCTTGTGGGGGCTCGGCCAGGAGCGTCGGGGTGCCCGATACGTCCGAGCCGAAGAAGGCGATGCGGCCGGTCAGGGCCGAGAACAGGTAGGGAGAACCCGGCAGGGCCAGGTCCACGGTGTACATCCGCCGGCGCTGCTGGATGACCTGCTCGGGCGAGATCCCCTGGAAGTGAGCCAGGGCCACGACGTCCAGGGCGTAGTGGGCCGGCCCCGGGCTGTTGGGGCGGACCTCCAGGACGGCGTGGCGGACGCGCAGGTCCGGGTCGGTCAGTTCCTTGGTGAAGCCGAAGCGCCGCTGGAAGTCCCGTTCCTGCCAGCCCGCGAGCAGGTCAGGATGGATGCCGGAGGGATGGATCTGGTCCTCTCGGGCCGCCAGCACGTAGGGGACGACGACGCTGGGGCGGGCCAGGGCTTCCTTGAGCAGGGCGTCCTCTCGGGGGTCGGGGCCCTTCCCACCGAAGAGGATGTCCAACGCGATCGTGCGGGCTCCGGCCTTCTCCAGGCGCCGGATCAGGTCCAGGTAGAGGCCGCGGCGGATGGGCCACTGGAGGCCCGCTTCCAGGGTGCTGTCATCGAAGACGACCAGGACCACCTGCTCGGAGAACCGGGAGAGCGTGGACGCGCCCGTGTGGACGTAGCTGCCGCTGGTTCCGTAGGTCTCGAAGTTCCTGTCCATCCAGGTGCGCTGGATCAGGTTCTCCATGAAGCGAATCCAGGTTCTTTCCTGCAGGAAAGAGAAGAGGCCGCAGGCGACCACGCCGACGGCCAGTCCCAGGAGGATCGACACGAGTTTCTGGTGCCGGCTGTAGTCGCTGGTCAGAGGCGGCAACTTCGGCAGCTTCATGACGGCTCAACCCGGAAGAACCGGGACGCTCGCGGCCTGGAGCCGACGCGGGGCCCTTCCGTTGGGATCCGGCGAGAGCGGGCCTGCCAGACCACGGTCTGCCGGCTCCGGAGCGGGATCAAGGCATCGAGGGCGAGTAGGGACTCAGGTCGATGATGAGGGTTCCGGTGGTCTGCGAGCGGGGGTTGACCAGCACCGGCGCACCGCCCGTGGTGCCGTCATCATCGCGACCCGTGCTGGTGTTCCGAGTGTCGGAGGTCAACCCCGTCTGGCCGGATCCGAAGTTGTTGAACACGGTGCTCCGGGTTCCGGGGTCGAAGGGAGCCAGGCGGGGATTCCCCGTTTCCAGAGGATCCGGAAGGTCAAGCCCGGGCTCCTGGCGGACGAACAGGCCGGCCTGCTCGAAGGGGAACCCGGAGGGCGAAGCCTCGGGCAGGCCCTCTCCGACCAGCTCGGCGGTCCCTCCGGCGCGCACCGTGAGGGTGCCCCCTGCCTGTCCGGTCATCGTGACGGTTCCGTGGAAGACCGCCAGGCGGGTGATGACCTGGCCACCCCCCTGGGCCTGGACCCATCCGTCCTCGGAGGACAGTTCGTCCGGGTTGAGGACGGTGACCAGGAAGTCCGTGCCCTGGGCGGCCAGCACGGCATTCGGTGTGGAGACCTCGAAGCGGCTGTCCCGTCCCCGGAAGCCCGAGACCTGGGTCCTGAGCGATCCTGCCGGCAGGCTGACGGCAGCGTCCCGGCGGCGCGAGTCCAGGACGAAGCGCTGCATCTGGACCCGGGTCGTGGGTCCCATGGCCATCAGGCTGTTGTCGGCCAGCCGCAGGTGGGCGACTCCGTCGCTCTGGGTCTGGGCCCAGTCCTGGGTGCCCAGGCGCCGGTTCGTCAGGACCCGCATCCAGGTGTTGCTGCTGGCCAGACGGCTTTCCACGACCCCCTGCCTGCGCATCACGGTGATCCAACTTCCGCCCTGAGCCAGGGCTGGAATGGCCAGGACCAGTGCCAGGGCCGCACAGCAGGCAGCCCGCCCCCAAAGGTTCCCCTTCATCATGGATTCGCCTCTCCTCGCAGGATGGTCTCCTTGTGCAGGGCCAGGGACCTCCGGGTCCGACTGGCAGCAGGAGTACGCTTTACGCCGAAGCAGGCTGAACTCCTGCCCGGGTCACCCCACGGGAAGCTTGCGGATGACTCCGACCACGCGGCCGAGCAGTCGCGGACCGGCCGCGTCACCAGCCAGAGGGTTCCGGTTCTTGTTGTAGGTGCACAGTTGCGCGGGCTCATCCTGGCCGCTCCGGGCCAGCACCATGTCGCCGTCCTTGGGGCCGTGCTCGGGGTTCACGATCAAAAGGTCGCCCGGCATGATCGCTTCCTGGAGGTAGTTCTCGGAATCGACCCGGAACAGGAAGGAATCGGGAGTCTGCACCAGTTCGATCGGGAGGGGCAGGACCTCGAGCTCGGCCGACTGTTCGGTGACCCCGGCGCGAACCGGGACGTCCACCAGACGGCTGCCCGCGGCGCGCGGCCAGTCCACGATCTCGATTGAGCGGGGCTTGGATGGGTTCCGGCGGATGTAGCGCTTCTCTTCCAGGGTCCGCAGGTGGCTGTGCACCGTGGAACTGGAGGACAGTCCGACGGCCTCGCCGATCTCGCGGATCGAAGGGGGAAAGCCGCGGGAGCGGACGGAGCGGCAGATGAAATCCAGGATCTCGGCCTGGCGTCTGGTCAAACGGGCCCTGGTCTGTGGGGTTCCTGCCATTCCGGTCCACCCTCCTGCGCCGCCGGGCACGGCCCGCAGCGGTCTGGTCTGTCTGGTCGCCCCCCGGGGAGTCGGCCATCCGGTCTGGGGGCGCACCGGTCATCGGCGGGACGCCATACCCGGGCCTGGGAGGCTGGGGGGACAGGACTGGAGATTCGGGTCCGGCTCATCCGCTCCTGCCGCTTCGGCCGATGAACTTCGGCGGGTCAGGATTCCGCACAGGACGGGTTCCGGTCCGCCAGGGCCTGCTTCATTCGTTCCAGGGATCGCTGCTGCAGTCGGGATACGTGCATCTGGCTGATGTCCAGAACCCTGGCGATGTCGCTCTGCGAGCGATTCTCGAAGTAGCGCAGGAACATCAACCGCTGCTCGCGCGGCGGCAGGGCGGCGAAGGCCTGGCGCAGGGCCAGGCGGTCCTCGACCCGGTCCAGATCGAGATCCGTCTGGCCCAGGTAGTTCAACAGGGTGCTCGGCCTGCCTTCATCCTCGCCGTCCATGTCGGAGTTCAGCGAGACCATGTTGTAGGCCCGCCCCAGTTCCTGGGCCTCCAGGACCTTGTCGGGGTCGGTCCCCAGGCTGTCCGCAATCTCCTGGGCCGTGGGGACGCGGCCGATTTCGGCGGCCAGGCGCTCGGCGGTCCGGTTCACCGACTGGTTCAGCTCCTGCAGGCGGCGGGGAATCTTCATGGACCACCCCTTGTCCCTGAAGTGCCGCTTGATCTCACCGACGATCGTGGGGGTGGCGTAGGTGGTGAACTCGTTGCCCCGGTCGGGGTCGTAGCGGTCCAGGGCCTTGACCAGTCCCAGCGAGCCGACCTGGACCAGGTCCTCCAGGCTCTCGCCTCGGCCCGCGAACTTTCCGGCCAGGAAGCGGACCAGGTTCAGGTGCAGGGCCGCCAGCTCCTCCTTGAGCTCGGGACTCCGGGTGCTGGCGTAGCCCCTCAGAAGCTCGCGGACGCGTTCCCGGTCCCTCCACGGTTCGGTCATGGAAGCGGCACCGGCAGCAGGCGGGTGAGGCGCAGACCACCCGCGGATTCCAGCGGCTCGACGCGGTCCACGAGGGCTTCGACCAGGACCCGTCCCAGGGCACCAGGACCTTCGGGGGCCAGGAACGTGGCGTCGCTCGGGTGTGGCACGAGGTCCACCTGGATCCGTTCCGGGTCCACCGAAATGGCCACGCGGATCCGGTCGGGCGCGACCCTGGACTGGATGGCCTGGCTGCAGGCCTCGGCAACGGCCAGCTTGAGGTCCTCGGCGTCGTCGGGATCCAGGCCCAGGCGATGGCACAGACCGGCGACGGCCAGCCGGACCACGCCGAGGTACTCGGCCTGGCCGGGGATCGTCAGGTGCAGGTCGAAGGGCCCCGTCCGCTGGCCCGGAGCAGGATCAGGCAAGGGCTGCGACGGCCTCGGCCTCGTCCTTGTAGATCTCGAAGATCTTGACCAGTCCCGTGATGTTGAAGATCTTCTTGATCTGGGGGTTGGTGCAGACCAGCAGGATGCGGCCCTCGTGCTCGCGCACCTTCTTCAGGGCCCCGATCAGGACTCCCAGTCCCGTGCTGTCGATGTAGCGGACGCCTTCCAGATCGATGATCAGGTGGAACCTGCCCTGCTCGATCAGTTCGTTGATCATCTCCTTGACCCGGGGCGAGGTATAGACATCGATCTCGCCCTGGACCTCGACGACGTGGGCCTTGTCCTGAATCGAACGGGTATTCACCTTGATATCCAAGATTCTGGTCCTCCTCGTGGGGGAGTCTGGCGCCCGGGTGGTCCGGACCGACCCGAGAGACTGCCGGGCGCAGCCCGAATGAGATCGGGCTACAGGCAGACGCCCCGAAGGCGGGGCGTCCCTGGAGTTGGAGTCGGCTCCCGTCAGGCTTCCGGTTCGGGCGGGGGAGCGGGGGGAGCAGAAGTCACCCGCTTCTGGTAGTAGGTCTTGCCTCTCTCCAGCAGCTCTTCGGCCTCCTCCCGCAGGTCCGAGGCCAGGTCCGCAGCCCGCTCCTTGTACTCCGAGGCCCGGTCCCGCAGCACTTCTCGAGTGCGTTCGCCCGACTGCGGTGCCAGGATGATGGCGACGGAGGCGCCCACCAGTGTCCCCACCAGGACGCCGAAGACGAAGCTCAGGCCTTCCTTACGGTTCTCCATCAGGAATACACCTTTCTCGTGGACTTCAGGCAGGAGGCTGGTTTCGACCGGGTCGGGATGAATCCTGCCCGGGCGGCACGGCCCCCCGGGGGGGGTCACTGGCGCAGCACCTCGGCCGGCGAGAGGCGGGCGGCGCGGCGGGCGGGGAGGAACCCGGCCACCAGGCTGGTGGCGAACCCGAAGGCGACGAAGCCCAGGGTCGTCGACAGGTCGGGTTGGAAGAGCGAGGCCGCGGCCTCGTGCGCCCCCGGAGCCAGGGCTGCGATGCCTCGACCCGACCAGGCCCCGGCCAGGAGGCCCGCCACCATGCCGACGAGGGAACCGACCGCGCCCAGCAGTCCCGCTCGGGCCAGGTACAGCCCCAGGATGTCGCGCTGGGAGGCCCCCAGGGCCCGGTACAGGCCCAGGGTGGTCTGCTCCTGCCGGACCTGGAGTGAAAGGCCGCTGAAGATGCTCATCCCGGCGACCATCAGCAGGGCGGCCCCGAAGACGATCAGGGCGGCCCGGACCCACGCCAGGGCGGTGCCCAACTGGCGGGCCATGGTCATCCCGGGAGCCTGCAGGCCCATCTCGCGCAGGCGGGCCTCGATTTCCGGGGCCCGTGCCGGGGAGTCCAGGGCCAGGGTCACCGCGTAGTAGCGCAGAGGCCCGCGGTTCCATGCCTCGACGGTCGACAGGGGCAACGAGGGCCCCCCCAGCCCGACCTGATCGGAGATCCCCGCGATCACGCAGCGCTGCTCCTGGATTGGGGTGCTGGTGGCCCTGAAACTGGAGCGCCCCACGACCAGGGTGAAGTGCCGGCCGGTCAGCATGTCGGGGCTGATCGTGGGCAGGCTGGTGTGGACCGAGACCCCCGCCGCCAGGACCTCCAACATGACGCGGGGCAGCACTGCGGGGACCGCCGGCCGACCCACCGCCTCGAAGGTGTGCCCGCGAGCCAGTTGCGGTTCGACCAGTCCGGGGT
This sequence comes from uncultured Burkholderiales bacterium, assembly GCA_964595195.1. Lineage (GTDB taxonomy): Bacteria > Vulcanimicrobiota > Xenobia > Xenobiales > Xenobiaceae > CAZQPM01. The sequence goes on along the minus strand of CAZQPM010000068.1, from coordinate 6,996 downwards.
CCACGCCCTCGACGATCACGTCGCTCCAGAAGTCCTGGCCACCGTAGGAGGCGTTCAGTTGCACGGGGAGGGAAAGCCTGGCCTGGCGGTAGGCCTGGCGGACCCCGGGCAGGGCCTTCAGGCGGGCGACGGTCTCGTCGCCCAGGGTATCCCCCAACCTCATCGGACCGACCTGGAAGGGGGCCGGTTCGACGCGCATCCGGTCGGGAAGGGAACCCAGCAGCCGCACGCGGAGCGCATCCTCCACCCCCCGGGCCAGGCCGAAGAGCAGGACCAGGGTGCCCACCCCCAGGGCCACGCCCAAGGCCAGGCTCCAACTCCTCCACAACGGCGAACCGACCTCCCCCAGGGCCAGGCGCAACAGTCGCTCACGGCGCACCGTCAGCAGGCCTCCGCCAGCATCCGGTCGGCGACCAGGCGGCCAGCCCGCACTTCCAGGACCCTCTGCGCGTGGCGCAGCAGGCGATTCTCGTGGGTCGAGGCCACCAGCGTCAGGCCCCGCTCGCGGTGCAGCTCGGCCAGGAGATCCATGACCGCGTCCGCCGTGGTGTCGTCCAGGTGGCCGACGGGCTCGTCCGCCAGCAGGAGTTCGGGTTCGCAGACCAGGGCCCGGGCCACCGCTACCCGCTGGCGCTGCCCTCCCGACAGCCGGCTGACCGGACGGTCCGCCAGACCCTCCAGGCCCACCCTGGCCAGCAGATCGCCGGCCCGGCGGCGCCCCCGGGCCAGGGGGGTCTGGCCGAAATACAGGGGGACCAGCACGTTCTCCAGGGCCGTGCGCCGTTCATCGAGGTGGAAGGATTGGAAGACGAAGCCGACCTTCCGGTTGCGGAATCCTGCCAGCGTGCGATCCGTGGCCGTCCGCATGTCCAGGCCGCCCACCCGCAGCGTTCCACCCGTGGGGCTCTCCAGCCCGCCGAGAAGGTTCAGCAGACTGGTCTTGCCGGACCCGGAGGGCCCCAGGAGGATGACGTACTGTCCTGGGGGGATGTCCAGGTCCATCCCCTCCAGCGCTCGGACCGCCTCGCCTCCGCAAGGGTAGGCCAGTTGCAGGTCCCGGGCCTGGATCAAGAGCCCGACCACAGGTACATCATGCGCGGTCCACTGCGGCCGCTGCGTTCGAGCAGGCGCAGGTAGTCGTGGGGCCCGGGAGCGGCCATCGAGGCCCCCGTCAGGAGATCCAGCAGTGTCTCCCGGGTCTGGAGGCGCACCACCTTGGCGTCGGCCGCCTTGCCCAACTGGCGCGCCTGGCGGAAGGCGTCCTCCTGGTAGCCCAGGGCGTCGACCAGTTTCAGGTCCAGGGCCTGCTGGCCCGTGAAGATCCGGCCGTCCGCCAGGGACCGGACCCGATGGCGATCCAGGCGACCCTTGCGCCCCTCGGCCACCACGTCCACGAAGCGGTCCCACATCCGGGTGATCAGGCCCTGGATCAAGGCGTGTTCCTCGGGGCGCATGTCCCGGAAGGGAGACCCGATGTCCTTGAATGAGCTCTGCCCCTTCTCGTTGAGGGACTTGATGGTCAGGACACCGACGCCGATCCGGTCCAGCAACTGCCGGACCTGGGGGAACTGGCTGATCACGCCGATCGAGCCGGTGATCGTCGTGGTGTGGGCGACGATGCGATCCGCGGCCATGGCCACATAGTAGCCGCCCGAGGCGGCCACATCCCCGAACAGGGCCACGATGGGGATCTCCGTCTCCTTGCGGAAACGGGAGAGCTCGTGATGGATCTGGTCGGAGGCCGTGACCCCGCCGCCCGGGCTGTCGATGTCCAGGACGATGGCCCGGACCGCCTTGTCCTGGCGCAGGCGCCGCAGCATCGACCGGATCCGGCTGACGGAGCGCACGGAACCCGGTCCTTCGCCCTCCTCCATGATGATCCCGTGGATCGGCAGGACCACGATCTTCTCGGAGGCGGAGGCCTCCCCGTCCAGGAGCACCTCGTCGTAGCCAGGGCCGCTTCGGGTCTCCAGGTTGCTGCCCACGGCGGCGACACCCAGGACGGCGTTGAGCAGAAGGCTACCCAGAAGGGCCAGGGCCAGGACCAGGGCGATCCAGAAGGATCGGGAAGGGCGGGGAGCCGGGGGTGGGGGGGGCGATGCGGGCAGCATGCCCCCCCCTTTCGCGGAAGGCGGCCATGTCCTTCAGCGGCTTCAGCCGCGGATCAGGGCCGTCAGGAAGAAGAGGAGATTGGCCGGGCGTTCGGCCAGGCGGCGCATGAAGTAGGGGTACCACTCGGTGCCGAAGGCCACGTAGACCCTCATCCGGAAGCCTTCCTGGCGCAGTCTCGACTGGCGCTCCTTGCGGATCCCGCTGAGCATCTGGAACTCGAAGGCCTCGGCCGGGATGGCGTGGCGCCTCGCGCAGTTGATGGTGGCCTGGATCATCGCCTCGTCGTGGGTGGCCAGCGCCGGATGGTGGCCGGCTGCCATCAGGTCCTCCATCAGGGTCACGTAGTTGGCATCCACCTCGGACTTCTTCTGGAAGGCCACGCTCGCCGGCTCGGAGTAGGCACCCTTGCACAGGCGGACCTGGATGCCCAACTGGTTCATCCGGGCGATGTCCTGGCGGCTGCGGCGAAGGTACGACTGGATCACGATGCCGACGTTCGAATGCTTCTCGGCGGCCCTCTCGACGATGCGCAGGGTCAACTCCGTGTACTGGCTTCCCTCCATGTCCACCCGGACGAAGGTGTTGTTCAGGGCAGCTTCGGTCAGGACCCGTTCCAGGTTGGCCAGGCACAGATCCTCGCCCAGGTCCATCCCGATCTGGGTCAGCTTCAGCGAGATGTACCAGTTCTGGCCGCGCTGGCGCAGGTTCTGGAGGACCTTGAGGTACTCCTCGGTGGCCCGGTCGGCCTCCGCTGGAGTGTGGACGTTCTCTCCCAGGAAGTCCAGGGCGATGTCCATGCCTTCGGCCTGCAAACGGTCCATGGCCACGACGGCATCTTCCCAGGTCTCTCCTGCGACGTAGCGCCGGGCGACCCGGCGAGCGATGAAGTTCCTGCTCACCAGGCGCTTCATGAAGGCGTTCTGGGACAGGGCGATGAGGAAGTTGCGCAAGAACATGGGCGGGGATTCTGGGGTCACAAGGTCGTTCCTGCCCGCTGGTCCCGGCGCGGACCCCGGCCGGTAGGAGGCTCAGCGCCGCCGCCGCAGCAGCCGGACGGTGCAGGCCAGCAGCCCCACCAGGCCCGCCTCCCGGAGGGCCCGGATCGTCTGCAGTCCTGACTCATGTCCCGAACGCCAGTAGTCCAGGCGGAAGGCCTCGGCGATGTTCACCAGTTCCACCGCCGTCGCCAGGCCGGCGAAGGGATAGCCCGTGCCCAGAGTGGCAAAGGGCAGCAACCAGAACAGGTATTGAGGGCTGAAGACGTTCTTGGTGAAGATGAAGAGGGTCACCAGCAAGAGGCTGGCCTGGGCCAGCCATGCCGGGTGTTCCAGCGGTTCGTCCGGGGCCCTGCGCCAGGTCGCGAAAAGCAGCCCCAGGCTCCCGCTGAGGACGAGAACCAGGGCGGGAATCTTGCCGAAAAGGCCGGTCAGGGTGTACAGGAGCCGGCCCGTCTGGTCGGCGTTGTCGAAGCCCATCTGCCAGGAGTAGGGGAACCACCATGCCTCGGCATCCAGGTAGAGGAAGGGGCCGTTGATCGCAGTCCAGGCGCCCAGGAACCACAGTCCGCATTCCAGGCGGCGACCGCGGGGAGCCGCCAGCATGAAGAGGGGCCCCAGGGCGGCGGGGTAGATCTTGACGGCCGTGCCGATGCCCAGCAGCAGGAACGCGGTCACCGGATCCCGCCGCAGCAGGGCCAGCAGGGCGGCCACGCAGCACAGGACCGGGAGCACATCGTAGTTGAAGAGCGTGAAGAAGACGAAGCTGGGAGTGAGGACGAAGGCCCACAGCAGGCGGTGACGGCGCAAGTGGAAGAACTCGACGTCCAGGCGATGCATGCACCAGGAGACGCCCACGGCCGCCAGGCCCAGGACCAGGGAGTTCACCACCAGCCAGTCCTGGTAGCGGTACAGCAGGCCCCCGTGAGCGTGGGGCTCGACCATGGGGAAGAAGTTCCGGCACAGGACCGACAGGGCCTTGACGAAGGCGAAGAGCCCGGCCGGATACTCCATCCCGAAGAACCCCTGGTTGACCAGGAACCAGGAGTAGTTGATGTGCACATACCAGATGTCGGACGGGTAGGTTCCGAAGAGGGCGTGCAGTTCGGGCCACCCGGCCCGGATCAGGTAGGAGACCAGGACGGCTCCCAGGGTTGCGGGTAGGATGCCCTTCCAGAAGGGGGCATCTTCGGGTCGGGTGCAGGACACCTCAGCCCTGGCCGCCGGTTTGGGGCAGGGCCGGAAGGGGCTCGACCAGGGGACGCTCCTCGTCCGGGATGCGGTGCAGGGGTAGCCAGACCCGGAAGGTGCTGCCCACCTCGGGCTCGCTCTCCAGCTCGATGCGCCCCTTGTGCAGGTCCACCAGTTGCCGGGTGATCGTCAGGCCCAGGCCGCTGCCCTCGGCCTTGCGGCTGGAACTGGTCACCCTGCGGAAGAGGTCGAAGATGGCCTCCTGATGCTCGGGCTTCACACCCAGACCGGTGTCGCGGACCTCCAGGACCGCCTCCGCCTCCTCCTGCCTCCAGGTGACCTCGACCCGGCCGCCCGGCCGGTTGTATTTGATGGCGTTGGAAACCAGGTTGTAGAGGACCTGCCTGAGGCGCACCGGGTCGGCCTCCAGGACCAGGGGGGCTTGCGGGGCGAGCAGCGACAGTTGCACATCCTCCTCGCGGGCGAACTCGGCCTGCTGGTCCAGCACCGAGTGGACCAGGTCCTGGAGGTCCACTGGGGAGGGGTGCAGCCGGATGGCGCGCATGCCCAGGCGGGCCAGGTCGTGCAGGTCGGTGATCAGCGTCTTCATCGAATGGGCCGCGCTGAACAGGTCCTCGGCCAGTTCCACCAGCGTGGGGTCCCGCCGGGCCCGGGCCGTGAGGATGCCGATATAGGCCAGGACACCCTGCAGGGCGTTGCGCATGTCGTGGGTGGCCACGGCCAGGAACTCGTCCTGGATGCGGTTGACCTCCCGCAACTCCTCGACCAGCCGCTGCTCGCGTTCCACCCGGCGGGCGCTCTGGATGGCCGCGGAGATGTGGCCGGCGATCAGTTCCACCAGCTCCAGGTCGCTGTCCAGGTAGGCGGAGGGGCGGTGGCACCAGAAGTTCAGGACTCCCAGGCACTCGTTTTGGAAGAGCAGCGGGGTGCAGACCAGCGAGCGCATCCTGCCTCCGAACCGTTCCGAAGGGTGCCGGTAGCGCCCCTCCCGCTCCAGGTCGTCGACCCTCAGGCTGCGGCGCTGCAGGGTGACCCAGCCGCTGAGCGTCCCCTCCACGGGGAGGAGGTCGTGGAGGGACGGGTCCTCCTCGGGCGCGGAGTACAGCGAGTGGACGACCAGGAAGGGGGAATCCTTGGCCGGCAGCAGCAGCAGGGCCGATTGGTCGATGGGCAGGGCGGCCATCGCGTGCCGGGTGATCTCTTGCAAGATCGTCGCCAGTTCCAGGGATTCGGTGGCCTCGCGGGCCACCCTCAGCAGCACGTCCAACTGGTTGCCCGTGCGCAGGGCAGGACGGCGCGCCGAGCCGCGGTCCACGCGGTCCAGGAGGAAGCCCAGGAGGTCCCCCCGGGCCAGGGTGCCGATCAGGCGCCCGGCCTCGACGACGCACAATACCGGGACTCCCGAGGCCTGCATGCGGAGCAGGGCCTCCTCCTCGGGCAGTTCCGGGGGAATGCTCACGGCGTCGGAGAGGAAGTCCGCCACGGGCCGCAGGCCCAATTCCCCTGCACCGACGGAGGCCTCGGGGGACAGGGCCCGGCCCAGGATGTCCGCCCCCCGGATCATGCCCAGCACGGCGCCGCCCAGGGTGACCGGCAACTCGTCGACGCCGTGCCGGCGCATGCGCTGCAGGGCCTCTCGGACGGTCTCCGAGGGCCCGGCGGTGATGGGATCGGCGGTCATCCACTGGCGCAGGGACATGGAACGGCTCCCTGCTTCCACGGGATCCCCACGAGTCCTCCGGCTCTTCGGGGTGCTCCCGGCAGACCCCGAGGGGGGCGGCCGGGAGGTCAGTCCAGTCCCAGGAGCGTCCGGATCGGGGGGCAACCGGGCCACAGGACCCGCCAGGTCTCACCGAAATCCGTGGTGACGAAGAGCCCTCCGCGGTCCGTTCCGAAGACGAAGGCGCCGGGCATCGAGGCCATGCAGGTCACGCAGTGCCCGTGCAGCAGGGGCAGGCCTCGCGCCGTGACCTGCCAGGATTGTCCGCCGTTGCTGGATCGGGCCAGCATGGCCGCACCCCCGTCCCGTTGCTGGGTGACGGCCACCATCAGGCGCTCGGGTTCCTCGGGGGCCACGGCCAGGGCCTGGGTGAAGCTGTAGGGCAGGCCCAGGGGCATCGGCTGCCAGGTGGCCGCCAGGTCGTCCGAGCGGTAGACGCCACCCCCCGTGGCGGCGAAGATGCGGGCCGGGCGGGCCGGGTGCATGGCCAGCGCCTGGACCTCCCGGCTCAGGCCGGTGTGCCGCTCGGCCCAGGTCAGGCCGCCATCCAGGCTGGCCACCAGTCCGCCCAGGGCCACGCCGGCCACGAGGGCTCGGGGATGTTGGGGGTGCTGACGCAGGCATGAGACCCGAGCCTGGTAGGGGGGGAGGGGGTAGTTCCAGGACGGGGCGCCGGGCACGGCGTTGAAGCCCGTCAGCCTCTCCCAGTGGGCCCCGGCGTCCTGGCTGCGGTAGATGGCCGCAGGTTGGACTCCGGCGTAGAGGATCTCGGGCTCGGCCGGGTGCAGGCAGAGGGCTCGGATATTCGAGGAGTTCAGGCCTTCGGCGAAGGTCTGCCAGTTCTCGCCATCCCGGGTGCAACTGACCAGCCCGTGGTCGCATGCCGCATACAGGCGGCGGTCCGGAGAGGCCGCCAGGGCCTGGATGCGGCGGGTGGCCAGGCCCTGGGCCAGCAGG
>CAZQPM010000067.1:3189-14744 GCA_964595195.1 uncultured Burkholderiales bacterium | reverse complement strand
CCAGGATCGCCAGGCTGAACACCGGCAGGCCGTAGCGTTCGAAGAGGCGGTGGTGATACAGGCTCATCCGCAGGGTGAAGTGGGGGTCGCGCTGGGACTGGACCTCGACGTGCAGCAGCACCAGGGCCTCCTGGCCCCCCTTCAGTTGAACCCTGACCACCAGGTCCACTTGACGGCGCTGCCCCCGGGGCGCGGGTTGACCCGGCAGCGCCCGGCGCAGATGGCGGGTCTCGCCATCCAGGAAGACGGGGGCGATGGTCCAGTCGATGGCCCGGTGGACCTCCGGGAGGAAGAGCCTCAGGAAGTCCGGGAGGTAGGCGGTCAGCGCCTCCTTCCAGACGGGGTCGAGGTTGTTGCGGGTCCGGCTCAAGGCGGTCACCTCCTGCCCTGAGCCTGCGCCCTGCCTCTCCATCGCGAGATGTCCGGACTGTTGCCGGCTTGTATCAGGATTGTTGCGATTCGGTGAACGCCGGCCGGCGCTGTCTTGCCGATCGACTCCAGGGGCGACCGGGTTCCCCACCGTCTGCGCTTGCAGGGGTGGGTGCCCGGCCCTTCCCTCAGCCCGGCTCCCGGCCGGCCACCACAGCCAACTCCGGAGCGCTTGGCGGGTCGGTCCACAGTTCGCGGGCGGTGTCCTCGGCGAACGGCTCCGGCCGGCGGTGGACCTCGCTCAGGAACTCGAAGAACGCCCCAACCTCTGGTCCCATGAACCATCCGATCCCCTTCGGGCAGATTCCGTCCCCCCCGGTTGAGCCTATCGAACCGGGATCAACTCCAGCGAAGCCAGGACCTTCTCGTAGGTGGCCTGCAACCGGCCGGCCTTGAAGGTGGCGTACGTGCCCGTGAATCCGCACGTGTAGAAGCGGTCGTTGCCGAAGACGAAGAGGTGCCAGCGGTGCGGGTCGTCGGGTGCCTTCTCGTCGGGAGAGCCCGTGCGGTTGGTGGCCTCCTTGCAGCGGAAGGCCGGCACCGTCGTCTTTCCGAAGCGCACCTTGACCGGCACGACGTCGGTGTAGGCGCGGTCGTCCTTCTTGCTCTTGAGGTTGATGTCGTAGAGGGTCTTGGAGGGGACCCCCTTCATCTCCACGACGTTGATGTAGATCGTCGCGGCCCCTCCGTCCAGGATGGGGCCGGTCCAGTCGGTGGTGGCCCCCTTCTCGTGCAGCGTGAACTCGCTGGGGATGTTCAGGCGGAATCCGTTGTAGGTGTCGGAATACTGGCTGACCTGCCCCGAGAAGGCCTGGGAGGTCTTCTGTTCGTCGGCCACGGCCGCGGTCAGGCAGGTGACCACCAGCGCCGCCAGCATCAGCCAACCCTTGAGCGTCTTCATCGTGTCCCCTCCTGGAGTGGGTTCCGGGGAGACCGGGCCCCCCCGGACGGCAAGGTCTTCGGGGCGCCGGCGGTGGCCCCTCTCGTCCCCAGCTCCCGAGCCACCGGGACCTGATGTCAGGGGCTCCTCAGGCCCGACGACCGACGATCCTGACCAGGACCTCGGTGGTGGGGCCGGACGGGCGCCCCAGCGTCGGAGTCGTCCAGGAAAAGCCGGTTCGTCTCGCCTCCTGCCGGCTCGGGCGGCGAGAGGTAGGCTCCGCTCCCTGCGCGAAGGCGTCGCAAGCCATCGTCGGGGGCCGCCTGCGCTTTGAGATTCCTGCTGTTCCTCCTGTGCTTGATCTGCCTGGCCTGGCCTGCCCGGGCCCAGGAACCCGTGCCCGAGGCAGGCCCCTCGGCCTCCCCTTCGTCCCAGGCGCAAAGCCCTGTCCCCCCACCGCTTCAGCCTCCGCCTCCCGGCCAGGATCCGAGCCTGCTGCCAGGGCCGGCCCCCTCGCCGGTCCAGCCCGTCCTTCCCACCCCGGATGCCGTGCCGCCGCAGAGCCCGACCCCACCTGCGGTCCAGCCTTCGCCTTCGCCTTCACCGCAGGCCCCGGCCCCCCGGGTGGTCCAGCCGGCGACCGGCCCGGGGATCGAGACGGGCCACGCGCGCGGCTCAGCGGCCCTGCGCGTGCTGACCCTGCCCCTCTTCACGGTCTCCGGGACCGGAAGCGTGTCCGCCCAGGAACGCAAGGACCTGGTCGAGGCGCGGATCCGCTCGGTCTTCCAGCGTCACGGGCACGAGGTCCCTCCGCTGCGGGTCACCCAGGTGGCCGGCTCCACCGTCGTGGCGGCGGGGGACGACCTCTTGATCACGGTCCTGCCCGAGGACCTGCCCGAGTTCGATGTCCGGACCCTGTCCGACGAGCAGCGCCGCTTCCTGGAACGCGAGGTGGCCGAGCGCTGGCGCGAGGCCCTGCAGGCGGAACTGGTCCGGGCCTCGGTGATGCACTCGGCACCCTATCGCCGTCTGGCCTGGTCCCTGGTGGTCTTCCTGGTGCTCCTGGCCTGGTTGCTGCACCGCCTGGCCGGCTGGATGGGGCGGCGCTGGCTGCGTTCGCCCGTCTGGTCCTTGAAGTTCCTGGTCTGGAGCCTGACCCTGATCGCCTGCCTGTGGCTCTTCCCCGAGTCCCAGGCCTGGGCGCGCACCCTGTACACAGGACTGCTGCATCCCTTCCTGTTGTTCTGGGCCACGCTCCTGGCCACCTCGATGGCCTCCTCCCTGATGGAGGCCCTGGTGCACCGCTACTTCGTGGCCTATCAACGGGAGAGGCAGGACCTGTTCCTCCACCGCCTGACCCAGCGGATCGCCACCCTGGAGCAGGCGGCTCGAGTCACCCTGCGCGTGTTGATCCTTCTGGCGGGGCTCCTGGTGTACATCTCGCTGTTGCGCATCGACCTGTCGGCGGTGCTGGCCGGGGCCGGTATCGTCGGCGTGGCCCTGGGCCTGGCCCTGCAGGACTTCCTCAAGGACGTCGTGGCGGGGGTCAACATCCTGGTCGAGGACCAGTTCGGTGTGGGGGACGTCATCGAGGTGGACGCCCTGACGGGAACGGTCGAGGCCTTCAGTCTGAGGGCCACCCGGGTTCGCACGGTCGATGGGCGCATGATCACGCTGCCCAACAGTTCCCTGCGCGTGGTGCAGAACCACTCGAACGGCTGGGCGCGCGTGGACTTCCGGGTCAACGTGGCCTATGAGGTCGACCTGGAGAAGGCCCTGGCCGCCCTGAAGGATGAGGCGGAGAGTCTGGCCGAGGCCTGGCCGGACCGCATCCTGGAGCCCCCGGTCCTGCTGGGGGTGGACGCCCTGGGCGAATCGGGAGTGGTCCTGCGGGTGCTGGTCCAGACGCGTCCCCTGTCCCAGTGGGAGACCAGCCGGGAGCTCAACCGACGCGTGAAACTGCGCTTCCAGAAGGAGGGGATCACGATCCCCTATCCCCAGAGGGTCGTGCGCACGGTGCGCGAATCGGGGTCCCATGAGTCCTGAAAAGAGCGCCCCCGACGTCCGTCGCCTCGTGGCCCGGGTCCCCCAACTTGCCCTTGCCCCCTTCGAGGCCCGCGACGCCGTGGCTGCGTGCCTGCGGGCACGGTGCACGGAGGCGGGCGAGACGGTCGTCTCGCGAGGGGCCCCGGGAGACTCGCTCTACTTCGTGCTGGAGGGTGAGTTCGAGGTTTCCCTGAGCGACCAGAAGCTGACCTTGGGTCCAGGCACCTTCTTCGGGGAGATCGGTCTTCTGTACGGCGAGCGGACGGCGACCGTCAGTTCGCTGGGCGAAGGCCTGCTGCTGGCCCTGCCCGGGGAGTACCTGCCCCGGTTGCGCACCGTCTTCCCGGGCATCCAGGCCATCCTGGAGAAGGCGGCCAGCGAGCGCCTCCAGCGCCGCTGACCCCTGGCGGGCCGGGCGGACCATGATGCCCAGGGGCCGGCTGGCGGCCAGGGCGGGATCGATCTGCAGCGCGTTCCAGAACCCGTGCGTCCGGTGGCCCACGACTCCGGCGCGGAGGTTCCCGTCAGGGCCTTTCCAGGAACGGGGCGCCCCTGCGAGAAGTGCGCTGGCATGACGGATTGTCCCTGCGGGAGCAGGTTGCCCCTTGAGGGCTGCTGTGGTCGGTTTCTCGACGGCTGGGCCTTCCCGGACACCGCCGAGGAGTTGATGCGGTCGCGCTATACCGCCTACACCACGGGGGCGGTGGACTATCTTCTGGCGACCCAGGTGGAGCAGGATCGCGAGGCGGTCCAGCGCTGGGCTCGCGAGGCCCGCTTCACGGGCCTGGAGGTGCTGGGCACCGAGGCCGGCGGGCCGCAGGACGACGAGGGCGTGGTTGAATTTGCCGCCACCTGGGAGAGTCGGGGGCAGACCCAGGTCCACAGGGAGCGCTCCACCTTCCGGCGGCGTCGGGGCCGTTGGGTCTACGTGTCCGGCGAGACCCCGAAGGCCTCCCCCATACGCCGTGAGACCCCCCGGGTCGGGCGCAACGACCCCTGCCCCTGCGGCAGCGGGCGCAAGTCCAAGAAATGCTGCGGTGCTTGAAGCGCCGCGATCGACATGGAGTTGATCGTCGGACCCGGTGGGGGTCTTCGGTGTCGGGACCCAGGACCTGCTCCGCGCGCGGTGGAAGGGTGTCGGTTCCGTCTCGCTGGGAACCCTCCCGGGCGTCTTCGGGTTGGCTGATCGGGGATGAGAAAGGCGGGTGGACGGTATCGCCGCTGCACAGGTCGTGTTCATCGTCGGACTGCTGGTCATGGTCAGCGTCCTGGCCAATCGCATTTCCGACCGCCTGGGGGTGCCCACGCTGCTGGTGTTCATCGCCGTCGGGATGCTGGCCGGCTCGGATGGCATCGGGGGCATCTACTTCGACGACCCCCATGTGACGAACCTGATCGGCGTCTTCGCCCTGGCCTACATCCTGTTCTCGGGCGGGCTGGACACCGAGTGGCGCAAGGTGCGCTGCGTGGTCCGTTCGGCGGCCCTGCTGGCCACGGTGGGCGTGGTCCTGACGGCCCTGCTGGTCGGCGTCTTTGCCAGCCATCTCCTGCAGATTCCGTTGCTGGAGGGCCTGCTGCTGGGGGCCATCGTCTCCTCGACCGACGCCGCCGCCGTGTTCGCCGTCCTGCGCAGTCGGGGGGTCGGGTTGAAGGGGCGGGTGGGAGCCCTGCTGGAGTTGGAGTCGGGCAGCAACGACCCCATGGCCGTGCTGCTGACCGTGACACTCCTGGGACTGGTCACCGGACAATCGGTGGATCCAGGCCGGGTGGCCTTCACCCTGGTGCTGAACCTGGTGGGCGGTCTGGCCCTGGGCCTGGCCCTCGGCTATCTGGTCTCCCGGTTCCTGGACCGGTTGCACCTGGAGTATGAGGGATTGTACCCGGTGCTCACCATGAGCCTGGTCCTGGTCATCTACGGAGCCAGCGAGATGCTGGGCTGCAACGGGTTCCTGGCCGTCTACGTGACCGGGATCGTCATCGCCACCCGCGGGTTCCGCTTCAAGCGCTATCTGACCAAGTTCCACGATGGTCTGGGCTGGCTGATGCAGATCCTGCTGTTCCTGACGCTGGGCCTGCTGGTCTTCCCCTCCCAACTGCCCCAGGTCGCCCTGCCCGCCCTGCTGGTGGCCCTCTTCCTGATGTTCGTGGCCCGCCCCGTGGCCGTCTACCTGATGCTCCTGGGCAGCCGCTTCAATCTGCGCGAGCGCACCCTGGTGGCCTGGACCGGGTTGAGGGGGGCCGTGCCCATCGTGCTGGCCACCTTCCCATTCCTGGAGGGGTACGAGAAGTCCAGCGTCCTTCTGCACATCGTCTTCTTCGTCGTGCTGCTGTCGGCCCTGCTGCAGGGCCGGACCCTGATGACGGTGGCCCGCTGGTTGGGAGTCGACGAACCGTTGGCGGCGCGCCCCAGCAATCCCATCGAGGTCGAGCGGGTCGAGGGGATGAAGAGCGAGTCCCGGGAGGTCGAGGTCCCCCCCGAGTCCGCGGCGGTCAATCGCCCCATCGCTTCCCTGGGCCTGCCCGCCGGGGTGCTGATCGTCCTGATCCGACGTGAGGATTCGTTCCTGGTCCCCCGGGGAGAGACCCGCCTGCGGCCCTTCGACACCCTGACGCTGCTGGGCGACCTCGACCAGCTCCCCGTGGCCCTGGAGGTCCTGCTGACGCCCGAGCCGCTCTTCTCGGACGAGCCCGCGCCGGTCTGAACCGCGCGCCGGAAGGCGTCACGTGGAAGGCCTACTCGCCCAGGATCTTGACCAGGACCCGCTTGCGCCGGCGGCCGTCGAATTCGCCGTAGAAGATCTGTTCCCAGGGGCCCATGTCCAGCTTGCCGGCGGTCACCGCCACCACCACCTCGCGCCCCATCACGGTGCGCTTGAGGTGGGCGTCGCCATTGTCCTCGCCGGTCCGGTTGTGCTGGTAGCTGGAGAGGGGTTCGTGGGGGGCCAGGCCCTCCAGCCAGCGCTCGAAGTCCTGGTGCAGCCCCGGTTCGTCGTCGTTGATGAAGACGCTGGCGGTGATGTGCATGGCGTTGACCAGGCACAGGCCTTCCCGGATTCCGCTGCGCCGGACCAGGGCCTCGACCTGGGGGGTGATGTTCAGGAAGCCCCGGCGCGTGGGGACCTCGAACCACAGGTGTTCGGTGAGGGATTTCATGCCGGGGGGCTTCCAGGGCTCGGGTCCCGCGCCCTGCCTGCCGGCCCTCAGGGCCGTCTGCGCAGGCAGCCCAGACCGCCGGAGATCGCGTCGGGAAACCGCCCCTCCTCCCAGACGATCAGGGGGGCCTCCCAGCGCTGGCGATCCTCCATCTGGACCCGGATGTAGTCGGGCCCGACGTCGAGGACCCGGCCCTTGGACCCCGCGGGAACCGGGGGGCTGTAGAAGGGGTCGTCGGGGGCGAACCCCGGGTCCCAGTCGCGCTGGAACTCGATGGGGTCCCCGGGCCGGAACGAGGCGGGAGAGGGCCCGGCCTCAGGCCGGAATCCCATGCCGGCGTTCCTCCTCCTGCTGGAACGGGATCGCGGCCAGCAGGGCGTCGCGTTGGGTGGCGCTCATCTGGTTGCTCTGGAAGCCGACCTCGATGAAGCGGTGGATGCGCTCCCAACTCCAGGACGGGTTGTCATACACCCGCCGGTTCATGCGCCAGGCGTTCATGATGTCCGAGGCACTCTCGGCCAGGTCCTCCGGCCGGGCCTGGGAGTCCTTCCACACGGCGTGGTGCTGGGCTTCGTTGTGGCGCGCGATGGCCCACTTGACGGACTCGTCCCGTCCCGGAAGGGCCAGGAACTGGGCGATTTCGGGCTGGAACTTGCTGGTCTCCCCCTCCAGATCGTGCTGGCTCCAGTCCTGACCCTGCAGGGCACCGAGGCGCCGCATGGCGTCCGTGTGCTCGAGGGTCTCCCGGACATACAGGGTGAGTTCCTCGGGCGTGGCCTTGACCCAATCGGGGGAGGGACTTTCGGCCCGCTGCACGGCATCGGCCAGGACGGGGCTGATCAGGACCGTGCGCTCGGGCACCGACATGCCGGTGTGGGCGACCTGGCCGCACCACGCCGCCACCTCGTTGCTGTCGGCCCCGGGGGGCAGGTTGGCGGGCAGGCCCGTCGCTGGCAACGGGGCTGGCGAGAAGGCCACCGAGGAGGGCGGCGCATCGGCCAGCATGAAGCCGTCGACCTCGCCCGGAGCCGCAGCAACCTGGGGACGGGTGGGCTCTGCTGCGGGTGCCGGGCCGGAGGTTTCCGGGGCAGCGGATACCGCCTCCGGAGAGGCGCCAACGGGGGGCGGAGCAGGGCCCAACGACACGGCGTCGGTCCCCGGCGTCGGTCCGGCATTCGGGGTGGAAACCGGCCGGGCCGGTCCTCGAGGGGTGAGCGGTTCTCCACCGGGGCGAATCCCTGAAATCACGGTCACGCCACAAGCCTCCTCACGCTTGGGTTCAGTATAGGCCAGGGTTGCAACCTGGAGAAAGTGCTGGGATGTTACCGCTGGGATCCGTCCGGCGGTGAGGTTCCGGGCCGCCGCTCCTCGGCCCCAGATGCCGCCGGATCGCAACGGTTCCGGCCCTGAGGGGTTCGGCCTCACGGCAACGCCCTGAGGTAGTCCTCCATCTCCTCGATGTCGATGTGGGCCTCGTGGAGGATCCTGGCGCTGCCCAGGGTCCGCAGCCTCTCGGGCAGAGCGACTCCGGTGGCGGCCTCCAAGGCCTTGAGGTTCTCGAACTCATCCTCGCCTGGGGGGTGCTGCAGGGCCTGCAGCACCGTCGACGGGAACTTGTAGGGGGAGGCCGTGGACAGGACCACCACCGGTTCGTCGGCCCCCGTCTCCTCCCGGTACTTGCGGGCCGTGCAGGCGGCCACGGCGGTATGCGGATCCAGCAGGTAGCGCTGGCCCTGGAAGACTTCCCGGATCGTGCGCAGGACCTCCTCCTCCGAGCAGGACCAGGCCTGGAAGAGCGCCTGCAGATCGCCGATCGCGGCCTCCTCCAGGGTGTAGCGCCCCTCGGCCTGGAGGGCCTGCATCCAGGCGCCCACCCGGTCGGAATCCCCTGCGGTCAGGTACCACAGCAGTCGCTCGACGTTGCTGGAGACCAGGATGTCCATCGAGGGCGAGCTGGTCGTCGCGAAGGGGCGCGTCCGGCGGTAGGTGCCCGTCCGGACGAACTCGGTCAGCACGTCGTTGCAGTTCGAGGCGCAGACCAGTCGGTGGACGGGAAGACCGCACAGGCGGGCCAGGTAGCCCGCCAGGATGTTGCCGAAGTTGCCGCTGGGCACCACGAAGGTGACCGGTTCGTGGCCGCGCAGTCGCCCCGCTTCGTGCAGGTCCGACCAGGCCTTGAAGTAGTAGGCCATCTGGGGGATCAGGCGGCCGATGTTGATCGAGTTCGCGCTGCTGAAGCGGGTCTGGAAGCGGGCCTGGTCCTGGAAGATCCGCTTGACCCCGGCCTGGGCGTCGTCGAAGTTGCCGTGCAGGGCGCAGACGTGGACGTTGCGGCCCCGGGCCGTCTGCATCAGACGCCTCTGGATGGGGCTGACCCCGTGCAGCGGGTAGAAGACGCAGACCTCGAACCCCGGGAGGTCGCGGAAGGCCTCCAGGCTGGCCGAACCGGTATCGCCCGAGGTGGCCGTCAGGATGCTCAGCGTCTCGTGTCGGCCCAGGTCCCGATGGGCCGCCTGGATCAGGAAGGGCAGCGCCGTCAGGGCGACGTCCTTGAAGGCGTGGGTCGGCCCGTGGTACAACTCCAGGACCGAGAAGTCCGCAAGTCCCCTCAGAGGGCACAGGTCCGGGTGGCTGAAGCGCTCGAGGTAGGCCCTGCGCAGGCCTTCCCAGTCGGCCTGGAGGTCGCCGAAGAAAGCCTTCAGGATGCAGGCCTGCAGGTCCAGGAAGGGCAGCCCCGCCAGGTCCTCGACCCGGAAGCGGGGCAACCGGGTGGGCAGGAACAGGCCGCCCTCCCGGGACAGGCCCGACGAGACCGCTTCGGCGCTGGAGACCAGGGTCTTCCGGTCACGGGTGGATGTGTACTGCATGGCTCATGGTTCCCGCCGGCCTGGAGGGGGCCCTGCCCGACGAACCGGGGGCCCCAACGCCCGGGATCTCCCCAGGCCTCACCGATGCACCGGCCTGCCCGTCGCCGGAGGTTCAGCCGGCCCTGCCAGGCCTGAGGCCCACCAGTCCCTACGGCGCTGTGGGCGTGAAGTCGCGGCCGTCCGACCAGGCTTCTCCGATCTGCGCGCCCAGGGCCCAGTAGCGGTTGTCGGGCATGGTCAGCATGAAGGGAGACATCCGGGTGACGTCCGGCCGACCGCTCGGGTCCAGGAACCGCCTCTCGGCCCAGGTGGCTACCGGTTCGGCGATGAACAGCTCGTGGATCCCCAGGTCCAGGACCTGGACCACGCGGCACTCCATCGACCAGGGGCACTCGGCGATCAGGGGGGCGTGCTCCAGGGTGCGACGCTCGATGGTGAAGGGGGCGGCCTTGTCGACGCCCCGATGGGCGGACTTCAGACCGCACCAGTCGGTGACCGCCATCTGGTCGGCGCCGGGGAGGTTCACGCTGAACTCGCCGTGCTGGCGGATCCCCTCGTTCGTCGCGTGGGACCTGTTCATGGCGCACACGATCCGCGGCGGCTTGGATTCTGCCCGACAGATCCAGGAGAGGGCCATGAAGTTGGGGCCCGACGGCAGGTCGGCGCCCACCAGGGTCACCGGCATCGGGTAGAGGAAGCCCTGGGGGCCCAGGTTGACTCGGTCGAGCATGGGGTCCTCCTGCGTGCGGTTTTCGAATCCCGTCCATTTCGTCGGGGCGTAGGAGGAATACTGCCTGGGAGCGGACGGATGGCGTCAGGGCCTGCGGGTCACCGCGATTCGCGGGGGGTCGGGGCAGTCCGGCCGGTCGGCTCCTCCTGCACCTGTGCCAGCAGGGCCCCGACCAGCCGTGGGTCGACCGCCACGGGCTCCTGCTCCAGCCACTCGCCCCGGGCCGCCAGGCGGCGGACCAGGGGCGGGTCCTCCGGGTTCACCAGATCCTCGGGCCACCCCCTGCGGTAGGGGCGGGGTCCAAGCTCGGCCCAGAAGTCGGGCACGAACCAGCGCACCCTGGGGTCCAGGCGCCTCAACTCGCGCAGGATGCGGACCCCGTTGGGGTCCAGGTCTCCGAAGTGGATCCAGGGCACCCCGGGAAAGGCCGCCAGGAGCGGGCCTGTGGGGCGGGTGTCCCAGCCCGGCAACAGGGCGACCAGCCATCCCTCGGGGGCAGGCAGGTCCAGGTAGGGGCCCTGGTTCTCGACGGTCAGCAGGGCTCGGGGAGGGTCGCCCTCCACCACCGTGCCATCCTGCAGGGCGCGCGAGGTGACCACGACCTCCCCCAGCAGGGCGGCCAGGTCCCGCCCGCGGTGGACCTCCCGGCCTCGACGCACGCGCAGGCCTTCGTGGGGACGCAGGCGGACCAGGAAGTCCTGGGTGATGTCGACCTGGGGGATCTCCACGGGAGCCCCCTTGGAGTCGCCGCCGACCAGGGCCCTGGCGGTGCGGCGGTTCAGGCGTCCGGCGAGGTCGGCCGGCAGCCGCTGGCGGCGCTCCCGGGTCTGCAGGTCGCGCAGGCCCGCTGGCGTCGGGGGCAGACCCGCCTGTTCCAGGGCCTCCAGGGTGTCCCGCCAGGCCGGCCAGCAGCGATCCAGCAGGGCCTCGACGTCCTGGCGGTGGGCCGGGTCCAGGGCCAGCACCTTCTGGCGGCCGGTCCGGCGGGCCAGGCCCAGGATGCCCAGTTCCCGCCAGGCAGCAGCCTGCTCGGCCCGGAGCGGCAGTTCGCCGGTGGTCATGAGCTCCAACAGGGCCAGGCCCTGGGGCCGGTCGCGCCACATCAGGCCGGCACCTCCTCATCGGAGGCGTCCGGGCCCCGAGCCATCCGCCTCCCGGTCACCAGGACCTCCTCGCGTCCGTGCTCGTCCAGCCTGCGGACCAGGTGATAGGTGGTGTTCCCCTCGGCCTGGGCCACCTCGGGGGCTGCGATCAGCAGTTGCAACTGCAGGTTCCGGCAGAGATCGAAGAGGATGGCCAGGTTGTCCCGGCTCAGGCGGTTGGCCTCGTCCAGGAAGAGCAGGCGCAGGGTCCCATTGGAGCGCGTGCGGCGGAAGAGGTTGGCGTCCCTCTCCCAGGCGGTCAGCACCACCATCATCACCGCGGCGCCCACCCCGATGGCCTCGCCCGT
>CAZQPM010000067.1:0-3179 GCA_964595195.1 uncultured Burkholderiales bacterium | reverse complement strand
CGGGTGGGGTTGGCCTGTTCCCAGGCAACTCCACCCTGGCGCTTGACCTCCACGCGCAGATCCAGGTATTCCCGGTAGTCCAGCAGCTTGTGCCCCCCGGTGCGGCCGCCCCCCTGGCGTTGGAAGAGCTGGTCCAGGGCCTCCTCGATGGGCAGGTCCGCCTCGAACAACAGTTGCTGGGCCTCGCTCTCCTGGAGGCTCTCCAGCAGGTCCCACATCTTGCGGACCCGCTCGGTCCGCAGTTGGACCGAGCGGATGCTGCCGAAGCGGACCTGCGAGAGGTCGTGGTTCAGGTGGGACACGTGGCGGTCGGCCTTGCGCACCTGGGTCTGGATGTTCCGGGCCACGTCCGAGGACTGGCCACGCAGATCCTGTTCCTGGCGTTCCAGGCGGCCCTCCAGGCCGGCCAGGTGCTCGCGCAGGCGGATCAGGGCCTCCAGGGGCTCGTCCACCTCGGCGATCTGCGGTGGAATCCGCCGGCGCAGCCAGTCGCGCACGGCCAGCCAGGCATGCAGGTAGCGTTCGCCCGGCTGCTGCTCGGGGTCGTCACCCTCCAGGTCGCGAACCCGGGCCTGCATCTCCTGGCCATCGCGGGCGGCTCCCAGGCGCTCGACCAGGGTCGCTCGCAGTTCCCGGGCCCTGGGCCAGAGGCTCACCGAGGACTGGGCCCCCAGGGTTTCCAGGTAGCGGGCGGTGGTGGCCGCCGCCAGGAGTCCGTTCTGCTCGGCCAGTTGCTCCAACTGTACCCAGCGGTCGCGGGAGGGTCGCCAGGTGTTCTCGTCGGCGGTGACCTCCAGGCTCGCCCGGTCCACCTCGACCTGCTGGGACTCCAGCCGCTCCTGGAGGCGGGCCGCCCGGTTGGCTTGCCGCCTGTCGTTCTCTTCGGCCTCCCGGAGGGTCTGTTCGGCCTGGATCAGGGCCTCCTCGGCGGCGGTCAGGGCCTGGGCGGATGGGTCCTCGATCCCCGTGGCCTCCAGTCGACGGGCCTCCTCGCGCTGCAGTTCCCGTTGCACCTGCAGGTGACCGCGCTGGTCTTCCCAGTGGGAACGGGCCGCCGTCCAGGCCTCGCGGGCCTGACTCTCGCGGTCGCGCGCCTGGGCCAGGGCTTCCTCGGCTCGGCGCATCTGTTCCCGCAGGCCGGGAACCAGGGCCTCCTGCTGGCTCAGCGCCGACTCGGCGTCGGTCCAGGCCAGGGCGGGCAGGTTCTCCAACAGCAGGATCAGGTCGCGTTCCACCCGGGCCAGGTGGTCCCGCTCGACTTCACATCGGTTGCGCTCGGTCCGACAGCGTTCCAGTTCCTCGGGCCCGGGGGGCACCGTGCGCAGGATCTCCAGGCCCGCGCTCAGGGTCTGCCGGTCGGCAGCGCAGGCTGCCAGGCGGCTTTCGGCCAGGCGGGCCCGGGTCAGCCTCTCCTTCAGGGACTGAATCTCCAGTGCGAGGTCGGGGCCGTCGAGCAGGGCGGCGCGGGGCAGCAGGCCCTCCAGTTCCCGGCAGCGCTGGTGGCCGGGCAGCAGGGCCGCCTGGATTTCGAGCCCTCGGGCCTGGGCCTCCTGGAGGTTCTGTTCGGCTTCCTGGCGCCTGGCCAGGACCTCCAACTGCTCGCTGGTCGGGTCACGGCGCTCCAGCAGCTCGACGTGGGGCAGCAGGTCCTTGGCCTCCCGGGCGCCACGCTCCAAAGCCTGCAGCGTCGACCGGACCTCGCCAAGACTGCGCTCGGCGGCCGCCTCCTCCTGGCGCAGGCCGGCGATCCGGCGTTCGCGGGCTCGGCGACCCAGCACCGGGGCGCGCGGTTCACGGGTCAGCCGCCAGGCGCCGGCCCCGGGCACCAGCACGCATCCCGGCATCGGCGCCGCCGGAGCCGAGGGGTCTTCCTGCGAGGGCAGCACCGACGAACCGTCGACCAGCCAGACGGTGTCCGGGATACCTCGAGTCCCGGCCAGGCGTTGCGCAGCCGTGGCCGCGTCCTCCACCAGCAGGGCCTCGGCCAGGGGGCCCAGCAGCGCCTGTTGGCGGGCCGCCTGGTCGATCTCCACGTCTTCGAAGCGGCTGGCCAGAAGGTCGCCCTCCGCCAGGTCCCGGGCCAGCAGCAGTTCCTTGGAGAAGTGGCCTCCCGCGCCTTCCAGTTGGGCCAGGTCCTCGCGGAGTCGCCCGGCGCGGGCCGACAGCTCCGCCATCTGTTGGAGGGCCAGGTCACGCCGGCCGCCCAGATCCTCCAGCAGGCCGTGCAGGTCGTCGCGGTCCCGCAGGGTGCGTTCCCATCTGGACGATAGCGCCGAGGCCTCGGCCTGGAGGGCCCTCCAGCGCTTCTGGATGGCCTCCAGTTCGGCCTGGCGGGCCTGGGCCTCCTGGAGGTCCCGCAGGGCCTTCTCGGCCCGCGCCTCCTGGCGGCGCTGCTCGTCCTCCCAGCGCGCGTTCTGGGCCCGAGCCGCTTCCAGGGCCGCAGCGACCTCGGCCGCGGTCGCCACGCCCAGGGCGTCGGCCGCGTGCCGCGCTTCTGCCTGGGCCCGGGCCTGACCCTGAGCGGCCTGCAGGCGTTCGGGGAGGAGCGGAAGCTCGTCGGCCAGGTCCTGCAGGGTTCGCCACCCCGCCAGGACCTCCAGGCCTCGGTGGTGGGCCTGCTCCGGGGGGAATCCGGCCTCGGCCAGTCGTTCCAGGGCCTCGGCGACCCGGGCGAACTCGCGGCGCTGGACGTCCGCGGTGGCCTCCAGGCGCTCCAGGCGGACCGCCTGGTCCAGCAGGTCGCGCATCTGTTCGCGGGTCTGCGCCAGCAGTTCGTCGTAGCCCTGGGAGGTGGTGTCCAGGGCCTGGCGCACCCGGTCCCGGGCCGCCGCCGCCTGACGATGGGCGGCCGCCCGGCGCTGCAGTTCCGCGTAGCCCTCCTGGAAGTCGGCCAGACCCCCGGCGGCGGCGCCCTGGTCGGCCTCGGCGACCCGCACCCGGCCCAGGGCCTGCTCGTGTTCCCTGGCGGCGGAATCGAAGTCGCGTCGGGCCTCCTGCTCGCAGGGCTCGAGGCGGGACACCTCGGCCGCATGGGCACGCAGTCGGGTGTGGATGTCGTGGGCGGCCCGGATCCGGTCGCGGCCTTCCCGACACCGCAGGGCCTGGTCCAGGGCGGCCTCGCGGGCCTGGCGGGTCTCCCCGAGCGTCGTCTCGGCCTGGGCCAGTTCCCGAGTCAGCAG
>CAZQPM010000066.1:0-14775 GCA_964595195.1 uncultured Burkholderiales bacterium | reverse complement strand
TTGGGTGCTGACGGCCCGGTAGGAGCCGAAGGCGGGCTCCGAAGGTCTGGGTGGGCCAGGCGCAGGGGCGGACCCGGCCAGAACCCAGCACCCTGATGACGTCAAGCGACGGTCCGGGCGATGGCCTTTGGCGGTGCCGCGTTCACCGGCTATTTCGGCCTGGGCAGTCCTGCCATCCTGGCTGCCATTTCGGGGGTGAGCTGCTTGAGAAGTTCGGCGTTGAATACCCCCGTGGGGTCGCCATCGACTCGGGTCCCGAACAGCTCCTGGGCGGCGATCCCGTAGGAGCGGGACCTGGCCGCCGGCGTGCCCTCCCGCACCGCGGGGTCGACGTTCGTCACGATGATCGAGAGGGTGCCGTCGCTGTTCTGCGCGATTTCGAAGGTCCGGAACTGCTGGGGGAAGTCCCTCAATGATGCGGTTTCGACCATCCAGAAGCCCAGCTCGGGTCGGGCGGAGTCCGGAGAGGGCAGGGCCTTGATGGTGTTCGCGTGCAGATGCCCGGCCATCCACATCACCAGGTTCGGGTAGGTGTGCAGTCTGGCGATCAGGGCGTCCTGCGAAATCGGGGAGGCGGGGTCCCAATCCGAGGCGCTCAGTCCGATCGGGGCGTGCGCCGCAATGATCATCAGCTTGCCCTCGGCCTGGCCGCGGTCCAACTCCCGGACCAGCCAGTCGTATCGGTCCTGGTCCAGGTAGGCGACGGCGCCCGACAGGGAGTCGTCGTTCCCTGTGTTGTCCAGCACCAGCACTTTGAGCGGAAGGGTCGCCTTGGGTTCGAAGGTATAGCAGGCTGAACCGGTGGCGAGGTTGGCCTGCGCGAAACCGTGGCCGTTCGGGGCGGTGGAGGTCTTGAAGAACTCCGAGATCCACGCGGCTCTGGGCAGCGGGCAGCGGGTCCGGTCGGGGACGACCCTCGGGGGTACGGGGTAGCCAGCCTCCGGCCCGGCGCCGATGACGTCTCCGTAGGGAGTCGTGCCATCGATCACGCCCACGTAGGTTCCGTGGGAGGAGTAGGGCGGCACGGCGGCCAGGTCCAGGTTCAGGAGGGTCCCTCCCATGTATACCCGGCGGAGGGCCTCGGTGACCGGGAAGGCGCCGCTCCAGAAGTGATCGTGGTTCCCGAGGACTTGGAACCAGGGGATGGACTTGTCGAGACCTGCGGCCTGGAAGGGCGCCTGGTAGTCGAGGTGGGAGCCGACGTGGGCCCCGGTGCTGGGGACGATGACCCTTCCGTCCAGCACGTCGATGAACCATCGAAGCTCGCGATTCTCGCAGTTGTTGACGGCGTCGCCCAGGGAGACCCCGAAGTCGAAGGGAGTCGAACCGTGGAGGGCGTTCACCGTCTGCACGGCGGCATCCAGGACCTGGGTCGTGTAGAGGATGACGGGGGAATAGGCCGACGAGTTGCCGCCGCGGTAGCCCGCCACCAGCACCTGGGCCGGCGATTCCTTGTCCGTGATGTGGATGTCGCTCAGGGCGAAGAAGTTCAGGAGGCTCGCCGCCTGGGAGACTCCGGCCCCGGTGTAGCCGGCGGGCATGAGGTCGAACTGCCTCCCCAGGTCCATGCCAGGGCCCAGCTCGTATCTGCCCAGGCCCAGGGACTCGTACTTTTCGACCTCGCAGGGGAAGATGCTCGGGGTCGGTTTCGGGACCGGAACGGGGACGATGGTCTGCTGGCGCGTGGTGAAGACCTGGCCGGCGATCGGATAACCGGGCACCTTCGGTCGGTCCCCAGCCGTGGCCGCGGTGCCGCTGCAACCGGCCATCTGCAGCAAGGCGGCCACGAGCAGGGTCGAGGCCAGCATCCCCGACTTGGAGCGGATCGGCATCGGCTCTCCCTTTCGGCGCTGCCCGGGCGGCCTCGCCGGATTGCGTGGGACTCGTCTTCGACGGCTCGCCGGGGAGTCTCCTGCCGGATCTCGGCCCGGTGGTTGAGGGGTGTCGTGCGATGACCGGGACGCACCGCCCGTTGAGCCAGGCCGGGGCGGCCCCTGGCCTGGCTGGTGTGGCTTGGATCAGGCGCGGCCCGGCAGTGGGGCGTCAGCCCTCAGTCGGAGGTGGCTCGCTGCCAGGCCGGTCGACTCTTCAGTCGGGCCGCGTAGGCCTGCAGGTTGGGGAAGCCCTCCAGGAGTCGCAGGCCCTCGGCCAGGTGGACCAGCGAGCCCATCACGACGTCCGCCGCGCTGAAGGCGCCCAGGAGGTAGTCCTGGCCCTCCAGGGCCCGCTCGACCACGGCCAGTTGCCTGGGTGCGCGCTCGCGGGCGGTTGCGGCGCGCGCCGCCCACACCGGATCGTCGGCGTGGAACTTCTGGTGCGCGAAGAGGTCCACCAGGGTCGGGTCCAGGGTGCTGGCTCCGAAGAGCATCCACTGGTAGTACAGGCCGCGCTGGTGGGTGCCCGGGGCCGGGGCCAGACCGGCCTGCGGCCAGCGGTCGGCCAGGTGCAGGCAGATCGCCGCGGATTCAAAGACGGGGCCCTCCTCCTCCAGCAGGGCCGGCACCTGTCCCAGGGGGTGGATGCGCAGGTAGGACTCGCTGTGGTTCTCGTGGGTGGCGAAGTCCAAGCGGTACACTTCGCAGGGAACGCCCAGTTCCTCGAGCAGCCAGCGAGCGCGGGTGGAACGGGAATGGGGAACGTGGAACAGCTTCATGGGGAGGGACTTTGGCCTACGCCTGTCCGTCTCCTGTCGCGGGGATCGCAGGACCGCGGAACGCGCGCCGGTGGCGGCCCCCCGTTCAGGCCACACCGGTCGCGGCTGCACGTCCGCCTGGGGTTCCTGTCCTCGGACCGTGGAGGTCGTCTGGGCGACAAGCTTCGCCGTGCCTCATCAAGCCGGGCGCCCTCGATATTCTCACGGTCGAGCCTGGTGTCCTGAACGCAGACTTCCTGATGGTGTCGTGGCGGAGGGGCCTTCCTCGACGTTCCACGCTGCGGGCTTGCAGGCTCGGGCCGCCAGACCTTCCTGCCTATCGAGCGGTCGCATCGGATCGGTGACAGGTCCTGGCACCTGTCCAGGCGAGGATGGTTCCGGTATCAGGCTCACGCCACGTTGGGAGGTCGCCATGCGTTACTTCATCTTCCTGCTCATTGCAGTCGGTCTTTCGGGCTGCGGCGGCCCGGTTGCCCGGAAACCGTCCGTGGGTGCGTCGCCTCGACCTTCTGCCAGTCCGGTGTCTGCGGCGCTGCCCGCTGTCCCCGTGCACGAGCCCTCGCCGGATTCCCGGCCTTTGGTTTCACCCACAGTGGACACCGAGAGCCTCTTCCAGGCCGACTTGAAGGCGGGTATCCGAGCTGTTGGTGAAGGGCGCGAAGCGGAGGCCATCCCTGGGTTGTTGCGGGCAAAGGCAGCCAGGCCCGAGGATCCCGAGGCGAACTTCTGGTTGTTTCTGGCCTACAGCAGGACCGAGAGGCCTTCGAAGTCCGCGAAAGCCTGCTTCTTCGCCAGGAAGGTCAGCCGCCTGTGTGCCGGCAGCCCCATGGGCGACCAGGCAGACGAGTATCTGGCTGCTCTCGACCTGGGTCTGGACCCCCGGGGCACCGTGGTCAAGCCTCGCGATGCTGCGGTCGCCGAGTCGGTGGTCATGCCGCCCGACCATCCTGTGGATCCTGCCTATCTGGCCAGTGCCCGTCAGGCCCTCGACGGACTCCGGTCCATGAAGTCGGTGGTCCGCGTGGGGGTGAGCTATGCCGACTATCCCTCGCGCCTGCAGGATGCCAGGATCATCGTGGATCGTTTCCTGGACCGGCATTCGGTCGAGCAGATTCCCGGCCTGCATGGTGTGATCGGCAGTGCCATGGCGTGTTTTGAGGACGCGGGCGATCTGTGGGCAATCAAGTTCGAGGGCGATGGCGTCACGAATTTCGTGGAGGGCGGACACTATGTGCTCGATGGCCTGTTCTCCAAGTATCCGAGGTTCCGCTCCGACATGAACAGGGCCGGGGCCAGGACGGAGTTCGGATATCACATCGATTCGGGGCTTCCGATTCTCTGGGGATATGCTTCAGACAAGGTCGGGGCCATCGAGCGGGCTTTGTCGGAGTAGCCCCGGAGGATGGCACGGGCCCCGTGGAATTTCAGGGGGCGGGCCAGTAGGTGTAGGGTTGAATGCCCGTATCCAATCTCCGTCTTCCCTCTGGCCCTCGGGCACAGGCACCCAGTGTATGTGCATGTTACTCGCAGGTCGCGAGTTTTCGCTAGAATCGGGGAATCCAGGAAATTTCGAAGGATTGGACGTCGGTGGACGACGACGCCTGATCAGCGGGGGTGGCGAAGGTTTTGGGGGTGGACGAAGAAGCTGAAGTCCTTCGCGAAGTAATCCGAGGCCCCGGCCATGAAGGCCCGGCGGGCCACCGCCTCGCTGCCCTGCCCGGTGCAGAACAGGACGGGAATCGTGGGCCACTTCTCCTTCACGGCTGCCATGAAGGCCAAGCCGTCCATGCCGGGCATCTCGTAGTCCACGACCACCGCGTTGAAATTCGCGCGCCCCAGCAGGTCCAGGGCTACTGGTCCGCCCTGGGTCGAGGCGATATCGAGGTTTTGGTCGAAGAGAGCAGGAAACTCTTCGAGGAAGTCGTTGAAGTCCTCTACGTAGAGGACTTTCAGGCGCGGGGGGCCGGCCTCGGGAGTACGCTTGCGGGTTCGCGCCCGCCGGATTGCATTCCTGGCCAACCGCGCGGCTGCTCATCCGTGATCGAGTCGCGCCGGTCTTGTCCCGGGCTAAAGATGGAAGTGTCTGTAAGATGGACTGGGGGGCCCAACTCACGCAGGAGGGCGGTTTGGTCCCCCGAAATTTGGAGAAGGTCTAGCCTTGCTGCACTTCGCGGAAGGACAGTTCCCGTCAATCAGCAGATACGGGAGACTATAGAGCAGTGGTCTGCTCAAGCACGCACCGTTTCCCCAAAGGGGCCATCCACCATGGAAGCAAGTATCAGCAGGGACCTGGATCTTCGGGCCTTTGTGCCCGAGGGACTCATTGAGAAGGGCCTGGACCAGCGGGACATACCCCAGATCGCCAAAGACCCGGTTCTCTGCGCCAGGGTGGACGAAGCTGTAAGAAAGGTCCCCACGCGGCATTGGCTCCATCAAGGTGACGCTCGCCTCATGCCAGGACTTGCTGCTGAGTCCGTCCACCTCTGCTTGACTTCACCTCCTTATTGGACACTGAAGAAATATCGCGACGGCGAAGGTCAGATGGGCGAGATCCAGGACTACGAGGAGTTCCTCCAAGAACTTCAGCGGGTCTGGCGCCGCTGCTATGAAGCCCTCCTGCCAGGGGGCAGGCTTGTCTGCGTCGTTGGCGACGTTTGCCTGTCCCGACGGAAGAACAACGGACGACATACGGTCGTGCCGCTGCACGCCGCCATTCAGGAGCAGTGTCGGCGTCTGGGCTTTGACAACCTGGCCCCGATCATCTGGTACAAGATCGCGAACGCATGCTACGAGGTCGAGAACGGCTCGGGGTTCCTGGGGAAGCCGTACGAGCCGAACGCGGTCATAAAGAACGACATCGAGTTCATACTCATGCAGCGCAAGCCGGGGGCTTATCGAAAACCGACACCGGCGATGAAGGTTCTGAGTGTGATCTCTGCCGAGAACTATCAGCGCTGGTTCCGTCAGATCTGGACCGACGTCACGGGTGCGTCCACCAGAAAGCATCCAGCGCCTTACCCCGTGGACCTGGCGGAGAGGTTGGTCCGGATGTTCAGCTTCGTCGGGGACACGGTTCTGGATCCGTTTGCCGGAACTGGAACCACGACCGTGGCGGCAGCAAGGTGGGGAAGAAACAGCCTCGGTTACGAAATCGATCCCGTCTACTTCGACCTGGCCGGAGACAGGATTCATAAGGAGACCGATGGCCTCTTCTCGCCGGTGGAAGTGAAGTTGGTCCGTTAGGGGTGCAGCAATGAAACTGGAACAGCAGCTCGCGGAAGCCACGAGGCACTTTTGGGCAACCCGGCGTTCCCAGGTGAGTCGCCAAGGAGAGTCAGGGGATCCGGATCGGGGGTTTCGCGCGGCGGTCACGGGCGGCGCCCAAATGGATGGCTATGTGAAGGTTCTTGTGGGCCACCTCCTGGATGCTGGTGTGCCGCAGCACTGCATCATCACTTCGAGAAAAGGCGTCGAACTCCCTGGATACTTCCGGCCGACCAAGGATTGGGACCTCCTGGTCATCATCCACAAGCAGTTGGTGGGTGCCCTGGAGTTCAAGTCGCAGTGCGGGCCCTCTTTCGGTAACAATTTCAACAACAGAACAGAGGAAGCTCTGGGTAACGCCACCGACCTATGGACCGCTTACCGCGAAGGAGCGTTCAGGGCTTCTCCAAGACCTTGGCTTGGTTACATGATGTTGCTGGAGGAGGCCCCTGGCTCCATGTGTCCGGTGAAGGTAAAGGAAAACCACTTCCAGGTCTTCCCTGAGTTTCGGAACGCATCCTATGCTGGTCGATACGGCCTGCTTTGCGAGCGACTGGCTCGGGAGCGGCTGTATGACGCCACTTGTTTGATGCTCACGAACCAGCAGACCGGACCGGATGGAGCATACTTCGAGCCCTCAAATCAAACCTCGTTCCGGGGGATGCTGGCTTCGCTGCTTGGCAAGGTGACCGAGTTCCAGACAATGAACCGCCTATAGCTACATCTGTGATCGGTTTGCAATATAAGCTTCGTGCACTCGTATGGCTTAAGAAGCGCAATGCCGTCTGTGGAAACGTGCAGGTCCCTCAAGACAAGTGGCCAAACCCCCAGGCGACTGAAACCCTCGAAAGGATACCTGAGACTTGGCCACTCGATCCCGGGCTTCTCTGCCAGAGGCCCTTCGCTCCTGCTACCCAGAGGACGTTTTGCGCGGCCTGTCCAGGCAGATGGAGGTCCTGTCAGCGGCCACAGAGACTGCCCTCTGTGCCAAGATGAGGTGAGACAGGTCGCCCCGTCGAATTCAAGCTGGTACTGGAGGTGGGGCGTGGATGGCGATCGGGGGCGATGCTCCAGCCCCCCTGCCCGATACGGAGATCTCGCCCGACCTGGACCGGATCCTCGCGCTCGGCGGGCAGACGCCGGGCTCTCTACTCCGGGTCGTGCTTGAGGGCCACGGCCACCATCACCGGGAAGCCTGCGGCCACGAAGGCCGCGTTCCGACCCAGGAGGGGGAAGGCCTGGTCCAGGATCCGGAGGATGTGCCGGGCATCGCCCTGGGTGGCCATGGTCAGCGAGACCTGGCCGTCGGCATAGCTGGATACGGCCCCGTCCATCTGGTAGTGGCCGACCTTGACCTTCTTCAGGTTCAGGTCGACGGTCCCGTCGGCGTAGGCCGAGCGCTGGCCATGGATGTGCAGGCTGCCATCGGGCGGGGGGGCATCGACGTCGATATCGACCTGCCCACCGGCATAGGCCGAGCGATGGCCGTCGATTCGGGCCGAGCCGTCGGGCTGGGCGGCGATGACCATTTCGGTGGACCCGTCGGCGTAGGCCGAGCGCTGGCCGTGCATCCGGAAGCTGCCGTCGGGCTGGGGGGTGGTCTCCAGCTTGACCTGACCGTCGGCGTAGGCCGAGCGTTGCCCCTGGATCAACACGCTGCCGTCAGGGCGCGGGGTGAGCCGCAGATCCACCGTCCCGTTGGCGTACGACGAGACCCCGCCCGTGATGTGGACGGTGTCCATCTCCTGCCGGGCCACCAGGTTGACGACGCCGTCGGCGTACTCGGAGACCTTGCCCTTCAGGGTTACGCACGGAGTGTCGTTGTTGCTCGGTATGGTGGTCATGGCTGCCCCCTCTTCTGGTGACTTGGCTTGAGATTACGGGGCGCTGCTGAAAGAAGGTTGAAAGGCGGCGGGAGTGGGGTCTCCGGGCGCTCGGCAATCCGGGCCGCCCGTCCCACTTCAGCGCAGGTGCAGCTCCTGCCAGGTGGGGTCGGGGTCCACCAGCCAGCCGCTACCCAGGAGGTTGCCCTGGGGGTCCCGGAAGACCCGCTCGTAGCCGCTGGGAATGTTGAAGACCCGGCCCGCGTCCGTGACCCGGTCCTCGTACCCCAGGATCGCGTTGCTCCAGTCGTGCCCCAGGTGGTCGGTGTGGGCCTGACGCTCCCAGTATCCCTGGCTGACCAGATCGGAGGTTTCGGACAGGGTCCTGGAGATTTCGCCCAGGCGTCGGTGACGGTCGGCCTGGGACGTGGTCACGAAGCTTCGGACCCGGGCCTCCTGGCCCGCCTGCCAGGCAGGGTTCACCCTGCAGGTCTCCGCCACTCCCTGCAGCACCGGTTCCAGGCCCGCAAACTCGGCCTCGGGTGCCTGCAGGAGGCGAGGGACCTCGGCCATCCACGGTTGAGGGGCTCCCGGCATCAGGGAGGGGACGGGCACACTCAGGGTGCGCACCTGCCCTCGTTCCAGGAGGGGTACCCCGTCGGAATGGAAGCGCAGCAGGTAGTCTCCCGCGCTGACCCTGGCCCCGGGCACGCCCTGGCGGGTCAACTCCGCCAGGGCCTCCTGGACCAGGTCCGGGCGGTCCTCTCCAGCCAGCAGGGTGGCCTGGGGGTCCTGGAGGCGGCGCTCGACCAGCAGGCGCTGGAGGACGTAGTCCCGGGCCGTCTGGTAGGGAGCCTGACGCTCGGCCGGCAGACCCGGGGTCAGCGGGGGGAGGCCCATGAAGAGCCCGAAGACGGCTCCCACCGCGCCTCCCCCCGGGCCAGGATCCATGAACTGGAGGACCCGGCCGCTCAGGACCACCCGGACCCTGCCCGTGGGGTCCCCCCAGGCCTCGAACCACGTGGTTCCCAGGCCGGAGGGCGCCTCGCGGGAGACGCCTCCTCGGGCGGCCCAGCCTGCGGGCACCTGGATTTCGAAGGCCCCCTCGGCGGGCTCCACCCACAGGACCCTGGCGAGGGCCGGCACCGGCGCGAAGGAGGCGGCCACGCGGGCCAGGGCCTCCAGCAGCGGCCGCTGGCTGCCTCGGGGCGCCTGGAGGCCGACCAGCAGGGCCGAGCGTTCATCCGCGCGCAGTCGGACCCGGGTCTCCAGGACTTCGCCGGCGACCTCCTCCAGGACGCAGAGGTCCGTCTCGCCTGCGGGTCCGGGCGGAGACGTGAAAGCCCGGGCGGTCGGGTTGGTCTGCTTCTTCCACTGCACGAAGCGGGTCGGCAGGGCCCGAGCCTCCTCGGGGCCGCGCAGTTCCACGGGCCATAGCAGGGTGGCGAAGCGTCGCCCATCGTCCGGCGTCAGCACGAGCGGGCCCTTCGTGCGCAGCAGGCGGAAGGCCCGAGGGTGACAGACCCGGAAGCCGCGCCAGGGGTCCCGGTGCTCGACCCAGTCCGAGGGGCCGTCGAAGGCAGGGGGTTCCGGCACGCGCCGGGGGTCCGACCCCGGGGGAGGGGCCGGAGCGCCGCAACGGTCGCACGTCCGGCAGTCCCAGGGCAGCGGGACCCCACAATGGCGGCAGGTGCCCATCAGGCTGGGACCTCGGGGGGCTGGCACCGATGCTTCGACATGGCCGGGGCCTTCGTCGACGATGGCCCTGTTCCCGCAGGGTTTGGAGCACGCTGGGGAGGGTTACCAGCCCTCGGTCCGGACGCGCTCGAAGAGGATGTTGTTCTCCTCGTGCACGTGGCGGTGCATGTCCGATTCCAGGTCTTCCAGCCCCCGATACAGGGAGCGCCACGAGGAACAGGCCTCGTCGGGCGCTTTGAAGTCCTGGCACAGGGTGCGCATCTGGTCCAGCGCGGCCCCGGCGTCGTCATGCTCGCTCTCCATACAGGCGATCGGCCCCCTGGCCAGGACTCCCTGCCCCTGGGGCAGCCCCGAGCCTCGGGTCTGGCAGGACACGATGGCCGGGAAGAGGATCTGCTCCTCCTTGTCCAGGTGGGACTCGATCTCGTCCCGGAACTGGCTGAGTATCCGCTGGATTTGTTCCAGGTGCGGGAACCGGGCGCCGTGCACCTGGAGGACCTTCCGGGCCAGGGCCTGCAGCCGAGGAAGTTCCGTGCGCAGGTAGGCGTGGTGCTGGCTGACGAGGTGCTCGATCAGTTCGGACGGCGGCTTTTCCAGCCAGGACGCGGCGCAGGGACCAGCCTCGGAGTCCAGGGCGCTCTGCAGCCGGTCCAACACCATTTCCAGGTCCAGGCCCTTCTCGGCGACCGCCTGGGTCAGGGGTCTGCGGCCACCGCAGCAGTAGTCCAGGCCCAGACCCTCCAGGGTTCGGGTCAATCGGGGGTGCTCGGCCACCAGGCGGCCCAGCGGGGTTTCGACATCCAGGTCGGGCATCGGCGTTCATCCATCCTTGAGGCGGTTCGGCACCTTTGGCGGGGTGCACACCCAGGATAGAGCTGGTGCGGCCCTGCGGACTTGACCTGGATCAAGCTTCCGGGGCCACCAGGACCTACATCCCCAGGATGTGGTAACCCGTATCCACGTGCAGGACCTCGCCCGTGATCCCGCTGGAGGCGTCGGAAAGCAGGAAGGCCGCGGCCTTGCCCACCTCGGCCGGTTCCACGTTGCGGCGCAGCGGGGTGCGCTCGGCGTAGGTGCCCAGCATCTTGCCAAAACCCCGGATGCCCTTGGCCGACAGGGTCTTGATGGCCCCTGCCGAGACGGCATTCACGCGGATGCCCTCGGGCCCCAGGTCGGCGGCCAGGTAGCGGACGGAGGCCTCCAGGGCGGCCTTGGCCACGCCCATCACGTTGTAGTTCTTGACCGCCTTCTCGGCTCCATAGTAGCTGAGGGTCAAGACGCTGCCGCCGGCCTGCATCAGGGGGGCGGCCGCCCGCGTCAGGGTCACCAGCGAGTAGGCGCTGGTATCCAGGGCCACCCGGAAGCCTTCCCGGGAGGTGTCGACGTAGCGGCCCTCCAGGTCCTGCTTGTGCGCGAAGGCGATGGAGTGGACCAGGAAGTCCACCCTCCCCCAGTGGCGGGCCACCTCCTCGAAGACCGCCGCGATCTGGTCGTCCGAGGCGACGTCGCAGGGCAGGACCAGCGAGGCTTGCAGGCTCTCGGCCAGGGGGCGCATCCGCTTCTCGATGGCCTGGTTGAGGTAGGTGAAGCCCAGCTCGGCACCCTGGGCCCTGGCCTGCTGGGCGATGGCCCAGGCGATCGAGTCGGTGTTGGCCAGGCCGAAGACCAGCCCCTTCTTGTTCTCAAGCAGCATGGTGAACCTCCTTGACGAAGGGGCGCACGTCGAAGACCGAGGATCGTCTCCTTCGGACTCCTCGTCGGCCACACGACCCGGCGGCCAGGGATCTGCTGGCCCCGGTTTCAGTCCCCAGCCTCGCCGTCGTCGGACTCCTGCATCAGGAAGCCGCCCCCCAGGGACATGGCCTCCAGGCATTCCTCCACGGCCGCCAGGCAACCGCGTTCCAGGGGCAGGATCACGGTTTCACCCGAGGGCCCCTCGGTCTCCAGCAGGAAGTTGCCCCGGCGGTCGGGGGAGAGTCCGCGAATCCGCGCCGCCGCCACCGCATGGCGGTCGGAGATCTTCAGGAAGACGCCCTTGCGAACGGCTCGGGTCAGGGCGGAATCCAGGTCCAGGCTGTCCAGGTCGGGAAAACAGCCGCGGATGGTGAACCAGTCGACCCGGTTCTCGCGGGCCTCGAGGTAGAGCACTTCCTCGACGTCGACGCGGGACCAGCGCTCGGGTCCTGTGCGCAGCAGGAAGGGCTTGAGTTGCACCAACCCCCGAAGTTGCAGGCCCCCGAGGGTGTCCTCGAGGCTGCCGAACCAGATCCTCCGGGTGGGTCGCCGGTCGGTCTCGGTCCAGGTGATCAAGGTTTCGTCCTCCGATCGCGCGCCTCTACTGCGCGAGGAGGGAGATTCCTGCATGCTCGGGTCGAGGTCACCCGGTGCCATCCCGATCATCGCCGAGTTCCAGGGGGGGCTGGGGGCCCCGACCCTCCTGCTGGGCCCGGGCAGCCCCGATGACGCCATTCACGCCTCCAATGAGAAGTTCGAGCCGAGGAACTTCTACCGGGGGATCCGCATGGCGGCAGAAGTGCTGGAAGCCTGGGGCGAAGGACTGGGAGGGGGGCTCGACGCCAGGTCGTAGCAGCGCACCATGCCGTCGGTGAAGCCCAGGACCAACTGGTCTCCCCAGATCACGGGGCCGGCGCTGGGGCTGCCCGGAAGGTCCAGGCTCCAGGCGATGGCCCCGGTGGCCCGTTCCAGGGCCAGCAACCTCCCGCCGCGGAGCCCGACCAGCAACTGGTCCCGCCACCGGGCGGGTCGGGTCTCGACGCGGTCCTCCAGGAGGCTCTCCCAGGCGACCCGGCCGGTCTCGGTGTGGACCGCCACGACCCGGTCGCGCAGGCTCAGGTAGACCTGGGACTCCAAGGGGTCGGGGAGGGGGGCGGCCAGGGCCAGACCACGGCGACTGCTGTGATACACGCCCGGGGGGCCCAGGGGCGTGCTCCAGAGGGGGGTCATCCGCCCGGGCCGGGGTTCGAAGGCGTGGAGGGTCCCGTCCATGGTGGCCACCAGGATGCGGTTGCGCAGGGCCAGGATGGGAGCCCTCACCTCGCGGGCGGCGTCACCCAGTCCGTGGTCGCTGGAGACCTTCAGGGGTAGCAGTTGTCTCTGCTCCAGGTCGTGGATCTGGATTCGCCACAGGTTCCCCCGGGTGCTGGCCACGTACAGGATGCCGTCCAGGGCGGCCGGCGTGGCCCAGAACCGCTCCGGATGGAAGCGACCCGGCTGCAGATCGGTGCGGCGCACGACCCGGCCACTGGCGTCCAGGATCGAGACCTGACCTTCCAGGGAGACCACCGCGACCTCTTCGACCAGCGGGACCGGAGGGGCGCGGTTCAGCGGAGGCGCCGAACCGGGCAGGCGGGTCAGGGGCCCGGCCACCCCCAGGCCCGCCCTCCACAGGACGTCGCCGGTATCCAGGCGCAGGCTCAGGATCGATTGGTCGTGAGGCGACAGGAAGGCGACGGAGCCCCGGAGGGCGGGGGGGCTCCACAGGCCGGCGCGGGCACTGCGCTGCCACAGTCGGGACCCGCGGCGCCCCTCGTAGGCCTGCACGAAGGAGCCGTGGTCCGAGCCGACCAGGATGACCCCGGAGTCGGCGACGGCCACCCAGTGGATCGGCCAGGGAAAGCGGTCCTGCCAGAGGATCCGGGGGGCCTGTGCAGCGACCACGCTGGCCAGCCACAGGAACAGGATGGGCAAGGGGAGCAGGCGTCGCACCGGAGCCACCTTCGTGCCTTCTTGCCGCCGGCCCTCTGCCGGGGTTGGAGGCGGCGCGGCCCCGGGGGGAGGCCGGACCGGCGGGGTTGGAGGCGTCGGCATCCGCTCAGGCGTTCGGGGTTGCCCGCCTTCGGGGGGTCGCGTAAGATGGGCTGAACTGTCGCTTGGAGGTGGTTGGCAGGACCCCCCTGCCAGCCGCCGAAAAGAAGTCGGATTCTGGCATATTGAATTCTTTTCTGGCGGCGCGCTGGTCTTGGAGGAGTGAATGAGGAAGGCCCTTTCCTTGATCCTGGTCGGGACGATGTTGCTGGGGAACCTGGCGGCTCCCCTGCCGGCCTGGTCCCAGGAAGAACCGGTTGCAGCGGCGGACGCGCCGGCACCGTCCACGGAGGCGAGTCCTGCCGCGCCGGCCCCGTCCACGGAGGCGAGTCCTGCCGCGCCGGCACCGTCCACGGAGGCGAGCCCTGCCGCGCCGGCCCCGTCCACGGAGGCGAGTCCTGCCGCGCCGGCCTCCTTCCTCTTCGCCGGGACGCTCCAGTCGATCGAGGACGGGCGCCTGGCGGTGAAGGGGCAGGGCCCCAAGGGCGAGGATCTCACCCTGGAGTTCGTGGCCGACGAGCACAGCCAGGTGGTCGAGGGTCTGAAGGTCGCGGACAAGGTGGCGGTCGTCTACGAGGTCGTCTCCGGTGGTTACCGGGTCGTTTCCGCCCGCTTTGCCGAGGGCGAGTTGCCCGCCAACCGGTTCCCGACCGAGACGGGCGCGCCGGCAGCCGGCACCGGGGCACCGTCCTCCACTCCCCAGGCGACGGGCACCGAGGATCAGCAACTGCCCAGGGTCGTCAGCATCGAGGTCGAGGGCAACCAGAAGGTGCCGACCGAGGAGGTCCTGCAGGTCATCTCCACGCGGCTGGGGGATCCCCTGCTCGAGCCCCGCATCCGGCGCGACATGCAGGCCATCTTCGACATCGGCTACTTCACGGATGTGCGCCTGGACACTCGCTATGCTCCCGGCGGGGTGCGCCTGGTCTTCCGCGTCCTGGAGAACCCGGTGGTCCAGTCGGTCGAGATCACGGGCAACCAGGTGGTCGCCACCGAGAAGATCCTGGAGATGATGGACACCGAGGTGGGACAGACCCTCAACACCCGGGTCCTGAATGCCGACATCCAGAACATCAACAAGTACTACGACAGCGAACTCGGCTACCTGTTGACCCCCAGCCATGTCTCCCTGATCGACTTCAACGAGGGCCGGCTGCGCTTGACCGTCAGCGACGGGGTTTCCGTCAAGGGGGTGGAGGTCAAGGGCGTCACGGTCTTCCCCGTGGAGAAGATCCGCGAGCTGGTCAAGACCGCTCCCGGGCAGCTCTTCAACCGCAACGTCCTGCGTGAGGATTCCGAGCGCATCTCGGAGTTCTACGAGAAGAACGACTACATCCTGGATACCATCCGGCCCAGTCTGGATTCGGAAACCGGGATCGTGACGCTGACGGTGGTCGAGGCCGAGCTCGAGGAGATCCGTGTCGAGGGCAATACCCGCACCAAGACCGAGACCATCACCCGCAACGTCCGGACCCGCCCCGGCGAGGTCCTGCGCCGCAAGAAGCTGCAGCG
>CAZQPM010000065.1:0-14830 GCA_964595195.1 uncultured Burkholderiales bacterium | reverse complement strand
GAGCCACCACCCCGCGGCCCGTTCCGACCGCTAGCAGCCGATTGCAGATCCCTTCCCGCAAGCCCCGCTACCACTATGCCCAAGAACATGGAGGAAAGTCGTGCTGAACCGAGCCATGTGCCTCGACGAACACCCCTGGCAGAACCGTCACCTGCCGCGGCGGCCCACGCGCCTGGTCGCCGTCCCCCCACTGCGTCCCCCCGAATACCGAAGGGCGGATTCCGACGAGGTGCTCACCCTGCTGGGACAGATCACCGCGAGGGTCCTGCAGACGGCCGCCGATTCCGTGGGCTTCCTGCTGATGCTGGCTTCCGTGCTGGGTGGGGTCTGGGCCCTGGCCCTGCTGTGATGCTGTGGTGCCGGATCCGGGCTCTACCGTGACACCGGGTCCGTAGGATCCACGGCCCGATACAGTTGGACGGGTCCTGCCTTGCCCTTCAGTCGCACCGCCGGAAGGGGTTCGACGCGAATCGATCCCCCGGCCAGTTCCACGGAAGCCTGGTCCAGCAGGACCGGGGCTTCCAGACTGGCGCTCAGGCCCTGGACCTCGGACGCCTCCCGCACGGTCTCGCCCAGGACGGTGAACTGCTTGTGCTCCTCAGACCCGACCAGGGCGACGGAAACCAGGCCCGTGCAGATTCCGACCCCGACCTCGAAGCGTTCTCCCGGCTTCAAGCCCCACCCCTGACGCAACTCGGCCACGGCCTGCTGCATCTCCAGGCCGGCCTGGACCGCAGCCGCCACGGCCCGGGCCGCCCCGGCCCGATCGTGGCGGAAGAGGACGATCTGGGCGTCCCCTTGGTAGGTCATGACCGCTCCGCCGTGGCGGGCATAGATCTCGCCAACCCGGCTGTGATACTCGTTGAGGATGTCCATGACCTGAATCGGGGGGCGTCCCTCGGAAAGGGTGGTGTACCCCCGGATGTCCGTGAAGAAGACCGTGGCGGGTTGCTCCCGCCCACCCAGACGGGTCGCCTGGTCGCAGTGCATCATCTCCCCGACCTGGTCAGCCTCCACGAACTGTCGCAGCAGGCGCCGGATCTGCCGGGTCTTCAGGATGGAGACCAATCCAAAGGTGAAGGCGGTTCCCG
Source organism: uncultured Burkholderiales bacterium (assembly GCA_964595195.1). Classification (GTDB taxonomy): domain Bacteria; phylum Vulcanimicrobiota; class Xenobia; order Xenobiales; family Xenobiaceae; genus CAZQPM01. The sequence goes on along the minus strand of CAZQPM010000065.1, from coordinate 13,739 downwards.
ACAGCGGGCCCACCCACGGCAACCACATCCCGGCCCGGAAGAGGGCCAGGGCCAGCCCGGCGTAGGCCAGGGCCACAACGACGCCCCAACCGGCTCCAGCTCGGGCCCTTCCCGCTCCGTGTGCCAGGCCTCCCGTGGCCAGGCACACCCCCAGGATGATCAGCAGGTCCCAGGTGGGTCCCACCCTGCGCAGGAAGACGCCGCCCAGGAGGGTATCCAGCAGGGCGGCGTGCACTTCGACGCCGTGAAGCCGACCGATCGGGGTCTGGAAGCTGTCGACCTCGGTCTCGACCTCGGTCAGGCCGACCAGGACCAGGGCACCGGCCAGGTCCACATCCCCCAGATCCCCCTGGAGAACGCGGTGGTAGGCCAGGGGAGGCCTGGGTGTACGGTAGCGGATGGGGATCTCGTGGGGTTCACTTCCCGAGGTGGGAATCTCCAGGTCTCCCACTTCCAGGGCATCCGGGGTCAGGCGCACGGTCCCTGGCGGACGGGTCTTCAGGAACATCTGCAGGGCCGCCGACAGGGCCGGGGGCTCGGTTCCTGCCACGGTCAGGATGCCCCAGCGGATGACGCCATCCGGATCCCTCTTGCGATTGATCATGCCCAACTGCGCGTGGTCGGAGAACTGGGGAAGAAGCGGGGCGACCTGGAACCGGCGGTGCCCGACGGGCACCACCGCGGTGGCCAGCACGGTGTCGCCGCGTTGCCGCAAGGCCGAAGCGAACTCTGCATCGTCGGCGGTTCCGCGGAATCCGGGTGCGTCGAAGACCAGATCGAAGAAGACGGCGTGGGCCCCGTGCTGCCGGAGGTTCCGAAGCAGGCGGGCGTGGACGCTCCGGGGCCAGGGGAAGGGCCCCAGGACCTGCTGGCTGGCCTGGTCGATGCCGATCACCACGACCCGCGGGTCGCGGGCCTCCGACTCGCTCCAGGTCAGGACCCCATCGTGGATCGCTCCCTCCACGAGTCGGACGGGCTGAAGCCTGGAGACCAGGAAGGCCAGCAGGGCCGCCGCCAGGGCGCACAGGATCGCGGCTCGGCGTTCCTTCACGGCACCTCCCGCGGCAGACGGACCTCTCGGGCCTGGAAGACCTCCACGGGCTGGCTCTTGCCCTTCAAGGTGAGGGGAGGCAGGGGATCGGCCACGATGGCTCCCCGGGCCGCTTCCACGGTGCTTCCGGCGACCAGGACCGGTATGTCCAGGCGAAGAGCCGCGGCGTAGAGTCTGGCGGCCACATTCGTGGTATCCCCCAAGGCCGCGAACTCCTTGTGCCGCTCGGAACCCACGAAACCGATGGCCAGGGGGCCGGTGCAGACCCCAGCGTGGATCGTTCCCGGAGCGGTGATCCCGGTGTCCCATTCCGCCACGAGTCGCCCGGCCTGCTGCACGATCTCCAGGGCCGCCCCGGTGGCCGAGGCGGCGTGGTCGGGCAGGTCCCTGGGGGCACCGAAGAGCACCATCTGGGCATCCCCCTGGAAGTCCATGACGCGTCCCCCCCAGGCCTGCACCACCCCGGCTGCCATCGAGGTGAACCGATTCCTCCGTTCCAACTGGACTTCGGCCGGCCAGGACTCCTGCTTCAGGCAGGCTGGCAGGCTGAAGAACAGGACCGTGCAGACCCGCTCGCGCCCACCCAGGCCGGCTCCCTCCGGTCCGGCCACCAGACCGCGGGCCAGGTCCGGGGCCAGGAACTGGCCGAAGATCCGAGTCGAACGGGCGAACTGGAGCCAGACCGCCACCAGGAAGATCAGGGCCACGGCAGCCAGGGGGGCTGCCAGATCCAACCACAGACCGCGTCCGAAGGCCCCCAGGTCCAGCAGGATCCAGGCCACGGCCAGCCCCGTCGCCACGGCCAGTTGCCGGGCCGGCCGCAGGAGGGGCAGGCCGTAGCCCAGCAGCAAGGCCAGACCCCAAACCATCGCCCCCTGCCAGGTCGGTCCGGGGCGGTGCAGGAAGCGTTCCGACAGGATCGTGTCCAGGACGCAGGTCTCCGCCTGCAGGGTGCGCATGGTGCCCCCGGAAGTCAGGACCAGGTCGCGCGCCTCGACGGCGAAGTTGCCGACCAGGGCGACGGTTCCGTCCAGTCGTCGCAGCACCGGAGAATCGGGATCCAGGGCCCGGGAGACCGGGATCGGCTGGAAGCTCAGCCTCGGACCCGCCCCGGCAGGACCCGAGTCGGCCGGGAAGTGAACCCAGATGCGGTGTTCCTCATCGGTAGGGATCATCCGGGATCCCACGGTCACCGAGCGCGCGTGGAAGCGGATGGACGCGGTGGGAACGCCGTCCAGTGCGGCCACCAACAAGAGGGCCGGTCCGGGTCTCGGCCCACCAGGATCCGGAGTCCGCAGGCTGACCCGGCGCACCACGCCGTCGACCTCCGGGAGCCAGTTTGAAGCGCTGGGGATCAGCCCCCCCGGCAACCCTGGGGTTCCATAGGGCGCCCGCACGGCGGCCACGGCGAAATCGCGTGCGGACCCGTCCAGGCCACTCCAACCCGAGGTGGGAGGATCCAGCAGGTAGACGCCCCGGACTCCTCCCCGGCGGAGCAGGGCCAGCAGGCGCGCGGCGGTCTCGGCCTTCCACCCGATCGGGCCCAGGCTCTCGTCCAGGCCCAGGGGGCGGATCCGCGCGTCGGGCGTCTGCTCGAGCAGGGCCATCCGCAGATTGTACAGGCCCAGTTCCAGGACCTCCAGATGAATCCGCGCGGGTCCTGTCAGCAGCCACGCCGCCACCAACGCCACCGCCAGCGCCAGGCCGTGTTCCCTGGAGCGGACCAGGCGGGTCGCCGCGATCAGAAGTCGGCCTCGATGGGCTCTACAGGTTCTTCGGGGTCTTCCATCGCGCTGGGATCGGGGAGGAGTCCGGTCTCCCCTGATTCCTCAAGACCCTCGGACTCCGCAGGCCCCGGCGCCTGCCAGCCGTCGCTGTCGAACCAGGTCTGGCTGGCCCGGCCCACGGGTTGACCTTGACCATCGACGCCCACCAGACGCCAGAAGTAGCGTCCGGGCGGAAGCGGTCGGCCATTCGGGGGATAACCGGCCGAGGTCCCGGGAACCCGGGCCGTCCAGTCCAGGTTCTGCATGCTCTCGTCCTGACTGAGCAGGACCACGTAGCTGACGGCCTTCTCCAGCGGCTCCCACTGGAACTGGGGAAGCTCGGTGCCGATTGCGGTCTGGTCGGGCCCCATGCCGGTGGGGAAATCCGGCTTCCTGGCCTGCTTGCGCCCGCCTGACGAGAGGACTCCGCCCAGGAAGCCACCCATGGGGACCCTCGACGAGACCTGTGAGGCCGCAAAATCCCGGGCAGCCTGGGCGGGGTCGCGGACCACGTCCAGGGCCATGTCCCCGTAGTATCGGGCCGCCCCGGCCCCCGTGGCGGCCATCAGCGGTCCGGCCGCCTGGTTGAAGGTGTCCCAGCCCTCCATGGCCTCGCGGCGCAGGTCCTCGGGGTCTTCATACGTCTTGACCACGGGAACCCTGACGGGGTCGAAGGTGACCCGGGTCCCAGCCGGGGCCAGGATCGGGTCTCCCTGAACCGGCCGGACCTCCACCGCACCCTCCAGGACGCTGAGCGTCGTGGGCCCATCCCGGGTCGTCTCGACCACGAACTCGGTTCCCTTGATCCCCATGACGCCGCCCGAGGTCTGGACCTGGAGCTCGTCGGTCTGACGCGTCACGCGGGCCCAGATGCCGCCCGCCTGTAGGACCAGGCGGCGGAAGCCACCCTGACCGACCTCTTCCACGCCCCGCTCTCCGACGATCTGGATCTCGGAGTTGTCGTTGACGCCGACCCGTCCCCCCACATCGAAGTCCAGCGTGGCCACCGATCCCGAACCCGTGCGCAGGTGGTCCAACAACCGTTGCCGCAGTTCGGGGTAGGCCGCGTACCAGGGGCCCTGGGCGTTCCGGAAGTCGACCCGGCCCATCAGATGGACCAGGGTGGCCACACCATCCGAGCCCGCGGCCCGGGCGTCGAGGGCCCCCCAGGCCAGTCCGCAGGGAATCGCCAGAACCAGTGCCAACAAACCGAGGCCGCTTCTCTGGAGTCTCAAGCCCGCCACCTCCGCCCATGGGAATCCAGGAACCGACGCGGAACTTTGCCGGGACAGGGGGCTTTCCCTCCGTCGGGGCGGGCCCCGCCCCCCGAACGTCAGGATTCAGCAGACCTCTCCCCCGGTGTAGAGGATCTTGCGGGGCTTGCTGCCCTCGGCCGGTCCGACGTATCCCTTGCGTTCCAGGATGGTGAGGATGCGGCGGGCCCTGGCGTACCCCACCTTCAGTTCGGTCTGCAGCATCGAGGCCGAAGCCTGCTGACAGCGCAGCACGACCTGCAGGGCCTCCTGGACCAGTTCATCGTCGCTCCCGTCTTCGTCACCCTCCGGAGTCGCCTCGTCTCCTCCGGTGTCGTGGACCGCCAGCTCGATACGGTTCTCGGGGGCCGCCTGGGAGCGCCAGAACTCGACGACCCGTTGAATCTCCTCGTTGGTGACGTAGGCTCCCTGGATGCGCCGCGGCTCGGAGGCCTCGACCGGCAGGAAGAGCATGTCGCCCTTGCCCAGCAGGTTCTCGGCCCCACCGGTGTCCAGGATGACGCGTGAGTCGACGCCCGACGACACGGCAAAGGCGATGCGCGAGGGGATGTTCACCTTGATCAGTCCGGTGATCACGTCCGTGGAGGGCCTCTGGGTGGCCACCACCAGGTGGATGCCGGCGGCCCGCGCCTTCTGGGCCAGGCGGCAGATGGATGTCTCGACGGTCTTGGAGGCGACCATCATCAGGTCCGCCAGCTCGTCGATGATGACCACCATCCAGGGCAGCGGTTCGGCCGCCTGGTCGTTGAACTCCTTGAGGTTGCGCACCCGGGCCCGGGCGAACTGGGTGTAGCGATCCTCCATCAGGTCGACCACCTGCTTGAGGGCCATGGCGGCCTTCTTGGGATCGACCAGGATCCTCCCCGAGCCCTCTCCGGACAGTCCGACCAGATGGGGCAACCCTTCGTAGATGGACAACTCCACCTGCTTGGGGTCGACCATCAGCAGTTGCAGTCGCCGGGGCGTGAAACGGTAGATCAGGCTGAGGATGAGGGTGTTGATGCAGACGGACTTGCCCGACCCCGTGGTGCCTGCCACCAACAGATGGGGCATCTTCTGCAGGTCGGTCATCTGGGCCTGACCGGTGATGTCCTTGCCCAGGCCCAGGCACAGGCCGCCACCCTTGCGGAAGTTCTCCGAACCCAGGATGTCCTTGAGCACCACCAGTTCGGTGTTGAGGTTGGGTACCTCGATGCCGATCGCGGACTTCCCAGGGATGGGAGCCTCGATTCGGATCGACACGGCGGCCAGGGCCAGCGCGATGTCGTTGGTCAGCGAGGTGAAACGGCTGACCTTCACACCCCTGGCGGGCTGCAGTTCGTAGCGGGTGACCGTCGGCCCGTGCACCACGTTCACGACGCGGGCCTGGACCCCGAAGCTCTCCAGGGTGTCGACCAGCAGTTGTGACTTGTCCTCGACCGGGCGGGTCCGGCGAATCCTGGGCCCGTCCTCCAGAAGCGACAGCGGAGGCAACTTGTAGCGCAAGGGAGCGCTGGCCTGCGAAGCGGGGGCCGGGAAGAGGCGCAGTTGCCCCCCGGGTTCCTCCAGGATCCCTTCCTGGGATGGCATCGAGCCGACCTGCAGGGTGGGAGGGACCTGGCCCTCGGTCTGGGGGATGGCCGGAAGGTCCACGACCGTGGGCAGGTCCCCCGGCGTCTCCTCCACGGATTCCCAGGGAGCCACACCGGGATCCAGGCTCTCTGGAATCGAAGTCTCCTCCTCCTCTGAGAAGGCGCCGGGTTCCGCTTCCTCCACCTCGAGAGGTCCGTCGGTGGCGGCGACCTGGTCGAGCACCGCGGACTCCGAGGTGGAGGCCCTCCCGGCGGCGGGAGCGGGCGACGTCTCCTCCACCGCGGGCGACGTGGATTCGGAACTGTCCCGGAAGAGCGAGATGCGCTCGCGGCGCCGCCCCGGGGGCAGGGGGGCCACGGGAAGGACCAGGGCCTCGACCTCGTCGCAGGAGCCTCGGGACGGGGATCCGGAGCGACGCGCATGCCGGCCGGTACGCGGGCCCGGCGTGCGCATCCGGCCCATCAGGCTGCAGGCGGCCCGGAACAGTCCTCGGCCGAGCCAGCCCAGGAAGCGGCTGGTGCCCAGAGTCCAACGTCCCAGGACCCGGGCCGCCTGCTGCAGGAAGCGGCCCAGGGCCGTCAGGGCCCTTTCCGCGAACTGCCCCGACACCACCAGGGCCCGCAGGAACTCGGCCAGGGTCACCTGCCACAACAGGCCCAGGCCGGCCACGAACCCGGCGGCCCCGATCAGGCAGGCCCCGAAGTCACCGACTCCCTCGACCAGGACATCATCCAGGAAACGACCGAGGCGTCCGCCCTGGTCATCCATCCGGGCGGCCAGCATGATCAGATCCAGGAAGAGGACCGGTACTCCCCAGCGCAAGTGGAATTCCCGGACGGGATCGGGCTCGAAGAGGATCAGGGCCAGGGCCAGGGTCAGGACCGGAAGCATCCAGGCCGCACGGCCCAACCAGAAGTCCAGGAACCAGGCCACGCTGGCCCCGGAGCGCCCCGTCAGCTCGGGTGAAGCCAGACTGACCGTCAGGAAGGGCGTGAACAGGAGAAGGAACAGCAATCCGCCCAGCACCCGCCAGCGGAAGAGGCGCTCCGGAGAGGGGGGCGGCGACGGTCTGCGTTGGCCGGCCGAGGTCCTGGCCAGGCCACGCTTTGGTGAAACGCGTGTGGCCGAGCGCCGAGCATCGGCCTCGGATAGGGCGGTCTGAGACATCTTGGAGAATTTCCCTCAAACCCGGGGAACTCCTTCAATGCTGAGTCGTCACGACGGAGTCTACCGGCCGCGATGTCGGCGACCGGGGTCGGGAGACCCGTTCGGGAGGATGATGGAATTGCTTGTTCGAAACCTACGGGATATTTCACCATGGAGGCCCGGACCCTGACCCCCCCCGCCGACAAGCCCCCGATTGCCGGAAGGTTCCTGCCCCAGGAAGAGATGCTGGCGACCGACGACACGCGACTGGTCGTCGCTGCCGAGGTCGGCAGCGAGCGCAGCCTCCTGCTGCGCGAACTGGTCCAACCCGACCGTGACCCCTCCTTCCCCGAACGCTTCGAACTTGAGGCCCGGCGCCTCATGGCCGTCGACCATCCCTCGATCCCCCGCCTGCTGGACACCGCCCGCGACGGCAACACCTACTACCTCGTCCCCGAATTCGTGGGAGGGGAGCCCCTGGTGCGGTTCCGGGAGCGCGACCCCGAGACGGTCCGGGCCCGCGCCGAGACCTGGACCAACGCCCTGGCCGAGATCCTGGAGAACCTTCACGAGAGGACTCCGGCCTTCGTGGTCGGGGACTTCGGTCCCGAAGACATCCTGGTGACCGGCATGGGTCGCCTGCGCTTCCTGCCCCTGCGGCGCGAGAACCTGCGAGCGCCGGACAGCCTGGGCGACTCGGCCCCCGTGGCCGCGGCCGAAGCCCACGAACTTCCCGAATACGTGGACGTGCACCGTCTGGTCTGCCTGGCCTGGTGGATGCTGACCGGGGACGTCCCGATCATGGGGCAGGCCCCACCGCCCCTGGATCCCGCCGATCACCCGGACCTGACCCCCGGCTGGCTCCGGGGCCTGCAGGCAGCCCTGGACCCGGACTACCCCGACCCTCCCCAGACCGCCAGCCAACTGCGGACGATGCTTCAGGGCCAGGATACCGTCTCTTCTGAGCGCCCCCCGAAGATGGTCTTCGAGGTGGCCGATATCCGCCACCTGGAAGACTCCAAGGGCCGCGTCGTGGTCCAGGGCGTCCTGCGGGTGCGCAACCTGGGTGGTGGCGAACTGAACGGCCATTGCCGTTCCACCCAGCGCTGGGTGCGAGTCGTGCCGGCCACCTTCCGGGGCAACAAGATCGACCTGGAATTCTGGATCGATTCCACGGGGATGCAGGCATCTGCAGAGCACCGGGCCCATATCTTCCTGAGATCCCAGAACTCCGAGGTAGACATCCCGGTCCAGGTGACCACCCCACCCCACTGGATCTCTTCGCTGCCGGCTTTCCTGGCAGCCCTGGTCCCCCTGATTCCGGGCTCGCTGGTCCTGTTCATCCTGAGCCTGCTGCTGTTCGTGGGACTGCAGAGCGCCGAGGCCACCCTGACCGAGTTGAACAAGGCCCCCCTGGGCCCGACCCTCAGCGAGGCCCTGTTGCGGGCCCGAGTACCCCGCGGTCACAGCGGTCCGATGGACGCGCGGGTCTCCATCGCCCTGTTCCTGGCCTGCTTCGCGCTGTGTCCCATGGCCGTCCGAGGGATCGTCCGGTGTTACTCGCCTCGGCAGCAGAGCCTCTTCGCCGCCTTCGAGATCGTGGGGCTCCTGGCCCCGGTGATCTGGCTGGCCTTCCTCTGGGACCGACCATTCTTCAACCACGTCGTCATGACCCACCCGGACTTCACCGTCCTGGACGTCCGAGGGGACAACCTCTGGAAGTTCGTGACGGTCAACCTGCTCTTCTCGGTGTGGTGCTTCAGCCTGCTCCAGCGGCAGCTCGCGCCCCTCCTGGCCGACCGGGAAGGAGTCCGGCACGCCGTGAAGTGGATTCTGAACACGGTCCTGGTCATCCTGATGGCCTCCGTTATTTTTTCCGGGTAGGCAGGAACTTCCCGAACCAGGCAGTATCAGGTAGGATTCGTGGGGTGCCCTGCCGGGGCCCTGTTCAAGATGCCTCTGGAGGAATGCGATGCTCGTCGATCCAAGCCTGGACGACCTTCTGGACAAGGTTGACAACAAGTTCAAACTGGTGACCCTGGCCATGAAGCGCGCCAGGCAGATCAATGACGGCCGCCCGGCCTTCATGGAGGAGAGCAACGCGGCTCGTCCGGTCAGCATCGCCCTGCAGGAGATCAACGAGCGGACCGTCTACGTCAAGGAACGCGCCGAGGGCGAAGAACCCGAGATCGAACGTCACCACCAGGTGGTGGAGGTCGACGAGGTCTTCGCCAGCATCGAGCGAGCCGAAGAGGAGAGACTGGCCCGCGTTCAGGCCCTGGACATTGAGGACGAAGGCGAAGTCGAAGGGGTCAAGGAGTAGTCTGTGGCTGCAGATTCGGCTCTGGAGCGGTTGCTGGAACGGTTGTGCGTGGCCCTCGAGGGCCTGTCGGACGGTCCCAGTGAGCCTGCCACGGTGCCCTATTCGCTGGCCCAACTGCTGGACCTGGCCGTTCAGCACCGGGCCTCGCTGCTGCATCTGAACGTGGGGAGTCCCCCCATGCTGCGCATCAACGAGCGCCTTCGGCCCATCGGCCAGCATCGCCTCACGCGCGGAGACTGTCACCACCTGCTGTCTCCGATCCTCTCCAGCGAACACCGCCGCCGCCTGGAACGCGGCGAAGAGGTCGATTTCTGCCACGCCGCCGCCGGCGGCGGCTTTCGCTTCAACCTGTACGTCGAGCGGGGCCAGATGGGGGCCTCGATCCGCCGTTTGCGGACCGACATCCCGCGCCTGGAGGACCTGGGGCTGTCGGGAGGCGTCGTCGAGGAGGTCCTGTCCGAGAACTATGGCCTGATCGTCCTGGCCGGTCCGCCGCGTTGCGGCAAGATCAACACCCTGGCGGCCCTGCTCTCATACCTGAACGCCCACCGCCCGGCCCGCATCGTCAGCCTGGAGCAGCCCATCCAGTTCTGGCACGAGAACCTGACGGGGACGATGATCCAGCGCGAGGTCGGCAGCGACACCTCCAGTTTTGCTCGAGGTGTCCACCAGGCCGTGCTGCAGGACCCGGACGTCCTGGCCCTGACGGAACTTCCCGATCGGGACACGGCGGAACTGGTCATCCGGGCGGCGGCAGGAGGCCACCTGGTGATCGCCGTCCTGGACGCCTCCAGTTGTGTCCGGGCCGTCGAGCGCCTGCTCGGCGCCTTCCAGGACGATCCCGACATGCGGGTGACCAAGACGCTGGCTCGGGCCCTGCGCGTCGTCATGTGCCAGACGCTGGTGGAGCGCGCCGATGGAAGAGGCGTGATCCCGGCCTTCGAGATCCTGCACAACACCGACGAAGTCAGCCAGGGCCTGCGCTCCGGGCGCCTGGACGACCTGCACTGGGTCATGCGCTCCAGTGGCATGCAAACCCTGGGCCGGGCCCTGTCCAGGCTGGTGGACGCGGGTCTGGTCAACCGCGAGGAGGCCCTGCAGTATCTGGACGACCCCAACGAATTGGAGTTGCGCCAGCAGGTGGACTATGCGGCCGAATCCGCTCAGTCCGAGGAGGAGACCCCGCTGATGTCCTGGCTCTGAGCCGGACCGGCCTCGGCAGCCTCTCCACTGCGAAGGGCGCCCGCCAGGGCGTGACGCACGATGTCCCCCCGGGTGACGATGCCCACCGGGCGTCCCTGTCGGACGACCGGGATCCTGCGGACCTTGCGCTCGATCATCAGGCTGGCCACGTCCTCGATGGGGGTGTCCTCGGTAACCGACACGACCTTCGAGGACATGACGTCACGAACCACCGTACCGGTGATGCGGCGCATCATCTCCTCGATGTGGCCAGGGGTCTGCAGATAGAAGATGCTGCCCAGGACCTCGATGTGGGGAGGAAGATGGGGCCTGGCCACCCTGTAGAGCAGGTCGCCCTCCCCCACCACGCCGACCAGGAGGCCCTCCTCGTCCACCACGACCAGTCCCGAGACCCGGTGCTCCCGGAGCCTCTGGGCCACCTCGCCGACCGTGGTCTCCAGGTTCACTGACAGCACCGGGGTGCTCATGGCGTCACGTGCGATCATCTCCGGACCTCCTCCTCGTAGAAAGCCTCGAGCGCGGCCAGGGATTTCAGGAAGGCGTATTCATGGTAGCGGACCTGGGGGTCCGGACTCAGGTCGAAGGCCATACCCTGGGGATGGCGGCCCGTGATCCCAGCGATGGCATCCCCCAGGGGGGCGGGACGCTCGGGGCCCTTCCGGACCTCCGTCTCGGGCGGGGGTGGGGGACCCAGGATGTCTGCCCAGGTGATCATGCGCTGGGGCCCGTTCGGGTCGGTTGCAGGAGCCTGGGGCACCTCGGGCCGGACGGCCCCCTCGGGAGGGTCCAGGAATTCCAGGCCGCGTCCCAGGAGGTAGACGTGGCAGTTGAAGAAGCTCGGTTCGCGGTAGCGGAACTTCAAGGGCCCCAGGAAGCGGTCGAACTTCCTGCCCATCAGCATCTCCTGGAGAAGCCCGGTGGCCTCGACCTCGTTGGCCAATCCGGGATAGCGCCTGTCGCCGCTGAGCGGCGCCACCTTCTCGGCGTGCAGCCATTCCTTGAAGAGGGGCTCCCAGGTCTGCTGCTCCCGGTACATGACGGGCCCCGCCCGCTCGTTGAGGGTCCTCAGGGCCGGCCCGGTCTGCCCGGAGACCAGTTCCCGAAGCGCGCGCTGCAACTCGAACTGGCTGCCGTAGCGGACGGAGGAATCCGTCCCGCTGACCAGCAGCGAGACCCTCTCGCGAAAACCGCCCACACCGAGTTGCGGACGGTCGGACAACCGGTAGAAGGGGTACTCACCGCGTCGCGACAGGGCCACCTCGCTGACCAGGTTCCCCGAGAATCGAGCGCCTTGAACCAGCACGAAGACGTGCTGGTCATCACGGGCCTGGCGATGATACCCGTAGAGGAGATACTCGCTGGTTACCTCCGAGAACAGGGGACTGTACCCGGCCAGGTCCTGGCGGAAGACCTGCTCGACGGCCGGCCCGAAACGGATGGGGGTCCGGCTGCCGACCTGTGAGGGGCCTCGTTCCGAAGCCTTGCGCGGAACACCCTCCTGGCTCATGGATGCGAATCCTCCCCGACTCTGTCACCCCGAGGTCGCCCGTCCAGGGGCCTCCCGGGGTCGGTGTCCAGGACTTCCTGGAGGGCCTTGGGGAGGGCTGCCGCCACCTCGCCCGCCAGGATGCCTCGTGAGCCCGATCTCGCCGCGCAGAGATCCCCGGCCAGGCCGTGGAGATGGACCGCGGCGCAAGCCGCCTCGGCTGGCTGGAGACCCTGGGCCAGCAGGCCTGCCACGGCTCCTGCCAGGACGTCGCCGGTGCCCCCCTGGGCCAGGACCGGTCCTCCCGAGGTGTTGATCCAGTAGCGCCCCCCGGGCTCGGCGACCACCGTCGGGGCGCCCTTGAAGACCACCACAGCCTGATATTCGGCGGCGCAGCGCTGGGCCCAACCGACCCGGTCCGCCTCCAGAGCCGTCACTCCCACGCCGACAAGGGAGGACATCTCGCCAGGATGCGGCGTAAGCACGCCTCCGGGACGGAGGGGTCCCCTGTGCGCGACGGAGTGCAGGGCGTCAGCATCGATGACCACGGGCACGGTGGTCTTCGCCAGGAGTTGGCGGATCGCCTCGTGGCTGGCAGACTCTCCCGCCAACCCGGGCCCCAGGCACAGGGCCCGAACCTGGGGACGAAGGGGAAGGACCTGCAGCAGGTCTGCCGGCTCCAGGTAGCCACCCGGCGACGGCAAGGGAAGCGTCAGGATCTCGCGGAGAAGGCCGGCCAGAGGCAGGCGAATCTCCGCAGGACAGGCCAGTTCCACCAACCCGCTACCAACCCGCAGGGCCGCCTCGGCGGCCAGGGCCGGGGCCCCGAGATAGCGGCGAGAGCCCCCGACGACCAGGACCGCTCCGCAGGAGCCCTTGTGCGCAATGGCGGGCCGGAGCGGGAGCAGGCTGCGGACCAGAGCTGCGGTCAGCAGCCTGCCAGGCAGGCCCGGGCTGTCCAGGTCGGCCGGAGGCAGGCCGATCTCGGCCAACTGAAGTTCCCCGACCCGGGCCGCGCCGGGGTGGAGGAAGAGACCTCGCTTGGGCAGGCCCATGGTCACCGTGAGGTGCGCCCGAACGGCCGTGCCCAGGATCCGGCCGGTATCCGAGCAGATACCCGAGGGCACGTCGGCCGCGACGACAGGAAGGCCGGACGCGTTCAGGACCTCGACCAGGCTGGCGGCCAGCCCTTCCAGGGGCCGGCGCAGGCCGGTTCCGAAGAGGGCGTCGATGATGACGTCGCCAGGGGGCAGACCCGAGGACAGGTCCTGCCTGGACGAAAGATCCAGAATCTGGCCCCCCAGGGCCCGGAACAGGCCGGCGTGCAGGGCCGCATCCCCAGACAGGCGGGCGGGGTCCCCCAGCGACAGGCACCGGGCCGGATATCCCAGGCCGAGCAGGGTCCTGGCTGCGACATACCCGTCGCCCCCGTTGTTCCCCGGGCCGCAGAAGACCAGGACCCCGCGGGCTCGGGGCCAGCGCCGGGCACAGGCGTAGGCCAGGGCTCGGCCTGCCGTCTCCATGAGGACCACACCCGGGATGCCGACCTCCCGGATGGCCCTCTGGTCCAGGGCCGCCATCTCGGCGGCACTGACGACCTTCATGGACAGAAGGGCACCCCAGGAAATCCGCCCGGCGGGCGGATTTCCTGTAGGAGCCCTCGAATCGCTGGCACCAGGGCCGTCAGCGCCGACCTAGCGCTTGGTCCACTGGAATCCCCGACGCGCGCGCTTGCGGCCGTACTTCTTGCGTTCCTTCTCCCGCGGGTCGCGGGTCAGGAAGCCACCCTTGCGCAGCGGCAGGTGCAACTCCTCGTCGAAGATCTGCAGGGCCCGGGCGATCCCGTGGCGGACGGCACCGGCCTGACCGGACGTCCCGCCACCGTCGCAACGGGCGTGCACGTTGAACTTGCCAACCG
>CAZQPM010000064.1:0-14958 GCA_964595195.1 uncultured Burkholderiales bacterium | reverse complement strand
CTTCAGCGGCGGCTACGTGAACTTGGCGGCGAGGAGTCCGAACGGGCTGAGGAGGTGGCCACCTGCCAGGCCAGGACCGAGGAGGCGATCCGGCTGAACGTCGCTTTGGTGCGACGCCATGTGTCCAGCCTCGCATGCGTCCTGGACGATGCCTCCCCCGAAGAACTGAAGGGCCTGCTGCGTGAGTGGTTCCGCCTGACCATCGACCTTAACACAGGACAGGGCCCACTCGAGATGGAGTTGACCCCGTCTGCTACTTGTTTTTCCGCTGGTCGGAGTGCCCGGATTTGAACCGGGGGCCTCTAGCGCCCCATGCTAGCGCTCTATCCAAGCTGAGCTACACCCCGAAGCGGGCTGAGTATAGCAGGTGGGTCGCCGGGGCGCAACCCCATCCTGCACGGAATTGGACCTGACCCCGGTGGAGGCGGAATCCCGGTCCCACGCAAGCCCGCCGGATCGCCCCTTCAGGCCCTCACGCCCCCCAGACTGCAGGCCGCCCCGCCCCCCGCCCGGAAGGGGCCAGCGACCCTCGTGGGAAACCCGGGAGCATGGCCTACCCCTTCCCGACCCTACCCGACCTGCTGGGCGACGGCCCCCTGGACCTGGTCTTCGTGGGCATCAATCCCAGCACCGAGGCGGTCCGCCAGGGGCACTACTTCGCCGGCAGGCAGAACCGCTTCTGGCCGGCCCTGTCCCGTTCACGCCTGGGCCAGCCGCTATGTCAGCACCTGGGAACCCGCATCCTCCAACCCCACCACGACCAGCATCTGCCCCTGCTCGGGATCGGACTGACCGACGTCGTCAAGGAACCCTCGTCCATGGCATCCCAACTGACCCGTCAGCAGTTCCAGACCTGGGCCCCCCTCCTGCATGCCCGTCTGGCCAGCCACCCGGCGCGACTGGTCTGCTTCCAGGGCCTCACCGGCTACCGCCCCTTCCTGCGCCACGCGCTGGGCCGCGACTCCCGGAACGTGGTCCTGGGCCCTCAATCCCTGGAACTGGCCGAGGCCCGGGTCTGGGTGGTCCCCAACCCCAGCGCCGCCAACGCCCACGTCCGCCTGGAGGATCAGGTGGCCTGGTACGACCGCCTGGCCGGAGAGTTGAGCCGATGAGACCCCATCCCCATCGCCCTGGAATCCTGCTCGCCGCGCTCCTGGCCGCCACCCTGGCCGCCGGTGCCGCCTTCCAGACCTCGACCGCCGACGACTACACCCGGGCCTTCCACCGATACGAGGGCTGGAGCGGCGCCGACGGCGCCTACTCGGTGCCCCTGGAGGACGGGCGCATCCTGTGGCTCTTCGGTGACACCTTCTTCGGAACGGTCCTGCCCGACGGCCGGCGCTCGCCCCGGACCCGGATGGCCCGCAACTCGGTGGCCCTTCAGGAAGGCCACGACCCGCAGACCCTGCAATTTCATCCCGAGACCTTCTACCTGGGTCGTCCCGGGCGACACGACTTGTGGTACTGGCCCTACCACGGCATCCAGGTCGACCCGGGCCGGGTCCAGGTCTTCCTGGGCCGCTTCGGCCAGACCCGACCCCAGGACCCCTTCGGCTTCCGCCAGGTTGGCCTGGACCTGGCCGACCTGGACGTGCGCCGCACCCCCCGGGTCGAGCGAACCCGCCCCATCCCCCACTTCAGATCAGCCCCCGGCAGCGTCACCTCATGGGGAAATGCCCTGGCCCAGGACGGACCCTGGACGCTGGTCTACGGCGTGCAGGACTCGGCAGGCTCCAAGCGCCTGCTGCTGGCCCGGGTGCCCCGGGGCCACCTGGCCAGTTCCGGAACCTGGCGCTTCTTCGACGGCTCGGGGTGGGCCAAGCAACCGGAGAAGGCGGCCGTCCTGGCCGACGACGTCTCCAACGAACTCTCCGTGCATCGCTCGGCAAGCGGCCCGTGGTGGCTGGTCTCAGGCCCCGCCGACCTCTCCTCGCGAATCCTGTTCCGCACGGCGCCGACCCCCCAGGGCCCCTGGAGTCCGGCCACGACCGTCCTGACCGCCCCGGAGGCGGGCCCGGGCCTCTTCGCTTACAACGCCAAGGCCCATCCCGGTCTCTCAGACGATCGCGGTCTGCTGATCTCCTACAACGTGAACGCCCTGGATCCCCAACGCGTCCTGCAGGAAGCCGACATCTACCGCCCGCGATTCCTGCGCCTCCGCTGACCGGCCCCCTCAAGCCTGCGCCTCCCGCCCCCTCCCCGGACAGGGACGCGCCCGGCCCCGAGCCCCGTGGAACCGCAACCCGGACACCGGCTTCCGAGGCTCGTCCCCGCGGCCCCGACCGGCAGCCGAGCTCCCGGCCACAGGGAACGGCCCACGCCGCAGGCCGCCACCCGAAGTAGGGGTTGCCCTCCCGGGCCGCGAAGCGCCGTGGCCTGCCCCGACACCACGCAGACACCACGAAGGGGGATCGCCCGATGAGCCAGGTCCAGACCAGCAACTGGGAACGTTTCCAGCAGATGTTCTACGAGGACCCCGGCACCGGCCTCGCCGTCGACGTCAGCCGGATGGACCTGGACGACGCCTTCATTCAGCAGATGCAGGCTCCCCTGGACCAAGCCCTGGAGGCCATGCAGGCCCTGGAGGGTGGAGCCCTGGCCAACCCGGACGAGGGCCGGATGGTGGGCCACTACTGGCTGCGAGCGCCGGAACTGGCGCCCACCCCCGAGATCGGCGAGGAGATCCGCAGCACCCTGACCCGGATCCAGGACTTCGCCGCCCGGATCCACGAGGGGCTCCTACGCCCCGAGAAGGCCGAGCGCTTCACCCGCATCCTCTCGATCGGCATCGGCGGTTCGGCCCTGGGGCCACAGTTCGTGGCCTCGGCCCTGTCCGGTCCCGACGACGCCATGTCGATCCACTTCTTCGACAACACCGATCCGGACGGGATGGACCGCGTGCTCGACGAGATCGGAGGCGACCTGCACCGCACCCTGACGGTGGTGATCTCCAAATCGGGCGGCACCAAGGAGACCCGCAACGGGATGTTGGAGGCCCAGGAAGCCTACGACCGCGCGGGCCTGCGCTTCGGCCGGCACGCCGTGGCCATCACCGGGAAGGACAGCGAGTTGGACCGCTACGCCACCCTCCACGGATGGCTGGAGCGCTTCCCGATGTGGGACTGGGTCGGGGGACGCACTTCGGTCCTCTCGGCGGTGGGCCTCCTGCCCGCAGCCCTGGAGGGCTTCGACGTCGAGGCGATCTTGGAGGGCGCAGCCGCCGTGGACCGGCTGACGCGCCAGCGCGACGGTCGCCAGAATCCGGCGGCCCTGCTGGCCCTGTCCTGGTTCCGGGCCACCGACGGCCGGGGCCGCAAGGACATGGTCGTCCTCCCCTACTGCGACCGCCTGGAGCTGTTCTCGCGCTATCTGCAGCAGTTGGTGATGGAGTCCCTGGGCAAGGAGAAGGACCTCCAGGGCCGGGTGGTCCATCAGGGGCTGGCAGTCTACGGCAACAAGGGCAGCACCGACCAGCACGCCTACGTCCAGCAACTGCGGGACGGCGTGGACAACTTCTTCGCCACCTTCCTGGTGGTGCTCAGGAACCGTCACCGCCCCTCCATGGAGGTGGAGGACGGCGTCACCACGGGGGACTTCCTGTCGGGCTTCTGGCAAGGCACGCGTGAGGCGCTGTCCGAGAAGGGCCGCAGGTCGATGACCGTCACCGTGCCCGAGGTGACGCCTCGCACCCTGGGCATGCTGATCGCCCTCTACGAGCGCGCCGTCGGGCTGTACGCCTCGCTGGTGGGCATCAACGCCTACCACCAGCCGGGCGTCGAGGCGGGCAAGAAGGCCGCCGGCGCGGTCCTGGCGCTGCAGGCCGAAATCCTGCGGGTCCTGGAGGCCGCCAAGGCCCCCATGACCGTGGAGGAACTGGCCCAGGCGATCGGGCAGCCCGAGAAGGGGGAAACCATCTTCCACGTGGCTCGGCACCTGGCCGCCAACACCCGCCAGGGGGTGGTCTCGCAAGGCCTGGGCCTGGAGGTCCGCTACGCCGTGGATCCGCGCCTGGCCTGGTGAGCCCGCGCTCAGGCCAGGGAAGGATCGCCCCCCGGGGTCGGGAACTCCCGGGAGTGCGCCTGTTCACGCTGCTGTGCCTTCTGCTGCTGACCATGCTGCCCGCTGAAGCGGCCGGCTGGGCCCGCCACGAGAACCGGGATCTGATCCGCGAAGGTCGGGCCGGCTGGGCCCTGGAAACCCCGGCGGACTGGGTCGCTATTCCCGACGTCCGGCCAGCCTGGCCTCTGGGCGCCGGCTTCCGCGCCCCCGCCGGGCAATCCGGTGTGGTGGTCACCTGGGCCCCACGGATCCCCGACGGGGAGGTCGGCGGCCTCCCTGGCCGCGGCTTCCAGGAGGTCTTGGGGCGTCTGGCCGGCCACCCGGCCCGGATCTTCAGCCGCTCGGGCCCCGAGGGCCTGCAGCGCCTGGCATACCTGGCCCTGCCCCAGGGAACCTTTCGGGTCAGGCTCTTCGGCGCCCCCGAGGAGACCGAGACCCTGGACAGGGTCCTGGCCAGCGTCCAACTGATCCGCGGAGTGCCCGTTTCCCGACCCGAACGCTGGACCCGCCACGAGGACGCCACCTCAGGCTACACCCTGTCCTACCCTGCCGAATGGACGATGAAGGCCCTCCCCGAAGGGTTTGAACTCGGCGACGCCGACGGCCCCACCATCCGGGCCACCCTGCGCCCTCCTGGCCAGCAGCCAGGGCAGTCCTTCCGGGGTTTCGCCCGATCGCTGGGGAAGGACACGATCCCCGGGACCACGACCCTGGAGCGCTTCGAACCCCTGGACGTGGCCGGCCTGACGGGTTATCTGGCCGTCTGGAGGCTGCAGGATGGAAGCCTCTGCGGCCCGATCGCCTACCTGCCGTTGAAGGGCGCGCGGCGCGCCCTGGAACTGGTGTTGCTGCGGCCCGACGTGGGTGAGGGTTTCTTCCGACTCGTGGACACCTTCCATCAGGTTGCCCCTTCCCGGGCCAGCCCCTGACGGGGAGGATTCCCACCTCGACAGGAACGGCGCCGTGGGAACCTCCAGGCCTGAAGAGCGGTCTACCGACACAGGTGCACAAGAAGGGAAGCCCGAAGCGTGGTGGCCATGCCCCGGACCGATAAGCGCCCCTGGCTTCAGGCCTGGGGGCGGAAAGCCCGCCGATTGCGGCCGGTGCTGGACCTGTTCCCCGCCACCGGCGCCGGCCTGGCGGCGCTGGCGCTGTGTGGCACGGGCTTCTGGTTCCTGGGAGTCCTCCACAAGGACGTGGTCCTGCTGCCCGTCGCGGCCACCGTGGCCCTGCTGGTGGCCGGGATGATCCTGGCGGTCGGCCTGGGGGCGGCTCTGACGGCTCGGGCCCTGAAGGCCGCCAGCTTCGAGGACGCCGTCCTGCGCCTGGAAGCCAACTATCGGCGGCGCACGGGGGTCCGCCTGACCCCACCGCTGCTGCCCTTCATCGAGTTGAGCTGGCAGTGGCTGTACCCTCCGCAGGCGGAGGTCCAGATGGCCTCGCGCTGGCGCGAGGTCCAGGAGGAGGTGCTGCCCCGCCGTCGCTGCCTGGTGGAGGGGTTGCAGCGCCGCGTCCAGGTCCAGGACGTGCTGGGGATGGCCCGGGTGGCCTGGTCCTGGGAGCGCCCCAGCCGGGTCCTGGTCCTGCCCGACCGCGGGCGCCTGGACCAGGCCACCGTGCTGCACAGCCTGGTGGGAGGCGAGGATTATCCCGACCCCTACGGGGACGCCCACGGTGACCGCGTCGAGATGCGCCAGTACAGTCCGGGCGACTCGGCGCGCAACATCCTGTGGAAGGTCTTCGCGCGCAACCGCCGCTTGATGGTGAGGATGCCCGAACGAGCCCTGACGGCCCGCCCGAGGACCTGCGCCTACATGGTCGCAGGTCCGGCCGACGAGCCCAGCGCGGGCGTGGCCCGGGTGGTCCTGGAGCGCCGCATGCTGGGGGATGGCTGGCGCTTCGGCGCGGACGGCAGCCCGGGCTACGCCGAGAACCTGGATGACTCGCTGGAGATCCTGGCCCGTTCCGGCAACCCCGAGGACGCTCCCTTGGGACTGGGGGCTTTCCTGAAGCGCGCCGAGGCCGATGGCTTCCAGAGCTGCCTGGTCTTCCTGCCCGCAGCCGGGGGCCCGTGGTTGGAGGCCGTGCGCCGCGCCGCCGCCGACTCCCGGCTGACCTTGACCTGGTTGCTGGGGGTCGACAGCGCCCGCCACGATCTCGAGTCCCCCCCCTGGTGGCAGAGGATGCTCCTGCGCCCCCTGCCCAGCCTGGAAGCCGACCCGGGGGCGGTTGCCGAAGCCCTGCAGGGCCCCCACACACCCATGATCCTCTGCGAGCGCCGGGAGGGCCGAGTCCATCCGGACGCCCGGAACTACCTCAAGTCCCGCCGCCGCCCCCGGAGCCAGCGATGAACTGGGATTGGAACCTGGTCCTGAAGCGACTGGTGGGCGCCTTCGTCTGGGGCCTGAGCCTGGCCCTGGGGGCCTGGCACCTCAGCGTCTTCAGCGGAATCCTGGGGGCCTTCCTGGGCGGCGCCGCCGGTTTCCTGGCGGGCCCGCTGGTGGCGGGGACGCGCCTGCGCACCCCGACCTTCGTCGTGGGAGGCAGCCTGCTGGGTGCAGCCACCCTGTGGCTGGCCGGCCTGCCCGCCCGCAGCCGGGTCCTGGCCGGGCTGCTGGGGCCCGAAGCCGCCTATGCGCTGTCCGACGGCCTGACCTGGTTCCTGGGGGCCCTCATCCTGGTGGCCACCCTGCACGCCGCCACCCTGAGACACGCCTGGATCCTGGCCGTGGAACTGGCCCTGGTCTGCCTGGCCCTGGTCACCCCGATGTCCGCCCACCGGGACGGCTTCATCAGCCGGCCTCACTTCTTCATCGACCCCCTGTGGTCCCAGGGTTGGGACCCGGTTCCCTTCCTGATGGGCCTGGGGGCCCTGACGGCCGCCACGCTGCTGGTCCTGTCGGTGGGCCGTTTCAACCGGCGCAACACCCTGATCGACCTGGGTCTGCTCTTGTTGCTGGCCTTCCTGGTGGTGGTCTTCCTCCCGCTGAACCGACTGCAGCAACTGGCTCCGCAGCAGCAGCCGATGGGTCAGCCGGGCGACGCCGGGGAACAGGGCCAGCCTCCACCACCTTCTGGGAAGAACCCGAAGGACTCGGACCAGGACGCCAGCCCCGACAAGAAGCCCCAGGACTCGGAGAACGACGGCGAGGGCGGCAAGCCGCGGCCCGTGGCCCTGGTCCTGTTCCACGATGACTTCACCCCGTCCGACGGCTACTACTACTTCCGCCAGAAGACGATGAGCATGTTCAACGGGGCTCGGTTGGTGGACGACACCACGGGTCTGGCCGACCTGGATGTGCCCCCGGGGTTCCCGTCCGCGGGCCCCGAGGCCGATCCCCGGGGGGCCCGCATCGTCCCCGAGCCGGTGGACTCCAGACGGGTCCGCCGGGTGCGCACCAGCGTCAACCTGATCGTCGCCCACCCGCAGCCCTTCGGCTTGCTGAACCCGATCCGCATGGAGGCGGCGGGGAACCCCGACCCGGACCATTTCATCCGTTCCTACAAGGTGGAGTCTTCAGCCTATATCGGCGAACTGTCGGCCCTCCTGGGACGACGCGCGGGGAGCTCCGCCTGGTCGCGCCAGTTGTGGGACCACTACACCCGGATCCCCCAGGATCCGCGCTATCAGAAGCTGGCGACGGAGATCACCGGCCGCCTGCAGGAGAAGTACCGCCAGGACCCCCTGGCCAAGGCGGTGATGATCAAGCTGTGGCTGGAGTCGGAAGGGACCTACAGCATGCGGCGCCGGGTCCTGGACTCCGACGATGCCGTCGCAAAGTTCCTTTTCGGCGACCGCGTGGGCTACTGCGTCCACTTCGCCCACGCGGCCACCTACCTGGCCCGGGCTGTCGGCCTCCCCGCCCGGGTGGCCACCGGCTATGCGGCCGATGCCCGCTACCGCTTCGAGGGTTCGGCCCTGCTGATCCAGGACACGAACTCCCACGCCTGGTGCGAGCTGTACCTGGAGGGTGTGGGTTGGGTTCCCCTGGACGTGTCACCCCGCCAGACCGATGCCCAGCCTCCACCCCCGCCGGATCCGGACCTGCAGCGCATGCTGGGCGAACTGGCCCGCAAGGAGGCTCCCACCCCCGAAGGCCGTCCCCAACCCAAGAAGTCCCTGACCGAGATGGCCCGCCAGGCCCTGAAGCTGCTGGCCCGGGCGGCTGCCTTCCTGGTCGTCGCGGGCATCCTGGCCGCGTGGGTGACCAAGGCCGTGCGCCGGGCAGGCCCCTACCTGGGGCCGGGGTCCACGCGCCTGAGGCGCACCTTCCGGGCCGCCCTGGACTGCCTTTCGGACGTGGGAGTCCGCCGGCCCTATGGAGACTCGCGCGAGCGCTTCGCGCGCGACCAGGGCGACCGCTTCGAGGCCCTGGGCCCCCTGACCGAACTGCATATGCGCTCCTCGCTGGGCGATCCCGACCAACCCTTTGAACCGGACGCCCAGGTCCTCAGGCAGCACTATCGCGAGCTGGGCCGACAGATCCGTCGGCACACGCCGTGGTGGCGTCGCCTGCTGGGCATGCTGAATCCCTTCTCCTGGCTCCTGGTACGCTAGACCCTGTTTCGGAGGATTCCCGCTTGAATACCGCTACCCAGGCCGTGAACCGCGGCGCGCTGCTGGATCAGGCCTACGAGCTGGCCCAGTCCCTGGAGAAGCGCCTGGCGCACGCGATCCGCGGACGCGACGCTGTCATCGACCTGCTGCTGACGGCCCTGCTGTCGGACGGACACGTCCTTCTGGAGGACTACCCCGGTTCGGGCAAGACCACCCTGGCCAAGGCCCTGGGCGACGCCATCGTGGACGACCAACCCCACGACGAAATCGTGGCCTTCCGCCGCATCCAGTTTACCCCGGACCTGCTGCCCTCGGACATCACCGGGGTGACGGTCTTCGATCCGGACACCGGCAGCTTCTCGTTCCGCCCCGGTCCGCTCTTCGCCCACATCGTCCTGGCCGACGAGATCAACCGCACCTCACCCAAGGTCCAGGCCGCCATGCTGGAGGCCATGGCCGAGAAGCAGGTGACGGTCGACAACGTCTCGCACCCCCTCGACGAGCTCTTCTTCGTAGTGGCCACCCAGAACCCGCGGGACCAGGCGGGCACCTATCCCCTGCCGGTGGCCCAGCACGACCGCTTCCTCTTCAAGATCCGCATGGACCACATCGACCGCGAGTCGGAGTTGGACGTCCTGCGCAGCGCGCGCGAGCGCAAGCAGCCACCCGGCGCCGACCTGCCCCGGGTGACGCGTTCCAACGTGGTGCTGGCCCGCCGCACCGTCGAGACCTTCGTCCACGTGGACGACCGCATCAACACCTGCCTGGTGGACATGGCCCGGGCCATCCGTGAGTCGCCTCACGTGGCCCAGGGGGTCTCGACCCGCAGCCTGGTCCTGATGGTCCCGGCCCTGCAGGCCAGCGCCCTGAAGAGGGGCCGGGACTACGTCACCGCCGAGGATGTGGCCTACCTGGCTCCCTATGTCTTCGCCCACCGCCTGGAACTGGCTCCGGGCGTCGACGACCCCGTGGAGGTGATCGGCGAGTGCATCCGCCCGGCCATGGAGACCCTGAGCCGGTCCACCCTGAGATGATCCGGAAGCCCGCCGGCCGAGTCCTGCTGGTCCTGGCCCTGCTGGCCCTGCTGGCGAAGCTGGCCGTGCCGGCCCTGGCCGAGGATGCCGGCGGCTCCTCCGATCCTCCCACGGCCCAGGAGGTCTCCCGGTTGATCGACAACCCCGAGAACCTCGTGGCCTGGCGCGAGCGCGCCGCGAGGGTCCTGGCCCGGGATCCCGATTCCTTCGCGGGCCACATGCTGATGGGCCTGGTGATGCACCGATCCGAAGGGGACCTGCCCCGCTCCCGCTACCACCTGACCAGGGCTCGCAAGATGGCCCTGGCTGGCGCCGACAAGGGACACCCCGAGGCCTACCAGTTCTATGCCATGTCCCTCTTTGAATTGCGCCTGGTCCTGGCCGAGATGGACCTGTACGAGGAGCAACTGGCCACCCTGGAGGAATACTCCAGGGTCCTGGGCAACCCCGCCCTGGCAGCCGAATTCGCCTGGCCCCTGATGAAGCTGAACCGCGAGATCGAGGCCCGCGAGAAGCTGTCCAGGGCCTTCTCCAGCGGCAACCCCGTGGCCCGCATCGTGGCCTGGAACAGCCTGGGCGCCCTGGAGATGGAGTTTGGCAACGCCCGCGCCTCCTACAACGCCTTCCAGAGCCTGCTGGCCGAAGCCCATACCAACGGATGGCCCCTGGACTGCACCTACCTGCGCAACGCCGGAGAGGCCTCGCTGACGCTGGGCAAGTATGACGAGGCCGAGCGCTACTTCCGAGAGGCCACGCAGGTCGCCTTCAACGACCAGACCTTCTCCAATCCCTACTGGGACCTGGCGGGCCTGTACCTGACCCAGGCCCGCTTCCCCGAGGCCCTGGACGCCACCCGCAAGATGCACCAGTGGGCTCGGGCCATCAAGCCCTTCCTCTACCAGCAGTCCATGGCGGACAATCAACAGATGACCGGCGAGGTCCTGCTGGAGATCGGCTACATCGAGCAGGCCCTGAAGCAACTGGACGTCCTGGTGCAGAGGCCCGACCGCCGGGGAGGGACCTCCGGTGACAAGGACCAGTCCGAAGCCGGAAACCTCGTGGTCTGGAGGGCCGCCCTGGTGGCCCAGCGGGAGCGCCTGGGTGAACAGATGGCCGCCGCCCGCGGGCGCGTCTGGTGGAGCCTGGCCTGGAAGCGCCTGCAACTGGGGCTCAAGATCCGCGCCGCCGGGCGGCGCGTGGCGGCGCTGGCGGTCAGCCACGACCGCGTCCAGGGCAGCCTGCGCCCCTACTGGGCGGGCTCGATCCTCATGGGCGAGTGGTTCCGGCCCGACCTGGTGGAGATCTACGGCCCGGGGGTGGCCGCCGCGGCGCTCAAGACGCTGCGCGAGACCCCCCCCGAGAAGCTGCCCCTGGAGGAGCCCTTCCTGGAGGCCATCGAGGCCGAGATCGCCGTCGGCTCAGGCAACCGTGAAGCCGCCGTACAGCACCTGGAGCGGTCCCTGGCGACGCTGCCAGAGGCCGAGGCCCTGCTGCGGGCCCGCCTGCAGGCCCGTGCCGGCCAGTTGCAGGACCAACTGGGCAACCGCGGCCAGGCCCTGGCCTTCTACCAGGCCGCGCTGCAGAAGTCACCCGGAATGCTGAGAGCCGTGGGCGCCCGGCTGCCGGTCAGCATCCAGGGCAGCAACAACTCCACCATGCTGGCCGTAGCCCGCAGCCTGGGGCGGTCTCCCCGCTTCCAGCGCGCCAGCGACGGACTCCCCTTGCAACTTTCCCTGGTCGGGAACAACCTGCAGGCCGTGCTCCTGGGGACCGATGGGACCGTCCTGGGCCAGGCCGGGGCCCCGCTGAAGGAGGACCTCCAGGAGTCCGTGGAGACGCTGGTCGAAGAGGTCCACCGCCAGGTCTTCTCGCCGCACATCGACCTGAGCCAGGTGGACCTGAACAGCCTGGATGGCTCGAATGCCTCCGGTTCGACGGCCAGCCAGCACTTCCGCGAACTCTTCCAGGCGCCCGAACCCCGGACCTGATCAGCGCCAGGCCCCTCGATCATCCTTGCCCGAACCCCGCGGGCAGGAGTAGAATGCTGGCAGCGCGTGGGCTGGTGCCTTCTGGGAGTTGACCTGATGGAAAGAGACTTCTTCAAGCCGTTCAACCACTTCATGCTCCTGTTGTGGCACGCCGGCCTGGGCGGGCCGATGAACCTGGCCCATCGCCTCTCCGGTCGGATCCTGGTCCTGGGTACCGTCGGACGCAGGAGTGGCCAGATGCGGCGCACCCCCCTGAACTATGCCCCCGACGGCGAAGATGTCCTGGTCATGGCGGGTTTCGGGGCCCACACGGACTGGTATCGCAACCTCCAGACCCACCCCTTCGCCGAGTTGTGGCTGCCCGACGGTTCCTGGCTGGCCCAGGCCCAGGAGGTACAGGAACCCAACCAGAGGCTGGACGCCATCCGCCGCATCCTGCAGGACTCCGGGTTCGCCAGCAAGACCTTTGCCGGACTGGACGCCTGGAAGGTCAGCGCAGAGACGCTGATGGAGGAGACCGCGGGGTATGAGGTTGTCCGCCTGCGCATCCTGGAACCCCTGCCCGAACCCCAGGAGATGAAGGTCGGCCGCGCGGCCCGCCTGGGCCTGGGGGTGGGACTGGCCATCTCCCTGGCCTGGCACTTCTTCAAACGGGGCCAGGAATAGAACGAGGCCCACCGGGAAGGCGGGCCTCTCGAGCCGCAGCGCGGATCCCCGCGCCGTCAGGCCTTGGTTTCGGATTCCGGCTTGGATTCGACCACCGGGGCGGCCTCCGCCGGGGTGGCCTGGCCCGAGGCCTGATGCTCGGCCAGCATCTTGGAGGTGACGCCCAAGGCCACTCCCCCGGCGATGCCGACGCCCGCACCGATCATGCCTCCCAGGATGCCTCCGACCACCGGTCCGTAGCGGTTTGTCTCGAAGGTATCCCCCACGACCTTCATGGTAGGGCTGCCGTCCCGGTGCAGGACGGGGGCTTCCCTGTGGACCGAGCTGCTACCGTGGCTCCAGTCGTCGTGCCAGGGGTAGATCCAATCGTAGTGGTCCGAGGGGATGTCGCCCAGATAGCGATTCTCGGTGACCGGAGCGCTCCAGGTCCGGGAGTGGACCTCCTGGGCTGCCAGCTCCCGATTTCCAGCGATGGTCCCCACAACGGCACCCGCACCGGCGCCCAGCACCGCACCGCCGACCACCGCGTTGCCCGCGAACTTGCGGACCTCTTCCTGTCGGGCCTCGTCCAAGGGGGGAGTCGCCTTGGGCTCCTGATCCTTCTCGATATGGTTGCGCAGGGCAGCCACCCCGGCCCCCAGGGCCACCCCGGTCACACCGCCCACCAGGGCTCCGACGAAGCCGCTGGCCAGGGGTTCCCAGAAGGATTCGTGGACGAAGCGGGGCTCGGTGTAGGTTCCGACCTGTCGATAATCGATCCGTGGGCTGAAGTTGTGCCAATAGCCCTTGGTCCGCTCGGTGCAGGTCTCGGTGGTGTAGGTCTTGCCCTGTGAATCGGTGTGGTAGTCCGTGGTGCAGGTCCGCTCGATGTCCGGGGTGATGCTCTCGCTGTAGCCGGCCAGGCTGGGGTCCTTGATAGCCCTCTGGACCCACTCCTCGCGGATGGAATCGGCAGCCTGGGCATTGAAGCCGGCCATGGTCCCAGCGACGCCGCCGACGGTGGCCCCAGCGGCCCCGCCCAGGACGGCATAGTCGCGCATGCGGGCATCCGAAGCGCCCGAACCGTAGTCGCGCTCTTCACCCACCACGTTGGAACCGATCCAGTCGCGCAGGGACGACACGCGTTCGGTAACGGCAGAACGAATCTCAGAGAACTTCATACATGCATCCTGAGCCTTGCGCTGGCGCCAGGGGTTGCCACGACGTAAATAGCGGCCCGGGTTCCCGAAAGACGACAGAAGCGGCGCGGTGTCGGCCGACTCCGCGCCGCTTCCACGGGACCCTCCGGGCCCACCTGGAATCCTAGGAGATGATGGGGACGCGCTCGATGGTCATCTGGCCATCAACCCAACGCACCACACCGGTGTAGGGCTGACCGTTCTGGTCGAAGTAGTCCTTGGTCTCGAGTTTCTGGTGCGGCTCGGTGTAGAGGATCCGCCCCTGGGCGATCAGGCGCTTGAGGTTCCCCTTGAGGCGGCTCTGCGAGTCGGCATCCTTCACCAGGGGGTTCGACCCGTCCACCTGGGTCTCGACCCGGGCACCACTGAACATCCCGAAGTCGTCGCCACTCAGGGTCACGCCCAGGCTGCGCACCGGGGGCTGGTTGGGATCCACCGGGGTGGTCGCCTGGGTCTCGGCGGCGAACAGCGAAGGGTTGAGGATCTTGCGGTCTGTGTAGACCTGGCGCAGCAAGGCCTGGTTCTTCCCGCCCATGTACTTGGCATCGACCTTCAGCAGGGTGTTGGCCATCTGCTGGTAGGTGAACTCACCGCGCGGGGCCTCTTTGAGAAGGTGACCGTAGAGCTGCAGGTTCTCCTCTCCGGCAGCCTTCAGGGCCTTCTCGGGAGTCATCCCCGCGGCCACGTTCTGACTGACCATGCCCTTGAGCGCATCGTAGAAGGCCCCGGTCCACAGGCGGGACCAGGAGTGGACCTCACTGCCCAACTGGTCGGGTCCGCCGCGCTCGGGCAGGGTGGACGGATCCTGCCACGTGAACTTGTTGATCGCGTTGCGGACGTAGTTGCCGCCGGTCACGTTCTTGCCGACCGAGTTGTTGATGGCGGCGCCCAGCTCCTCGCCGGTGTGGGCCAGCGAGTTCTGCTTGGAGAGGTCCCCACCGGTCTGCCGGGCGATCACCTCGACCGACTTGTCGTCCTGCAGGGCCATCAGCATGCCCATGATATCCCCGAAGGACTCGTGGAAACCGCCGGGATCCGTGCCCCAGGTGCCCAGGTAATCGGGCCGGATGCCATCGAGCATGGCGTGACCCACCTCGTGGGACACGACCTCGCCGGACTTGCCGGAGAAGACGACCTGGTTGGACTTGGGGTCGGTGTCGTGGAAGAAGTTCAGTGAGCCAGCCTGCCTGGAGTAGTAGGCGTTGAAGTCCTGGCCAGCATCCGGGTAGACCCGAATCTTCTCGCTGCGGAAGGCCCAGGGGATCTTGGAACCGTAGGCCTTCTCCATCACCTCGACGGTCTTGGCCACGGTGGCCAAGGTCGCCGCTGCCACGTAGTCCTTGTCGGACGGATCGTAGACCTTGGCCACGGTGGCCAAGGTCGCCGCTGCCACGTAGTCCTTGTCGGACGGATCGTAGACCTTGGCCACGGTGGCCAAGGTCGCCGCTGCCACGTAGTCCTTGTCGGACGGATCG
>CAZQPM010000063.1:0-15010 GCA_964595195.1 uncultured Burkholderiales bacterium | reverse complement strand
TGTCGCTCTGGGGGATGTAGGCCTCGGGCTGGTAGTAGTCAAAATAGGAGACGAAGTACTCCACGGCGTTCTGGGGGAAGAACTCGCGGAACTCCGCGGTCAACTGGGCGGCCAGGGTCTTGTTCGGGCTGATGACCAGGGCCGGCCGCCCCAGGCGCGCGATGGCCGCGGCCATGGTGAAGGTCTTGCCGGTGCCGGTGGCGCCCAGGAGCGTCGTGAAGCGATTCCCGGCCCGGACGCTGTCGACGAGCTGCTCGATGGCCCGGGGCTGGTCGCCCTTGGCCGGGAACGGCGCCTGGAGCTGGAAGTGGGTGGGCACGGGGGAATCCTACCCCATCGCCTGCCTGCGGGCAACGGGGTTCCTCAAGGGCCTTCGGTGGGAGCGGCAACATGCGGCGGCTGGCCGGGGCGCGAGGCCGGCAGCCACCGGGTTGGCCATCTCCCGCGAGGTTCCGCTCGCCAGGCCTCGAAGATCCCCAGCATGATGCCCGCAACCCTCAACCGGCCGTTCTTCCTGCTGGTCCTGGTCCTGCTGCTGGCTCCGGCCCTGGCCGGCCCCGACATGGTGGGCCGCTGGCGAGCTTCCAACGGCTATACCGTGGTCATCCCCCGGGGGACCGGGTCCTTCAACCTGGTCTTCCAGCGACCGGGCGAACGCAACGTCCATCCCGCCACCTGGGTCAAGCCCGGGACCGAGTTCACCTGGACCGACAAGGTGGGCAACCTGCACCGGGCCACCTTCCAGCCCGGCCCCCCGGAACGCATCCAGGACGTCAACGCCGCCTACCCCGAGAGCCGGGCCTACTACTACCGGCTCCCGTAGCGGACCCGCTGGCCAGGTCACTCCTGCGGGTCGGGCCCATCGCTGCGGGTTGAGTGGCCGCCCGACCACCCGACCCGCAGCCTGAAGGTCGCCGGGCCCACTGGGGGCTGTCCGCCGTGGACCGGGGTTCCTGGAGGGGGCTATAATGGAACCGACATGCGGCCCTACACCCTGCTGAACGACATCATCTTCAAGATCGTCTTCGGCCTGGAGTCCAGCCGACCGGTGCTGTGTGCCCTGCTGAACGCCCTGCTGGGCCTTTCGGGCCCGGACCGCATCGTCGAACTGGAGATCCTCAACCCCTACCTGGACAAGGAGCACCTGCTGGACAAGGGCGTCGTGCTGGACGTCAAGGCCAGGGATGGGCAGGGGCGGCTGTACAACATCGAGGTGCAGGTGGCCGGGGAGTCGGCCTACATCCAGCGGGCCGTGTACTACCTGGCGCGCCTGTTCGGCAGCCAGTTGGAAAGGGGCGCCCCCTACAGCCGCATCGCCCGGACCATCGGCATCTCGCTGTGCGACTTCGTGGTATTCCCGGACCTGGAAGATCTGCACAGCACCTACCGGTTGCACGACCAGAAGCACGGGCGCCAGTTGACCGACATCCTGGAGCTGCACTTCATCGAACTGGTCAAGTTCCGGCGCGACAAGCCCCACGAGTTGCGCACCCCCTTCGAGAAGTGGCTGCACGTGCTGAAGTTCGGAGAACTGTACGAGGCGGGGCCGGCCGGTGTGCCCGAGGTCCTGAAACGCGAGGAGGGGATCGAGATGGCCCTGGACGCCATGAGAAAGGCTCAAGCCAGCTACGAGGTGCGGGAACTCATCGAGATGCGCATGAAGGCCCAGCACGACGAGGCCACCCGCCTGGAAGACGCCCTCCTGAAAGGGCGCCAGGAGGGGCGCCAGGAGGGACTTGGCCAGGGCCTCCAGCAAGGGCGCCAGGAGGGGCGTCAGGAGGGACTTGGCCAGGGCCTCCAGCAAGGGCGCCAGGAGGGGCGCCAGGAGGCGCTCCTGGCGACGGCCCGGAGGATGATCGAGGCCGGCATGGATCGCGAGACCGTGGCCCGCCTGACCGGCCTGGGCCCCGAGAACCTGCAGGACTGACAAGGCCGAGGGGACGGCATCGAGCCAGCGCCCCTCCGCGAGCGGTGGGCCTGCAGGGAGGACTGTGGGTCCTGAAACGCGAGGAGGGGATCGAGATGGCCCTGGACGCCATGAGAAAGGCTCAAGCCAGCTACGAGGTGCGGGAACTCATCGAGATGCGCATGAAGGCCCAGCACGACGAGGCCACCCGCCTGGAAGACGCCCTCCTGAAAGGGCGCCAGGAGGGGCGCCAGGAGGGACTTGGCCAGGGCCTCCAGCAAGGGCGCCAGGAGGGGCGTCAGGAGGGACTTGGCCAGGGCCTCCAGCAAGGGCGCCAGGAGGGGCGCCAGGAGGCGCTCCTGGCGACGGCCCGGAGGATGATCGAGGCCGGCATGGATCGCGAGACCGTGGCCCGCCTGACCGGCCTGGGCCCCGAGGACGTTCAGGACTGAGAGGGCCGCCAGCGCCGGGATCGGTGTCCGGCGTCAAGCGGCCTGTTCTGGATGGTCAGTGTAAGATAACGGCACTTACGGCCCCGTCAGGTGATCGGCTTCCGTCGGTGCATGCAGATGGCCCTGGACCTGAAAACCCGAGACCGGCTCCAGTCCGGTGGCTCCTGCGGATTCAGCGCTCCACCAGGAATTTCTGCAGGAAGAGCACCACCGACTGCAGGTAGACGTCCCGATTCCCCTTCCTGGCGAAGCCGTGGCCCTCGTCCTTGGCCATCAGGTACCAGACGGCCCCGCCGTTGCGGCGCACGACCTCGACCATCTGTTCAG
This sequence comes from uncultured Burkholderiales bacterium, assembly GCA_964595195.1. Taxonomy (GTDB): domain Bacteria; phylum Vulcanimicrobiota; class Xenobia; order Xenobiales; family Xenobiaceae; genus CAZQPM01. The sequence continues at coordinate 12,325 of CAZQPM010000063.1, read as the reverse complement.
CCTCGGTCACGGGGACCCGGGGGTCGTTCTGCCCCTGCACCACGAAGAGGGGCCGGGTGATGCGGTGGGCGTTCGTGGTCGGAGCGATGGTCTCCATGAAGGCCCTCATCTTGGGATCCCGCTCGTCACCATACTCCACGCGGCGCCGGTCCCGCCGGTAGTCCTGCGTGTTCTCAAGGAAGGTCACGAAGTTGCTGATGCCCACCACATCGACGCCGGCCCGCAGGCGGTCGTTGTAGTGGGTCATCGAGGCCAGGGTCATGTAGCCCCCATAGGAGCCTCCCATGACGGCCACCCGCCCGGAATCCAGGTCCTTCTGCGTGGCGATCCAATCCAGGAGGGCCCCGATGTCCTTCACCGAGTCCTCGCGCCGATAGCCGTCATCCAGTTGCAGATACGTCTTTCCATAGCCGGAGGAGCCCCGCACGTTGGGAGCCAGCACCGCGATGCCCATCTCGTTGACCAGGTACTGGATGAACGAGCTGAAGTAGGGCTGGATCTGGGACTCGGGCCCCCCGTGGATGTTGACCAGCACGGGGAAGGGGCCCTCCCCCTGGGGTCGGTAGAAGAAGGCCGGGATCGTCCGGGCCCGGCCCTGCACCCGGTCGAAGGTCGGATAGCGAACCAGGGTCGGCTCGACGAAGGTGGCCGGATCCAGACCGCCCACCTCGCTGAAGGTCCAGCGGACAGGCGCCCCCCCGGCCAGGTCCAACACGAAGACGTCCCCCGGGGTCGTCGAGGAGTTCACGCTGACAGCCAGGCGCTGTCCGGAAGGATGGAAGCGCACGGCCGACAGGGTCCCAGCCGGCAGACCCTGCACCTGCCGCGGAGCCAGGCGGAGCTGGCGGGTATCCATGGTGTAGAGCCTCTCGATGCCGTCCTGGTTGACGACGAAGGCCAGGGTCCGGCCGTCCCGGGACAGTTCCAGGGAGCTGACATCCCAGGGGATCCCCGAGGTCAGGGTCTGCATGCGGCCACTGGCCAGGTCCACATAGCGCAACTGCAGGAACTCGCTGCCCTCGTCCGAGGTGAACCAGACCCCCTGGCCATCCTTGGAGAACAGGGCACTGCCGAAGGCGACGGGCTTCCGGGTGGGGCGCACGGGCTGGAGCGCACCGGTCTTGAGGTCCAGGACGTGCAGGTAGGTCTGGTTGATCGAGACCTCCTTCATGACCAGCAGCCTGCGGTCATCGGGGGACCAATCCAGGACCGACCAGCTCCCCCCCTCGGTGAGGACCGTCCGAGCCTCTTCGGGGTTCTGGGGGTCAGCCAGCCACAGGTCCCAGTCGGTGCCGTTGCGCCGGGTGCTGTGGTAGGCGAAGCGGTCCCCCCGGTGGGACCACACCACCGAACCGTTCCGGGACCGGCCGTCGGTCAGCCTGCGGAAGCGACCGGTCGCCAGGTCGAAGTGGTAGATCTGGTAGGACTCGTTGCCTCCCACGTCCTTGGTGAAAAGGAAGCCGGCACGCTGGGGATCCGGGTTGACCGTGGCCCCCGAGACCGGCTCGGCGAAGAAGGTCAACTGCTGGCGGGAGGCGCCTGGCGCAGCGACGCGATGGACCTGGGTCGTCTCGCCGAAGCGGGTGAAGACCAGCAGGCCCTCCCCGGCCGGGTCCCAGTCCCAGGCCGTGGCCGCCCGGGTGTTCAGGTACTGGAGCATGCGGTCGGCCAGGTCCTCGGGGATCGGGGGCACCCCCTCGATCACCAGGTTCCCCTGCTCGCGCCTTTCCTCCGCGGCAGCGGGCAGGGTGGCGGCGGAAACCAGACTCAGGACCAGCAGCGGCATGGCGGCCCAGGTCAGCAAGCGTTGGAACATGGAGGCTCTCCGTCCTGTCGGGTCTCCCTCCGAGGAGGGGGACGGGGGGGATTGAACATCGGGGCCCGGGAGCCCTGCCTCGAAGTCCCCGGAGGGCCCGGAGACGAAGGCCTACTCGGGGTCCTCCCGCCGACGGGTCTCGATCTCGTGGCGCAGTCCCATCAGGTCTGCCTTGTCGTAGTGGTAGCGCTGGTTGCAGAAGTGGCAGATCATCTCGGCGCCCTCATCCACCTGGATCATGTCGTCGAGTTCGCCGGGACGAAGGCCCGAAAGGATGCGCAGGGCCCGTTCGCGATTGCAGCGGCAGCGGAATTCCAGGGGTTGGGGTTCCAGGAGTTCATACTCCAGACCCTCCAGGGCCCGGGCCACCAGTTGCTCCGGGGTCGTCCCGGCCTCGATCTCGGCCGAGACCCCGCCGATGGCCGCCAGGTTGCGCTCGATCCGTTCCCGCTCGTCCTCGGGGACGCCCCCCAGGGTCTGCAGCATGTAGCCTCCGGAGGCCCGCACCCCTCCCCCGCTGCCGATGTAGACTCCCAGGGCCACGGCCGAGGGGATCTGCTCGGAGACCCACAGGTAGTTGGCCAGGTCCTCCCCGATCTCGCCCGTCTTCAGGGGAGACATCCCCGTGTAGGGCTCCTTCAGGCCCATATCCGCGGTCACGTAGACGAAGCCCTCGCGCCCCACGGCCTGGCCCACGCCGAACTGCCCCTCGACGCCCGCCTCCAGGTCCACCAGGGGATTCTTGACGTAGCCCCGCAGGTGTCCACGCCCGGTGGCTTCCACCAGCAGCCCTCCCAGGGGCCCACCGCCGTCGATCCGCAGGGCCAGGGTGTCGTCGTACTTCAGGCTGGAGCCCAGCAGGGCGACTCCCGTCAGCGCCCGGCCCAGGGCCGAAGCCGCCGTGGGCAGGGCCTGATGCCGCCGTTGGGCCTCCTGAACCATCTCGGTGGTCACCGCCGCCACGCAGCGGATGGCTCCCTTGTCGGCCACCGCCCGCACCAGGTAGTCCTTCATCTCGCTCCTCCTGCCTTGCAAGCCCCCCGAAGGCGCCTGCGGTTCTCCCCCGAGGATCCGCTTCCTCCCCCGAGCGGAGACCCGACCCCTGGCGTCACCGGGAGCACGGTCCCCTCTTCGGCTGCCAGGGCCGCCAACAGGGCCGGCTGACGGCGCGCGGGCGTGGGGGACCTCGAGAAGAAGCACCTGCAGGATCGGCTGGGAGGCTTCGCGATGGAGGGGCCCGGCCCTGTGGCGGGCCCTACCTCCCGGCCACCGGGATCGCCGCCGCAGCCGGCATGATCTGCTCGGCGACCAGGTCGAATGCCGCCGGATCGTGCACATCGGGCATGTTGAAGATGGCCTCGTCGATACCGATGGCGGCCAGGCGGTACAACTGGTCCAGCACCTGGGTGGGGGTCCTGGTCCGTTGGCCTCCGTGCCGGCTGAGCGCCAGGGTATCCAGGGTGGTCTTGTGAATCTCCGCCGGGTCCCTCCCGGCGTTCCGGCAATGCTCCGAGAGGATGTCCAGCTTGCGGCGCAGTTCGTCCACACCGGCGTGGGCGAAGAGGTTGCAGCCCTGCCCGTACTCGGCCACCAGGCGCAGGGTCTTGCGCTCGCCCATGCCGCCGACCAGGATCGGCGGATGGGGTCTGGACAGCGGCCGGGGCACGCACAGGGTCTCCTCCAGATGGTAATGCCGCCCGTGCCAGGATCCGTTGTGGTCGGACCACATCTGCCGGGCGATCTGCAGGGCCTCCTCCAGACGCTCGAAGCGCTCGGCCGTGCCGGGATAGGGAATCCCCAGCCCCCGATGCTCGCGTTCGAACCAGGCGGCGCCGATCCCCAACCAGGCTCGACCTCCCGACAGCACGTCCAGGGTGGTGACCTTCTTGACCAGCAGGCCCGGCGGGCGGTAGGTCACCCCGGTCACCATGGTGCCCAGGCGCATCCGGTGTGTGTGAGCCGCCACGAAGGCCAGGGTGGTGTAACCCTCCAGCATGTCCATGTCGGCCGGACCGACGAACTCGATCTGGAACAGGTGGTCCATGACCCAGAAACTGGAGAAGCCGACCTCCTCGGCGCGGCGGGCGATCCGCGCCAGAGTGGGAGCGATCTGCTCGGGGCCACCGGGCCACGTGAAGTTGGGGATCTGCAAGCCAATCTGCATCGCGGGCGACCTCCGTTCCTGATACCAGCGACTTCGCCGCGACCGCCCGGCTCCCATTCCGGCCCCTGGCCTGGGGGGCGCGCGTCCCCCATTGCAGGGCCCCTCTCAGGCCAGGGGGTCCTCGGGCCAGGGGTGGCGGGGGTAGCGCCGGGCCAGCTCGCGCCGGATCCTGGGCCAGTGGCGCTCCCAGAAGCCGGCCAGGTCGCTGGTGATCTGCACCGGGCGCTGGTTGGGCGCCAGCAGGTGGACCACCAGGGCGAGCCTTCCGCCCGCGATCCTCGGGGTATCGCGCATCCCGAAGAAGTCGGCCATCCTGGAGGCCACGTAGGGAGCCGCGTCGGTCGGATAGTGGACTGGCGCCCGCTTGCGCCCGGCCAGGGATACGCAGGTCGGAGCCAGGGAGTCCAAATTCGCCTGTCTTCCGGGGCCCAGGGCGCGGGCCACCTCGGCCGCCATCCACCCCGCCGCCAGCTCGCGCAGCTCCCGCAGGCTCACGCAAGTCCGGCACAGGCGGACCAGCAGTTCCCTGAACGTGAAGTCCTCGGGCAGCACGAAGCCTGCTTCGGGCAGGGCCCGGCCCAGCGCTGCCACGCGGGCCCTGAGGTTCTCCAGGACGCCGGCTCCCAGATCCTCGGGATTCAGGGCCAGGGCCGCCCGCAACAGCAGCTCGGCCGCCTCGGGACCGGGCGAGGCCACCCGCCGGGACTCGTGCAGGACCAGTTCCCCGTAGCGCAGGGTCTCGCTGCGCTCCACCCGGCCCTGGGAGGAGTTCCACTGCAGGTCCACCCGCTCTTCCAGGAGAGCCGGGTGGTCCAGCAGCCACGCGGGATCGATGGGGCTGGCCAGGCGGACGCGCCGCCCGCGCCCGGGAACCTCCTCGGCGTCCAGGGCCACCAACCACTCGGCTCCGTGGGCGGCGGAATCCTCGGCCAGACGGGCGCCTCCCCCCACGGCCAGCAGCAGGTCCCCGCCCTGGCGAGCCCGGGCCACCCGGTCGGGGAAGGCCGCCAGCAGCGCCTGCAACAGGGGACCGTCGCCGGGCTGAGGGGGCCCCGAGGCCCCCGGCAGGCGCCGGGAGGCCTCCTCCAATTGCCGGACGGCACGAGACACTGCGGCCACGGCGGCCGGCTGACCTCCGCGCCGCAACAGTTGCTGGCGCAACAGCAGGTCGGACTCGCCGTGCCCCCGAGGCTGCCGCGAGACCCCGGTCCCGGGAGAATCCCGCAGCAGGCTGCGCTCGCTCAGGCTGGCGGCCAGTTCGCAGCCATCCCGCAGGCGCCCCCGGCGCTGGCACTCCACCAGCAGGCGGGCCGCCCGGGGGCCGGCGGGCAGCGCCGCCATCCTGCGCCCCAGGTCGGTCAGGGTTCCTCCCTCCAGGGCCCCCAACAACTCCAGCAGGCGCCGGGCCCGCTCCAGGGCCTCGGGAGGGGGGGCGTCCAGCCAGGGCAGGCCAGCCGGATCGGCGAGGCCCATGGCGTGCAGGTCGAGGACCAGCTCCGCCAGTTCCAGGCGAGCGATCTCGGGGGCCTCGGCCTCGGGACGGGCCAGGTAGTCGGCCTGGCCGTAGAGGCGCAGGCAGACTCCGGGGCCCGTGCGGCCCGCCCGCCCCGCCCTCTGGTCGGCCGAGGAGCGGCTGACCCGCTCGACCTGCAGGCTGGACAGGCCCGACCAGGGATTCTGGCGGAGGATCCGGGCCAGCCCGCTGTCCACGACCACCTCGGCCCCGGCCACGGTCAGCGAGGACTCGGCGATGTTCGTGGACAGGATCAGCTTGCGCCCTCCCTCGGGGCGGAGGGCCTCGTCCTGTGCGTCGGGAGGCAGGTCACCGTGCAAGGGCAGGATGCGCACGCCCGAGAGTCCGGCCGCGGCCCGGCAGATCTCGCCGGCGCGACGGATCTCGGCGGCGCCGGGCAGGAAGACCAGCACGTGCCCGCGGGTGCGGGCCAGGGCTGTCCCCACCGCCTCCCCCACCCGGACCTCCAACGGACGCGGATCGTGGCGGGGCTGGTAGCGGATCTCCACGGGATGGAGACGCCCTTCGGCCTTCAGGAGGGGGACGCCACCAAGTTGCACCTGCAGATTCTCACCGCCCAGGGTCGCCGACATGATCAGCAGGCGCAGGCTCGGGCGACGGGTCTGCAGGCGACGGGTCAGGGCCAGGGCCAGGTCGCCGGGCAGGTGGCGCTCGTGGAACTCGTCCAGCAGCACGAAGTCGACGCCGCGCAGATCGGGGTCGTCCAGGAAGCGCCGGGTCAGGATCCCCTCGGTGGCGTAGACCAGGCGGGTGGCGGGACCGGTCCGGTCGTCGAAGCGCACCTGGTAGCCCACCGTGCCCCCCACCGGTTCGCCCCGGCGCTCGGCCACGAAACGGGCGGCCCAGCGGGCGGCCACCCGGCGCGGCTCCAGGACCACGATGCCCGAGCCCGGATGGGCGGACAGCAAGGCCTCGGGCACCCGGGTGGTCTTGCCCGAACCCGGAGGAGCCTCCAGCAACACCAGGGGTTCACGCCGCAGGGTCGCCAGCAGTTCGGGCAGCAGGGCCAGGACGGGAAGTTCAGCGCTCACGCCCCCGGGGTTCCGCGGCGGGGCGGGGACCCCTTCGGAAAGCCTCCGGGCCGTGGAGGCGGCGGCCCCGGGGCGTGGCCGCCGAAGGAGGCTTCCGCGTGACGGCCGAAACGGCTGCCCAATGAATCGACCTGGTTTCACCCTCGGCGAGGAGGATCTGCGCGAGGAGATCCCCGTGGTTCGCAACCAGCTCCAGCGGGCGGGCGTGGCCGACCTGATGCAGCAGATGGCCCCCGGCCCCTACGGCCTGACCGTGTCCCACCTGCAGGCCCTCTCCGAGGTCGAGCAGGCCCTGGCCCAGGTCGTCGAGACCGCCAAGCGCCTGGCCCACCGGTTGCCTGGGGGCGTCGGCGCAGCCCGGGACCGCTCGACCGACTTCGCCGTCCTCTTCGGCCTCTTCGCCGCCGGCGAGGCCGGATCGGTTCGATGCGCCGCCCTGACCCCGGACCGGATCGAGGTGCGATCGGGCTTTCCCGCCTCCCGGATCCGGGCGCTGCTGACCGAAGAGGAGTCGGACCTGGCCTGGCGCCTGGCCGAGGACCTGGCCGAGTTCCTCGCGCGGCACCGCGACCACCCGGATCCGGCCCGACGACTGCAGGAACCGCGTCAGGTGATCAACTGCGTGGGGGCCTGGCTGGGCCTGGTGTCCCGGGGGGCCCGCGAGGTCTCCCGGGACGCCGTCTACGAGCCCTACCACGGCATCCTGGAGACCCTTGAGGTGGAGGTCGCGGGCTGGACCTTCCGAGGCTTCCAGGGAACTCCCGCGGCGCTCCCGGAGGAGCCCGCGGACCTGCTGCCCGTGACGCCCGAGGACATCGTGGGCAACCAGGACTACCTGCAGGCCGGTCTGCGCCTGGCCCGGGACGTGGCGGGCTTCGACTTCGTCCAGGGGCAGAACCCCAAGCGGATCAATCCGGTCCTCTTTGCCCTGGGTCCGCCGGGTTGCGGCAAGACCGTCACGGCGCACGCGATCGGTCACTACTTCCTGCAGTTCTGCCGGGCCCGGGGGGTGCCTGCGCGCTTCCTGGTGATCCGCCGCACCGACTGGGCCTCCTCCTACCAGAACGCCTCGGCCCAGAAGCTGGTCGAGATCTTCCGCCGGGAGGTCCAGGCGTTTCCAGGGGTCGTGGGCGTCTACTGGCCGGACATCGACACGGCGTTCGCCGCCCGCACGGATCCGGGGTTGCGTTCGGAAGAGCGGAACATCCTGGGCGCCTCCTTCGGCGTCTTCGACGGCACGCTGATCCCCAGGAACGGCAAGTGGTTCCTCTTGTGCGACGCCCACGACCTGAACATGGACGAGGCCACCCTGAGCCGCATCACCCAGGATCCCTACCGGCTCTCGGGGCCCACCACCCCCGAGGACTTCGTCAACCTGATGCGGGACAAGAAGCTGCAGGAATGGCGCGACCTGCTGCCGCTTTCCGAGGAGGAATGGCAGGAGGTGGGGCGACGCTGCGTGGAGTCCGGCTTCTCGGGGCGCAACGTCGAGGCCCTGTGCCGCAAGATCGCCACCGAGATCGAGGACGTCGACCCCCCGCAGGAGTTCTACCGAGCCGACTACGACGGCCGCCGGCGCATCCTGCGCGACCTGTCCCGCCCGATGCCGGCGTCCCGGCTGCGGGAGATCATGGAGGCCTTCGCCCGCTTCGAGAAGGAGGCCGAAGCCGAAAGCCTGCGGAGGCGTTTCGAGGAGCGCGTCCAGGAGATCGTCTTCCACCTGTCGGCCCAGAAGGCCGCCACGGGGCTCTCCGATCCCGACCGTCCGGGGCCGGAAGGGGGCTGATGGGCCCGCCCCGGAAGGCCGACCGGCTGGCCGTGCTCCCGCCCTGATGTGCGCAACCGCCCGGCACGGGGAGGGCGGGTCAGGCCCTACAGGCGCTCGTCCCGATTGGCCTCCTCCTGGTAGCTCACCGCCCGGAACTTGCCGATGCCGGGGAAGTAGGGCGGGGGGCTGACGGCCAGGTTGGAGTCGTAGTGGCTCTCCAGGGTCATCCCCTTGATCTGCTCGCCATCCCAGAACCGCCCCCAACTGGTCTTGACCCCCATCGTCAGGCTCCCGTAGAGGCGGACCCGGGTCAGATCGCCGTACTGGCTGGTCGGCGCCACCTGTCCGCTGGCGCCGCGACCGTCGCGCCGGCCCCCCTGCAGGGCGGCATAGATGTTCAGGGGGTTGGACGGGGTATAGGCGGCATTGTTGGCGATGTAGATGTTGTGCCCGACCACTCCGAGCGTATCCCTCTCCCCGGTCGGAGCGGTCCCCACCGGGGTGTCGGCCCGCGTCAGGGGGCCCGTGATCGTGATCGTCCTGCTGTTGCCCACGTCCACGGCCAGGGTGCGCTGCCCCCGGTTCTTCCCCGACAGGGAGGCGATGCTCCCCGTGCTGTAGACCAGGCCGTTGGTCAGGCCGCTGAAGACCGAAACGCGATCTCCACTGACGATCATCGTGCTGTCCCGGGGAACCGGTGTGCCGTCCGGCGCGGTCGTGGCATTCGAGAGGGTCTCGACCACCCGGGTGACCTTGCCCCCCTGGAGGATGGTGACCACGCTGTTGCCCTGCTCCTCGGCCAGGGTCATCCTGTCCACGTCCCCGACGATGTAGACCCCTCCCTTGACCTGGTTCGACGAGGAGTCCAACCCGGCGTAGACCCCCGCCTGGGCGGGCCGGGGCAGGTCGCTGCCCCAGGCCTTGGCGGCCAGATTCTGCGTCTCGCTGGACAGCTTGATGGGCTTGGCCCGGGTCTGGACCGAGGAGCGCCCGCCGGGTCCGAAGAGCTTCTTGTAGCGGTCGGTGATGGCCCGGCCCTGGGAATCGTAGGGGGGCACGGACGCATATCCGTAGGGATTCTCGTAGCTGACCCCGTCGGGAGATCGCGACCAGGCCCCGGCCGAGGTGAGGCCGTGAGAGAAGGTCGGCCTGGAGGACGAGCCGTAGAAGTCTGGAGGGACGATCAACTGGACGAACGTGTTCGTGTGGAAGGGCCCATCGATCTGGAACTGGTCGGCAAAGATGTGCAGAGCCTCCGAGCCTCCCTCCTCGAACCAGGCGTAGCGGGTGATGGACTCCTGGCGGACGGCCACGGTGACCGTCCGGTAGCTGCGCCCGTCCAGGAAGGCCGTCGAGCGCAGCGTGAAGGCGGAGATGCTGCTGTTCCCGTTGGGCGGGGTCTGGGGGTCGGCCTCGATGCGGACCCGCCACCTCCAGTTGGCCAGGGAGCCCGTGAGGTCGTAGCGGGCCTTCAGTTCGGGCAGGGGATCCTCACCTGCCGCCGCACGGGCTTCCAGCATCGCCAGGGCCTGCAGGATCCCGGCCTCGGCCGCATAGTAGGCCTCGGTCGTCAGCCGCTGGTACCCGGCGGAACGCATCTCCATCGGCAGCACGCTGAGCAGCACCACGGCCAGGGCGAAGAGCGCGTTCAGGAACAGGATGGACAGGATCAGGGCCGAGCCCCGCCGTTGTCGTCGAAGACACTTCACGGCCTCACCTCATCGCCTTGAAGGGCAGTTGGACCACCGTCTGCAGGCGGCACTTGTGGAACTGGTCTTCCCGAAGCCAGGTTCGGGACGAATCCTGGGCGACCATCGGGACCCAGGCCTCGACGGTGACCCGGACGGCGCTGTCCGAGACCACCTGGAAGTCCAGGGATCCCACCTCTCGGGCCAGGACGCGATCGTCCCCGGTGTCGGCCTCGGTGTTCCGGTCGGCCAGGATCCGACCCAGGCTGCGGACCCACAGCCGCCCCCCCTCCACCTTCGTGTCCGGTGGCTCCAGCCAGATCCTCTCCAGGTGATAGGTCGGGTGGCGCGGCGTGGCCGGCTGGTCGGCGACGTTGAAGACCAGCTTCGAGGTCGGGCGGGCACCCACGGCCGGACTGCTCACCGCCAGGGCGGACGAAGGCAGCGGGATGGCGGCATAGACCAGCGGGGTGATGTGCTGCAGCGCGAACCGCGCCCTCTGCTGGACGTCCATCCGCCCCATGTTCACGGCGTAGGCCCTGTGGGCGACCCCGTAGATCTGGACCAGGACGACGCCCAACACCCCCAGGACCCCCATCGCCACGATGGTCTCCGCCAGGGTCAGGCCGAGGCCTCGGCGACGCCTCATGGCTGGCGATGCTGCGCGGTCATGGTCACCCTGCGCAATCGACCATGGTCCATCCAGTAGATGGAGACCTCGATCTCGGCGATCTGGGACAGGTAATTCGAGGCGTCGGTGCTCAACCGCCGGATCCGCGTCTTCCGGCGGAAGGTAGGGTCCGGGGGCAGGTCGGTCAGGGGTGACGCGTTCAGGGCCAGCAGGGTTTCCCAGGCCTCGGCCCGGGTGTCGTTCAGGCCGGCGGGCAGGGGATTCTGGAAGGGCAGGTTCTGGGAACGGATCTCCTCGATGGTCTGGCGGCACAGGCCCACCGCCTCCGAGGTCCAGGCCGCGTGCCGGGCGGACTGCAGGCTGAAGGTGAAGACCGAGAGGATCCCCAGGATCCCGAGCGCCAGGACGAAGATGGCGATGCCGATCTCGACGAGCGAGAACCCCGGTAGCCGCTGCCTCCGCCGTCGTACCGTGAGAAAACCCACCGCGCACCTCTACCGAGAGGTTTCACGCCACTGGAGGCTCCTGTCTACCCGAACGAAGGGAAATCCTGGTTCCGAGGACCTCGCGGGCGCAGATTGCATCTGCAGATCGGCCAACACCAGGGATCAGGCCGAGCCCCCTCAGGGCCCGGAACCGGAGGCCACGCGGAGGGCAGCGCGGCCCGACTGCGAGGGGCGTCAAGCGCCCGGAGTCCCCGAGGCCTGGAGCCCCAACAGCGAGCGGGCGTTGGCCGCCGTGACCCGGGCCACTTCCTCGACGGCGAGTTCCTTGAGTTCGGCGACCTTGACCAGGATGTTCTGGATATGGGTGGACTGGTTGCGCTTGCCCCGAAAGGGGACCGGGGCCAGGTAGGGGGCGTCCGTCTCCACCAGCAGCCTCTCCAGGGGCACCGCCCGGACCACCTCCACCAGTCTGCGCGCGTTCTTGTAGGTCACCACGCCCGAGATGCCCAGGCACAAGCCCAGGTCCACGACCTCCCGGGCCATCTCGACCGAACCCGAGAAACTGTGCAGGACTCCGCGCAGACCCCGGGGCGCGAAGTGCCGGAGGAACTCCAGGGTGTCCCCGTGGGCCTCCCGATCGTGGATCACCACCGGCAGTCCCCGTTCCAGGGCCAGCGTCAACTGACTGCGCAGGACCTCCTTCTGGACCTCACGGGAGGGGTTCTCCTCCCAGTAGTAGTCCAGTCCCACCTCCCCCACCGCGACGACCTTGGGATGATCCAGCATGGCCAGCCACTGTTGGCGGACCTCCTCGCACCACTCCTCGGCATTCCCCGGGTGGATCCCCAGCGCCCCGTGGACGAAGTCCCAGCGCCGGCACATGTCGAAGGTGGCCAGGCTGGCCTTCCAGTCGGAGCCGCAGTTCAGGATGCCGACCACCCCCTCCCGGTGCATGGAGGCCAGCAGTTCCTCCCGGTCGGGGTCGAATTGCCGGTCGTCATAGTGGGCGTGGGAATCGAAGATCTCGAGCAAGGTGGAACCGCCTTTCGCGCCCCAGACTACACCAGGAACCCGGTTCCAGGCCAGGGGCGGCGGGCGTCCCGGCCGAGGCGCGCGGCCGCTCTTCCCGCGACCGCGGTTCCGTGCTAGTCTTCTGAATCGGTTAGATCAGCAGGAGGACGCCGTGTCGGACCAGCCCGTGACCGCCCAGGAGCCCAACAACTCCCTTCCAGGAATCCGCCAGATCC
>CAZQPM010000062.1:6429-15013 GCA_964595195.1 uncultured Burkholderiales bacterium | reverse complement strand
GGCGGCGACTGCATACGCCCCTCCCTGCCCCGACCTGGTGGCCGGCACCCCGCGGGAGGTCGCCAACGACCCCGAGGCGCGCAAGCACTACCTGGGCGAGCGTTTCCAGACCGGCCTGGAGGAGCCCCCGGCGTGAAGATCCTGGACCGCTACCTGATGAGCGAGATGGCGGCGCCCTTCCTTTTCGGGCTGAGCACCTTCACGCTGCTCTTCTTTTCGGCCGAGACCCTGATGGGCGTGGCCCGGATGGTGGTCGAGTCGCAGGCGGGCCTGGGAGTCGTGGTGGAGTACCTGTGGTGCCGCCTGCCCTACGTCCTGGTCCTGACCTTCCCCATGTCGATCCTGCTGGCGGCCCTGATGGCCTACGGCCGGCTCTCGGGCGACAGCGAACTGGTGGCCCTGAAGGCCGGCGGCATCGGCTTCTTCCGCATCTTCCTGCCGGGTCTGGCCTTCTGCGCGCTGATCTCGCTGCTGTCGCTGGGGATCAACGATTGGTGGGTGCCCCCCTCCATGAAGCGGGCCTACGACATCCTGCTCGAGCACCAGCGCGGCGACGAACTGGAGCGGGCCCTGATCACCAGCCCGCGGTTGCTGGGCAACGGGCAGGAGCAGATGATCTACGCCCACAGCCTGAACGTCCGCGAGAAGTCCATGCGGGGGGTCTTCATCCACTTCTTCCTGGAGCACCGCAGGGTGCGCGAGATCTACACCGACGAGGCCCGCTGGAACGGCACCGTCTGGGAGATGCGGGACATCAAGAGCACCGAGTTCGACAGCGCCGGGAACGCCCGCTATGAACTGGACGGATTGAGGGGCTGGACCCCCCTGGCCCCCGGCGACTCCCCTCCCGGCCCCGATGCCCTGGCCCGGCGCAAGTTCCGTCCGGAAGAGATGAGCCGGCGGGAACTGGCCGAGAGCCTGGCGGCCATGCCCCCCGTGCGGGAGGGTGAGGACGACGCGCTGCGCAAACGCAATCGCTACCAGGTGACGTATCACCAGAAGCTGTCGCTGCCCCTGACCTGCCTGGTCTTCGGGACCTTCGCCATCCCCCTGGGGATCCGTCCCCACCGGACCAGCACCTCGATCGGCCTGGGCCTTTCGCTGCTGTTCATCCTGCTGTACTACGTGCTGATGACGGTGGGCATGATCCTGGGCGAGACCGGGACCGTGCAGCCCTGGGTCGCCGCCTGGTTCCCCAACCTGCTCTTCGGTGCCGTCGGTCTGTTCCTGGTCCTGGAGGCCTCGCGCAAGTAGCCCCGGGCTGTGCTATCCTGGAGGTAGCCGCCCTTCGGGGCCGGGTCGTTGCGAGGATGTCGGTGGATTCAGCCGCTCGGGTCCTGGTCATATACCTGGTGGTCGCCTTCCTGGCCGCGGGCATCGCCTTCCTGGGCAACCAGCTCGGGCGCCAGATCGGCCGGCGCAAGATGAGCGTCCTGCGCCTGCGCCCCAGGCACACCTCGAACCTGATCACCGCGCTGACCGGGGCGGTGATCGCGGTGGTGACCCTGACCGGGTTCGCCCTGCTTTCCGAGCCCGTCAAGAACCTGCTGGTGGGGGTCGAGCAGTTGCGCCGCGAGGAGGCCGGCCTGCGCGAGAAGGTGGCCCAGCTCAGTTGGACCCTGGAGGAAGGGGCCTTCGTCTGGAAGGTGGACGAGCCGATCGTCCACATGACCATGCCCGCCGGCCTGTCTCCCGAGCGCACCCGCGAGGCCCTGAACAGCCTCCTGGCCGAGGCCAACGCCAAGACCATCCTGCAGAACAACCGCATCGCGCGCGAGAAGGAAGAGGCCCCGTTGGGGGGTGAGCAGATCCTGGTCGACTTCAACCAGGGCCAGTTCGAGCGCCTGGTCGAGCGACTCTCCCAGGGAAGGGGCGTCCTGGGCCTGCGCATCGTGGCGGACCGCAACTGCCTGTACCGGGACCGCGCCCGGGTGCGGATGGAAGCCTGGGAGGTGCATCGGGTCTTCGCCCAGGGCCAGCAGGTGGCGCGGCGGCGCGTGAACCCCGAGGATCCCGAGGTCCTCTCGGCCTTCTTCACCTTCATCGAGAGCACCCGCAAGGCCGCCGTGGATCGGGGGATGCGACCGATCGGGGGCAGCCTGGGCGGCGGCCTGACCGAGCAGCAGTTCGAGGCCCTGGTCGAGCAGATCCGGGCCCGCTCGGGTCCTGTCGACCTGGTGGCGGTGGCCAATCGGGATCTGTACGAGACCAGCAGCCTGGACGTCCGCATCGAGGTGCGCCCCGCCCGGTCCGAGGAGGGGCGCCCATGACGGTGGTCCTGGCCGTCGATCCCGGGCGCCGCAAGTGCGGCCTGGCCGTGGTCTCCTCCGAGACGGGGGTGCTGCACCGGCAGGTCGTGGCCCGGGAAGATCTGGGGCCCCAGGTGCGACGGGTGGTCGTGGACTTCCCGCCCGACGAGATCCTGGTGGGTGGGAGTACCGGATCGCCGGAGGTGGTCCGCGAGGTGCAGGAGGTCCTGGCCCGGCAGGTCCGGATCGTGGACGAGCGGCACAGCACCGAGCGGGCCCGCTTCCGCTACTTCCGGGACCACCCGCCCCGGGGCCTGTGGCGCCTGGTCCCCCTGGGCCTGCAGGTGCCTCCCGGGCCCTGCGACGACTATGCGGCCGTGGTGCTGGCCGAAGACTACCTCCGCTCGGTCGCGGCGCAGGTCGCCGACCCGGCCGCGCAACCCGGGCCGCCCTGAGCGGCTCCAATCATCCAGGGGCCGGCGCGCGCCGGCCCCAGGGTAGCCTTGGGAGGTTCTGCAGATGAGAAGGGGAGCGTTCGCGTTGTTGTCGGCCCTGCTCCTGGCGATCCTGGTGGCCCCCGTCGGGGCCCGGGACTACGAGAAGGAGAAGCAGAAGGCCAAGGGGGACAACCTGGTGGGCATGGTCGTCACCACGTCCAGCAACTCCAACCCCGGGGGTCAACCCTACGATCCCCTGGAGGGCGTCGAGGTGACCCTGCAGGGCACCGAGTACAAGACGGTCACCGACACCCTGGGCATGTTCCGCCTCACGGTGCCGCCCGGGAACTACGTGGTCGTGGCCATGAAGCAGGGCGTCGGCATGACCACCAAGGCCGTCCAGGTGAAGGATGGACCCAGCCCCTCGATGGTCAGCCTGGTGCTGAACCCCGGGCAGATCAACAGCGATCCCACCGGGATGCGGCCCGGAGGCGGAGGTGCCCCCGTGGCGCCGGGCACGGCCTTCGTGGCCTTCGGGCTGAAGGCAGGACCCGGGGCTCCGGCCGGGCACGGGCCGCAGGGCGGCTACCAGATGAGCACCACCCAGACCTACCGTCAGATGATCCTGCACGGGGGAACGGGGGATCCCTTCGGCATGGGCGGAGGGAACGTCCAGGCGCCCAAACCCGGGGACGTCAACCCGGGCGACTACCACACCCCCATCCAGGTGGCCCCCAACACGCTGATGATGCTTCCGGTGAACAACCCCGGGCAGACCAGCTACAAGGAGCTGAGCGCCCAGCCCTTCTGGGTGGCCTTCAACGCCTCCGGAACCCGGCTGTACGTCAGCACGGCGGGCCAGACCATCCAGGTCCTGGACTCGGTGAACGGCAACACCCTGCTGACCTCGATCCCGACGGGGGGCATCATCACCGACCTGAAGCTGACCCCGGACGGCAACAACCTGCTGGCCACCGTCCTGGGTGCCCAGCCCGGGGTGCTGGTGATCGACACGCGCACGAACGCGCCACAGCGGAACATCCCGACGCCTCCCATGCGCAACGGCGAGGCCGGCCAGCCTCGGGCCGTGGCCGCCAACCGCGAGGGCACGCGGGTCTTCGTGGCCGTGGGCACGGCCTCGGCCGGTGAGGTGGTGGCCATCGACATGTTCAGCGGCATCCCCCAGACCTCGCTGCCGGTCGGAGCCAACCCCACCGGGATGGAGATGACCCCCGACGGGCGCTTCCTCTACGTGGTGAATTCCAGCTCCGGCGACGTCTCGGTCATCGACGCCTGGTCCTTCACCGAGTTGGGCCGGGTCCGGGTGGGCGTGAACCCCCAGAAGGCCGCCGTGGCTCCCGACGGTTCGCGGGTCTTCATCACGAACAAGGGGTCGGATTCGGTCACGGTCCTGAACGGCCTGACCCAGGCCCCCGTGGCCACCGTCCCGGTCGGCAAGGCTCCCGTCGGGGTCGCCGTCAGCCCGGATGGCAGCAAGGCCTTCGTGGGGTGCACCGGCGGGGGTAACGTCACGGTGCTGGATGCCCGCACCGGTGGTGTCCTGCTGTCGACCACGCCCCTGCCCAATTCGATTCCCTGGGGCATCGCCGTCAAGCCCTGAGATCCCGGCACGTCCTGGAGGCACCAGGCTCGATGGGTCATCTGGGGGGGATATCGGTTCTCCCCCCCGCGGGATGGACCCGGCTCGGATGGTCACCCCTGTGCCATGGATTTTCCGTGACCTCCCATCATTCGGGTGACCCGACGGGGGGCTTCGCTGGGATCCCGGCCGGGTCATGACCTTGACTGAGGTGGCCCGTTTTTACTAGAGTAGGACAATGAGCATGGTCCGCGTGGTTGGACGGGGAAGAGGGAATGCTCGCCCGGCCCCCTGGTGGGGGGGCTTCCTGGCGCTTCCAGCGCGGTTCCGTCCAGTCAGGTCCCAGGGCGCCCTGCTGGCTCGACACCGAGCCCAGCCCCGGCCCGCTCTGCTGTATTCCCTGCGCCTGGTGGGACGCGGTCCCCCGGGCGCCGGCGTTTCAGCGGCACCCATCTTCTCCAGGGCCCGTGAGTGAAGCCTTGCGGGTCGCGGCAGCGGTGCAGGGGACTTGGCGTCTTCCTGGCCACTGCCGCAGGTTTCGGGCTTCAATGTTCTGGGCACCTGGGATCGGCAGATTGCCGACACATCTCCGAGGAGGAATCACCAGTCCACATGAATCGACTCGACAAACGAACCAGATTGAACCAGCGCTTTGCCTGGTTCGCCGTGCTGGCCCTGTTCCTGGGCCTGTTCGCGGCTGGCTGCGGGAGCGATGGCGGCGGATCCGTCGGCCAGGCCCCTCAGCCGCCCCTGCCCACGATCGGCAACGTGCTGGTCCACTTCGACCTGGAAGGCGGTGCCCTGGCGCGCCAGGTGCCCGCCCAGGTCGTGGATTTCCGCGTCACCGGCTACAACGCCAATGGCGTGCGGATCTATGGCCCGCTGACGCGCTCGAGGAGCTCCCAGGAACTCTTCACCGAGGTCAGCACCCTGGTCGCCTCCTTCCGGGTGGAGTACCTGTTGGCCAACGGGACGCCGAGCGGCCTGTCGGCCTTCCCGGTCACCGTTCTGGGCGGCCAGACCTCGGTCTACACCGCTCAGTATGAGGACTTCACGAACCCCACCTCGCTGACCGGGATCACGATGAGCCCGGCCACCGGCCAGCCTCTGGCCAACCTGCCCGCAGGCCTGCAGCAGAACTTCACGGCCCGCGCCGACTTCCTGAACGGGCAGTTCGTCCAGTTCATCTCGGAAGATGCCCTGTGGGCCTCCTCCGAGACCGAGTTCGCCACCGTGCCCGCCGAGGGCACTCAGGGCGGCGCGATCGTCACGGCTGTCAGCCAGGGCCAGACGGTCATCTCCGCCACCTATGCCGGCAAGGTCGGCAAGACCACCCTGAACGCGACGGCCGCCGAGCTGACCGCCCTGGTGGTCACGCCTCCGGCGCCCTCCATCCCCAAGGGGATGACCCAGCAGTTCACCGCCACCGGCACCTTCACGGATGGCACGCAGCGTGACGTCACGGGGCAGGTCGCCTGGACGTCGTCCGCGCCTGCCGTGGCCGCGATCAACGCGACCGGCCTGGCCACGGGCCTGACCGCCGGCACCACGCAGATCCGCAGCAGCCTGACCTACACGCCGCACTTCGGCCAGGGTCCTGTGACCGTGACCAGCCCGGCGGTGACGCTGACCGTCACCAACGCGATCCCGGTCTCGATCTCCGTCGAACCGGTCTCGCCGACGCTGGTCCTGGGGCTCACCCAGGCCTTCCAGGCCACGGTGACCTGGTCGGACAACACGACGACCAACGTCACGAACACCGCCACCTGGCTGTCGTCGAACGTCGATGTGGCCAGCTTCGCGGATCCGATCAACATGCCCGGCGTGCTGCAGTCGCACAAGCTGGGCCAGACGGACGTCACCGCCGAGTTCACCGCTGAGGGCAGGACCGTCGTCAGCCCGATCGTGAAGGTCGCCGTGGTGGACGCCATGCTGGAATCCATCGTGGTCACCCCGGCCGACGCCCAGGTGGCGGCCGGCCTGACCCAGCAGTACACCGCGATGGGTCAGTTCAGCGACGGGAACCAGCGGGACATCACCCCGATGGTCAACTGGACCTCGGAGACCCCGGCTGTCGCCACCGTCAGCAGCGACCCCAACACCAAGGGCCTCGTCACCACCCTGACGCAAGGCACGTCCGTGATCCGGGCGACTTCCGTGGCCATCCCGAACCATCCCGCGGTCACCGGCGCGGCGACCCTGACGGTCCTGGCGAAGGTGCCGGTCGCCGTCCAGGTGACCCCCAGCGCCCTGTCCACCCCCAACGGCCTGAACGCCCAGTTCGCGGCGCAGGTCGTCTTCTCTGACGGCAGCAGCGAGCCGGCCACCGACCTGGTGACCTGGGCCTGTGCCGACGCGACCATCGCCGTGCCCACCGGCGTGGCCGGCCAGTTCCTGGGCCAGAAGGTCGGGACGACCGAAGTCACGGCCACCCTGGGCGCCCTGGTCAGCCCGGCCGCTCACCTGACCGTGACCGACGCCGTGCTGCGCGCAGTCGTCGTCACCCCTGACGCGGCCCAGGTGGCCGCGGGCCTCGAGCAGCAGTTCAAGGCCATGGGTACCTTCACCGATGG
This sequence comes from uncultured Burkholderiales bacterium, assembly GCA_964595195.1. Classification (GTDB taxonomy): domain Bacteria; phylum Vulcanimicrobiota; class Xenobia; order Xenobiales; family Xenobiaceae; genus CAZQPM01. The sequence goes on along the minus strand of CAZQPM010000062.1, from coordinate 8,154 downwards.
GACCGAGGTCGACCTGACCGAGGCCCTGACCTGGGCCTCCAGTGTCCAGGATGTGGCCACGATCAGCAACGAGCCGAACTCCAAGGGCTTGGCCAGCACCCGGATGGAAGGCGCGACCGACATCTCGGCCGCCACGCCGGCGGGCTTCCCGACCGAGACGGGCGCGCCGATCATCACCACGGTGCCGCTGGTCGTCAACGCCGCCACGCTGCAGTCGATCACCATCGACCGCACCAACCTGACGATGGATCCGGACGTGCCCCTGGGCACCCTGGTGCAGTTCCGGGCCATGGGCCACTACTCCGACAAGACCGAGGTCGACATCACCGCGCAGGTGGCGTGGACCAGCTCGGATCCCGCCGTCGCGACGATTGACGTGGCGACGGGCCTGGCCACCACCCTGGCGGCCGGTCAGACCACCATCAGGGCCGAGTTGGGCGCCGTCAACAGCGAGGTCAGCCTGACCGTGTCGAACGTCGCGCTCGTCTCGATCGCCGTCACCCCGGCCGACGCTCGCGAACTGGTCGGTACCACGCCGCAGTACACCGCCACGGGGACCTACAGCGACGGTGTGACCCAAGACATCACCGGCCAGGTCGCTTGGACCTCGTCGGATGCCGCCGTGGCCACCATCGGTGGCAACACCGGTCTGGCCACCGCGGTGGCGCCCGGCGTCACGGTCATCCAGGCCCGGGATTCCCAGAGTGGGATCACCGGCCAGACCAACCTGAACGTCGTCGACGTGCAGAGCCTCCAGGTCCTGTACAACGCCGAGGTGACGACGGATCTGAACGTCCCGCAGTACGTCAACCTTCCGTTCGGAGTCCGGGTGACCTACTCCGACGGCTTCCAGGTCGACAACCCCGCCCACGAGCCGCTGCCGGGCCTGGACCTGCAGTGGACCAGCAGCCACCCCAGCGTCGTCTTCGACAACCCGATCAACCCCGCGGCCTACGTGAACGGCGTGCCGGGTGACGTCGCCGTGGTCACCGTGACCAGCGACCGCACCGGCGTGGGCGGCAACGTCCACACGGGTACCTGCAACGTGACCGTGAACAACCGCATCCCGAACTTCGTCGAAGTCCGCGCCGGCGCACCCCTGGGCGCGATCGGCGAGACTTCCCAGTACACCGCTTGGGCCAACTTCGAGGGTGACTTCTGGGAGGTTACCCGGCAGGCGACCTGGACCAGCAACAACGCAGCTGTGGCCACGGTGGTCGCGGCTGGAGCCCAGGCGGGCCTGGTCACCCTCCAGGGTGGCGGCACGGCTCTCATCGGCGCCACGGCCGGCGGCTTCCCCGCGGGCCAACTGAGCGTCACCTTCGACGCCCCGACGCTGCTCACCATCGCCGTGACGCCGAACCCGACCACGGTGACCGTTGGCGACCCTCCTCTGCAGATGGTGGCCACCGGTTCGTTCAGCGACGGCATCGACCGGCCGGTGACGGACATCGCGACCTGGACCCTGCAGGACCAGACCGCGGGCGTCGACGCCACGATCAGCAACATCGCCGGGACCCGGGGCCAGCTTTCGGCTGGAACCACCGCGGGTAACGCGAACGTGCTGGCCACGGTGGGTGCCATCATCTCTCCGCTGGTTCCGCTGACCATCAACCCCTAGTCCGGCAGAGCCCGCCTCTGTCTGACGCCTGACCCGAGGCGCCCGGGAGCAATCCCGGGCGCCTCTTTCCATGTCCAGGCCCGGGAGTCATCCCGGGCTCCTCG
>CAZQPM010000062.1:0-6419 GCA_964595195.1 uncultured Burkholderiales bacterium | reverse complement strand
ATTTCGAGGTGTGCAGCTGCTCGAACCTCGGCGATGCGCAGGCCCGGCGCCTGCCCGGGCCGGGGGGCGCCGGGAAGGGCTGTCTCGGGCCTGGGGCGAAGGGCCGGCTCGGGACCCGGGGGGGCGGCCGGGAAGGCTCAGGGTCCGGAGAGGGAGAGTCGCGCGATGGATACCGAGAAGGTGGACCCCGTGGGCCCGGTGGCCGCGGAGGCGACCCCAGTGCCTTCACAGGAGGATCTCCTGCGTCAGAAGGATCTGGAGATCGCCGAGCTGCAGGAGCAGCTCAAGAGGGTGGCCGCCGAGACCGAGAACTTCCGGCGGCGCCTGGAGGCCGACCGCGAGCGGCGCCTGGACATGGCCCGCGACGACCTGCTGCGCAGCGTCCTGCCGGTGGTCGACCACCTGGACCGGGCCCTGGCCGCCGTCCGCGAGGGGGGCAGCCTCCCCGCGCTGGTCCAGGGCGTCGAACTGGTGCAGCGCGATGCCCTGAAGATCCTGGAGGGCCACGGGGTGCAGCCCATCGAGGCCCTGGGCAGCCCCTTCGACCCCGGCCGGCACGAGGCCGTCCTGGTCGAGCAGCGGGCGGACGTACCCGACGAGACCGTCGTGGAGGAGTTGCAGCGCGGCTACCTGGTCGGCGAGCGCCTGCTGCGCCCCAGTTGGGTCAAGGTCGCCCGCCATCCCGAGGAGGCCTAGCAGGGGCTCGGAGGAAGGCATGGAGTTCAAGGATTACTACCAGGTCCTGGGGGTTCCGCGGACGGCCACCGCCCGCGAGATCAAGTCGGCCTACCGCAAGCTGGCCCGGAAGTTCCATCCCGACGTGAACCCCGGCGACAGCCAGGCCGAGAAGCGTTTCCGCGAGATCAACGAGGCCCACGAGGTCCTGGGGGACGACGAGAACCGCAAGAAGTATGACCAACTGGGAGCCCACTGGAAGCAGGGCGGGGCCCCCGGATGGCCGCCGGGCGGCGCGCAGGACGTCGACTTCGACCTGGGGGACCTGTTCTCGCACCTGGGCGGCGCCGGGGCCACGGGGCGCTCGTCCTTCTTCGACATGTTCTTCGGTTCCATGGGCGGGCCGGGTCGCGGCCCCGGCCCGGCCCGGCCCGGCTCGGCCCGGCCCGGCTCGGCCCGGCCCGGGTCGGACCTGGAGGCCTCCGTCGAGATCTCGCTGGAGGAGGCCTTCCAGGGGACCCGTCGGCAACTGACCCTGGAGAGGGCCGGCCCCTGTCCGACCTGTCAGGGGCGGGGTCGGACCGATTCCGGGCTGTGTCCGACCTGCCAGGGCGCGGGCCAGACCACCACGCCGCGGGTCCTGGAGGTCCGGATCCCGCCAGGTGTCAGCGATGGCTCGCGGGTCCGCGTCCGGGGCGAGGGGTCGCCGGGAAGCGCGGGCGGCCGCAGCGGGGACGTCTACCTTCGGGTCCGACTGCGGCGGCATCCCCTCTACGAGGCCAAGGGGCACGACCTCTACGGGGAGGTCCGGGTGCCCCTGTATGACGCCGTCCTGGGCGGTGAGATCAGCCTGCAGGGCCCCGGCGGCAGCACCCTGACCCTGCGGATCCCCCCCGAGACCCAGAACGGCAAGCAGTTCCGGCTGACCGGCCAGGGCCTGCCCCGGTCCCGCGGCCAGGCGGGCGACCTCTACCTCCGGCTGCAGGTGGACCTGCCCACGAACCTCTCGGCCGAAGAGCGCGACCTCTTCCGGCGCCTGGCCGGGCGCTCCTAGGGCCTGCGGATCGGCGCCCCCGGCCCGGACGCGGCGAACAGGAGATCCCTTCAACCAGTAGAACCCCACGCCGATGGTCCTGATGTTCGAGTCGATCGGGCGGGCGGTTCTCAGGCTCCTGGAGTACCTGGGGGCCCTGCTGCTGCTGCTGTGGGAGACCACCGTGTGGATCGCCCGCGGCTCGATCCGCTTGGGTCTGACCATCCAGCAGATGGCCTATCTGGGGGTCGACTCGCTGTTGATCGTCGTGCTGACCACGACCACGGCCGGCATGGTGATGTCCCTGCAGTTGGCCCACATCGCCGTGCAGTATGGGGTCACCAACGTGGTCGGGGGCGGCGTGGCCATCGCCATGGCCCGCGAGTTGGGACCGATGCTGACCGCCGTCGTGGTCGCCGGCCGGGCGGGCTCGGCCATCGCTGCCGAACTGGGGACCATGAAGGTGACCGAGCAGATCTCGGCCCTGCAGACCATGGCGGTCAGCCCCATCCGCTACCTGGTGGTGCCGCGCTTCATGGCCCTGCTGGCCATGATGCCGGTCCTGGTCCTCTTCGCGGACGTGGCGGGGACCCTGGGGGGCGCGCTGATCGCCTTCCAGTCCGCCAGCATCCCCTACGCCGCCTTCTACGACTCGGTCCAGCGCCTGCTGGTGCTGTCCGACGTGAGCTATGGCCTGCTCAAGGCCCTGGTCTTCGGGGTCGAGATCGCCATGGTGGCCTGCCTGCAGGGCCTGGAAACCGGGCGCGGGGCCGCCGGCGTCGGCGTCTCGACCACCTCCAGCGTGGTCTACTCGACCATCATCATCTTCGTCACGAACTACCTGATGTCGTCGTGGCTCTTCCCGGTGACCTGACCGTGACGGCGAACTCCAGCCTGCTGGGCCCCCGACAGCCACTGGCCGATCCAGCGATCGTCGTGCGGGATCTGAACGTGGCCCTCAGCGGTCGCGAGATCCTCAAGAAGGTCAGCTTCGAGGTGCCGCGGGGGACGACCCTGGCGATCATGGGCCTCTCCGGCGTCGGCAAGAGCACCACGCTGCGCTGCCTGGTGGGTCTGCAGAAGCCGGATTCGGGCGAGGTCTTCGTCGACAACCGGAACATCCTGCAGATGTCCCGTCGCGATCTGGACGTCCTGCGCCGCCGGGTCGGAATGGTGTTCCAGATGCCGGCGCTCTTCGACTCCTTGACCATCGGCGAGAACGTGGCCTTCGGCCTGCGCGAGCACACGCGCCTGCCTGAAGAGGAGATCCAGCGGGTGGTCGCCGAGAAGCTGGCCATCGTCGACCTCGAGGGCATGGGCCACCTTTTTCCGAACCAGCTTTCCGGGGGGATGCAGAAGCGCGCCAGCCTGGCCCGGACGATCGCGACGGACCCCGATGTGATCCTCTACGACGAGCCGACGACGGGTCTGGATCCCATCCTGTCGCGGGTGATCAACGAGCTGATCCTGGACCTGCAGACGCGGATGCAGGCCACCTCGGTCGTGGTCACCCACGACATCAGCGGGGCCCTTTTGGTGGCCCACCGGATCGCCATGCTGCACCAGGGGGAGATCGTGTGGCTGGGGCCGTCCCAGGAATTCCAGACGACCGACAACAAGTATGTGACCCAGTTCCGCGAGGGGCTGGTCCAGGGCCCGATCCGGGTCTAGGAGGAGAAGGATGGAGCTGAATCCCGCAGCCAGGGTGGGGATGCTGGTGGTCGTGGCGATCATCCTCTTCGGCCTGGTCGTCGTGCAGATCGGCCAGATCGGCCCGGAGGGTGGCGACCGCTACTACGTCCTTTTCGAGGACGTGGCCGGGCTGCAGACCCGCGCGCCGGTCCTTCTGTCCGGGGTCCGGATCGGCTACGTGGCCGAGCTGCAACTGAACCCCGAGAACCGGGTGCGGGCGGCCATCCAGGTCACCCGCCCCGAGGTGCACCTGTTCAGTGCCGAGCACTACACCTACACGATCACCGGGAACCTGCTGGGCGACAAGTGGATGGAGATCAAGCCCGGGGCGGTTCCCGCCGGGGTCAAGCCCGTGCCGCCCGGCGAGCAGGTGATCGGCACCTCGCCGGTCACCCTGGACGACCTGGCCCGCGAGGGCAACAAGGTGATGCTGGAGTTCCAGAACTCGGTGACGGCCCTGAACGACCTGATCGGGGACGACCGGTTCCAGAACGACATCAAGCTGACCATGACGAACTTCCGGGACATCTCGGGCAACCTGAAGGGGGCCAGCCAGGATGCCCGGACGCTGGTGCGCGGTCTGAACGGCCGGGTGCAGACCCTGGCCGAGTCCCTGGATCGGGTGGTGGCCCACGTCGACTCGACGGTCCTGGCCGTGCAGGGCGATGCCCGGGCTGTCGGGGCCAACCTGCGCGGGGCGACCGGAGCGGTCAACCAGGTGATCGCCCGGAACACGGCCCACGTCGACACGATCGTGATGAACCTGCGGCAGATGTCCTCCAGCCTGCAGCGGACGGCCACGGCCCTGGAGGGCCTGGCCACCGACGAGAGCCTGCGCGAGGACGTCCTGGCGGCCGTCAGCAACATCCGCAAGACCAGCGAGCAGGTCCAGGCCATCGCCGGAGACATCCGCTCGCTGACCGGCGACCCGCAGGTCCAGGACGACCTGCGGCAGACGGTGGCCAACGCTCGCGAGGCCAGCGCCTCGGCCAGGCGGGTGGCCGGCAAGGTCGAGGGGGTGGTCTCGGGGAAGGGCGGGCCCCTCTTCGAGGCCGACCTCTCGCACGAGTGGAACACCCAGACCGGCCGGCCGGCCACGAACCTGAACGCCTTCCTCCTGCCGCGGGGGCCCTTCACCGCCAAGATCGGCGTGGAGTCGCTGGGCCAGGACGACCTGATCAACCTCCAGGCCGGTCGGACCTGGGACTCGTTCCGCCTGCGCGGGGGCGTGGTGCGCTCGCAGTTCGGGGTCGGAGCGGACGCCTGGCTCTTCAACCGCCGCTTCGAGACGAACGTGGACGTCTACGACACCCGGGACGTGAAGGTGGACGTGCTGGGCCGGGTCCTGTTCCCTGGCGAGTTCTACATCTACGGCGGGGTCCGGGACGCCACCGGCGGCCGGGACAGCTACCCCATCGTGGGAGCCGGGAAGAGATTCTAGCCCCGCCGGGCTTCCGCTCGCAGGCCCGGCCGGACGCCCTCCGGCGGCGGCGCATTTGCTCCGGCTTCGGGTCTGTGCTAAGATCGGGCAACACTTCCACCTGCCGATGGGTCCGATGATCGAGAGTTGGAGTCTGAGTCCCGGCACCGTGGTCGATGGCCGTTACGAGGTGCTGCGGCTGGTCAAGGCGGGCGGGATGGGGGCTGTCTACGCCGTCGCCGACAGGGTCCTGAAGGACCGGACCTACGCGCTCAAGCAGATGATCGATCCCTCGACCGGCGCCGGGGATCGTCAGGCCGCGATCGACCGCTTCCTGTCCGAGATCCAGGTGATGCAGGCCCTGAACCACCCGAACATCCCTCGGGTGTACAGCTCCTTTGTCCACGAGAACTCCTTCTGCTTCGTCATGGACTTCGTCGAGGGGCACGACCTGGCCCACGTCCTGCGGCACGAGGGGGTCCCGGGGCTGCCGCCCGAGTCCGTGGTGGGCTGGGCCCTGCAGGTCCTGGACGCCCTGGAGTACCTGCACGGCCTGCATCCGACCGTGACGCACCGCGACATCAAGCCGTCGAACCTCCTGCTGCGCAATCGCGACGGCCGGATCGTCCTGATCGACTTCGGGATTGCCCGGGTCAGCAACCCGGCCGAGGGTTTCTGGATCGGCACGCCGGGCTATGCGCCGGCCGAGCAGCAGCAGGGCAACCCCGAGCCGCGCTCGGACCTGTACGCCCTGGGGGCCACGATGCACGAGTTGTTGACGGGGCGCAAGCCCGTCGACTTCGACTTCCCGACCTTCGACGACCTGGGCGTGCACATCCCCCGGCCGCTGGCCCAACTGGTCTTCCGGGCGCTGGGGCTGTGGCCCGACGACCGCTTCCCGGACGCCCGGACCATGTCCCGGCGGCTGCGGGAGGTTCCGGGTTTCGATGTGTGCCTGCCGGCGGTGGATCGCGAGCACGACTTCGAGACGGCGGTCCTGGACCTCAAGCAGCGGATCCTGGACCCCATCCTGCAGAAGCTGATGCAGCTCTACAGCAACGAGTGTCACACGCCCTACCTGCCGCGGAACCTGGACTTGCTGGAATTCATCCTGGCGGCGCCCACCCCGTTCGTCCTGCAGGTGATCAAGGATCCTGCCTCCGAGACGGTCCACTTCTACGAGAAGCAGGGCTTGTTGGAGCCCGTGCCGATCGGGGAGGTCCGCCCCCTGGATGACGGTTCGGCGGCGGCCGTCCCCCGGATCGTGCAGCGCTTCGTCTCGGACTACGAGGGCTTCAAGAACGCCAGTTGGCAACTGCTCTGACCGGGCCCCCTCGGGGGGGCAGGTACGCAGGGGCACGGGCCGGTGGCGGGCATGTTGTGGGCGCCGGGGCTCGTGCGCGCTGGCGTGGTGGCGGGTTCGCGCGGCGCCACCATGATGTCGAGGCAATGCCTGCAGATCATGGTGGCGCGTGGGGCGGTGGGGCGTGGGGCGCGGAGGCTGGCGCCGGGCGGCTGGTGCGCGCTGGCGTGGTGGCGGGTTTGCGCGGCGCCACCATGATGTCGAGGCAATGCCTGCAGATCATGGTGGCGTGGGGC
>CAZQPM010000061.1:0-15042 GCA_964595195.1 uncultured Burkholderiales bacterium | reverse complement strand
AACGGGATGTTGTCCTTGCCGATGAAGTAGTAGGTGCGGGCCAGGGGGTCCTCCCACCAGTCCTTCCACAGCTCGGGCTGGCCCTGGCGGGCGGCCCATTCGATGCTGGCCGACAGGTAGCCGATGACCGCCTCCCACCAGACGTAGATCCGCTTGCCCTCGTAGCCCTCGACGGGCACCGGGATGCCCCAGTCGATGTCCCGCGAGATCGCCGAGTCCCTCAGACCCTCCTGCAGGTAGCGGCGCGAGAAGTTCAGCACGTTCGCGCGCCAGTGATCCTTGCCGGTGAGCCACTCGGCCAGGCGGTCGTTGAAGGCCGACCAGCGGAAGAAGAAGTGCTCTGTCTCGCGAGCCACCGGGGTGGTGCCGCAGAGCTTGCAGTGGGGGGCGCCCAGGTCCTCGGGGTCCAGGGTGCGCCCGCAGGCGTCGCACTGGTCGCCACGGGCCTTCTCGTTGCCGCAGTGGGGACAGCGGCCCTCGACGTAACGGTCGGGAAGGAAGCGCTCCTCCTGGGGGCAGTACAACTGCTCCTGCGTCTGCAGGAAGATGAAACCCTTGCGATACAGATCCAGGAAGAGGTCCTGGACCACCTGGCGGTGGTTCTCGGTGTGGGTGCTGGTGAACAGCTCCCAGCGGATGCCCAACCGGTCGAAGGAATCCACGATCAGCCCGTGATAGCGCTCGGCCACCTCGACCGGCGTGATCCCCTCGTTCTGGGCGCGCACCGTGATCGGGGTGCCGTGCTGGTCGGTGCCCGAGACCATCAGGACCCGGTTCCCCCGCATCCGGTGGTAGCGGGCGAACTGGTCGGCGGGCAGGTAGCAGCCGGCCACATGCCCCAGGTGAAGTGGACCGTTGGCATACGGCCAGGCGACGGCGACCAGGATGGGGACGGACATCGAGTTCCTCCAGCAGGTTGGGATGGGCGGCAGGTTTCGCGGAGTGGCCCGCGGCTCCTGTGTGGGCGAAGGGGGAGGCACCCGGCGATTGGCTGCGAAGTGTTCGGCCATGAGCAGCAGGATTCGCATCGGTGTCCTCTTCGGCGGCCGTTCGGCCGAGCACGAGATCAGCGTTCTGTCGGCCCGGTCGATCATCGCCGGCCTGGACCCCGAGCGCTACCAGGTGGTGCCCCTGGCCATCACCCGGGAGGGGCGCTGGCTCTCGCCGGGCTCGGCCCGCGCGGCCCTGGAGGAGGGCCGGGCCGAGGGGCTCAGGGGGGCCCTGGCGATCTGTCCGGGGGCCAGCGAGGCGGCCCTGGTCTCGACCGGCGAGGGAGCCGACGGGGCGGCCCCCGAGTTCGTCGGCCTGGACGTGGTCTTCCCGATCCTGCACGGCACCTACGGCGAGGACGGGACCGTGCAGGGCCTGCTGGAGATGGCCAACGTGCCCTACGTCGGAGCCGGCGTCACCGGATCGGCGGTGGGCATGGACAAGGCCCTGATGAAGGCCCTGTGGCGCGCCGCCGGCTTGCCGGTACTGCCCGAAAGGGCCCTGCTGCGCCACCGCCTGGAGACCGAGCCCGAGACCGTGGTGGCCGAGTGCGTGCGCTACCCCGGTCTTCCCTGCTTCGTCAAACCCGCGAACCTGGGGTCCAGCGTCGGCATCCGGCGCGCCGACACCGAGGAGGAGCTGCTGGAGGCGCTGCGCCACGCGGCCGGGTTCGACCGCAAGATCCTGGTCGAGCAGGCCGTCGAGCTGCCCCGTGAACTGGAGGTCGGGGTGGTCGGCAACGACGTCCCCGAGGTCTCGGTTCCCGGGGAGATCGTCCACCGCGGGCCCTTCTACGACTACCAGACGAAGTACCTCAGCACCGAGAATCCCGAGCCCCGGGTCCCCGCGCCGCTGACCGAGGCCCAGGACCAGGAGATCCGCCGCCTGGCCGCCGAGGCCTGGCGGGCCTTGGACCTGAACGGCCTGGCCCGGGTCGACTTCCTGATGGATGCCGATGGGACGCTGTGGCTCAGCGAAGTGAACACCATGCCGGGCTTCACGCCGATCTCGATGTTCGCCCGCCTGTGGGAGGCCAGCGGCGTGCCCTTCGCCCGACTCCTGGACCGCCTGGTGGCCCTGGCCTTCGAGCGCTTCGAGGACCGCCAGCGCAACTGCGTGCGCCCCGCCGAGTAGGTGTCAGGAAGGCCATGGCCTGCGCTCCGCCACCGCCATGCCCGAGGCGGTCGACACCCTGATCGTCCGGCAGGAAGTGGGCGCTGAGGGCCTCACGCCGTCGGCCCGGGCCATGACTGCCGCGTGAAAGATCATTCTGCCCCTCAGACAAATCTGCCCCGCCCGGGTGTCATGATGTCGAGATGAGCGGATTGATCGAGTTCCTCGAGTGCCATTTGATCGCGCGGGACCTGCGCCGGGGTCGGGTCGACGCCGTGGATCGGCTCTTCGAGCTGCTGGCCCGGCCGCTCTACCACTACGCGCTGTCCGTCACGCGGAAGGCCGGGGACGCCGAGGAGGTCGTTCAGGACGTCTTCCTGGAGATGCTGCGCGATCCCGACCGCCTGGGAAGGGTGGACGACCTGAAGGCCTACCTCTACCGGGCGGTGCGGAACACGGCCCTGAACCGAAGCCAGCGAGGCAATCGCGAGATCCCCACCGCCGAGCCCCTCTTCGAGGCCTCGGCGGCGGACCCGCGGACGGAGGACCGGCTCGCCCTGGAGCAGGCCCTGGACTGCCTGTCCGACGAGCAGCGCGAGGTGGTCGTGTTGAAGATCTGGCACGGCCTGGCCTTCCGGGACATCGCGCAGACGTTGCAGATCTCGCCCAATACGGCCGCAAGCCGATATCGATACGCCCTGGAACACATGCGCACGGCGCTGGGAGGCAAGGTCCATGCGTGACCGCGACTTGGAGAGAAGGCTTCGGACGCTGCAACCGCGGGAGCCCGACCCGCACTTCGTCGAGAGTCTCAGGGCCCGCATCCGGATGGAGGTGCTCTCCGCCGCCCCACCCAGGCCCTGGTGGCATGGCTCGGTTCCGGTCCTGGCCAACGCGGCCCTGGCGTGCTGCCTCGTGGCGATGTTCTGGCTGCCACCGGGGCGCGCCTCGCCGCTGGCGCGGGTGGTCCCGGGGCCCGGATACATGTCTCAGTTGCGACGGGTCGACCCGGAGGTGCAGGCTGTCTACGGGCCCGAGCGGTTGCATCTGGTCCAGCGGATGGAGGGCAGGCCGGCGATGCGAGCCCCCGGGCAGGCATCCCGACCGCTCCGAGACGTCACGGTTCACGGCGCCGAGCCGGAATCCGCACTCAAGGAGGTAACGACATGATCACTCGCCTGTTGACGTCGGTCCTTCGCAGCCGCGGGCTCTTCGCGGTCCTGGTGGCTGCCCTGCTCCTGGCCGGCCTGTGGATGGCCGTCACCAACCACCTGGAAACCCGCGTGAGCGATGAGCTGGCCCGCGTGACGAAGGCCGGCGGCCGACTCCGCCTGACGCAGTTCAATAGCCCCGTGGTGCCCGAACGGGACAATGCGGCTCCCTTCTACCTGGCCGCCGTGGACCTGGTAGGCGCGGTGCCGGACGTCAGCAGGCGCGGCGACCTGGAGTCCACGCTGCAGGCCGAGCGGCAGAGGGTGCCGGCGCTGGCACAAGAGTTGCGACCAGCGCTCCAGATGATGGCCTACGGGCACGCGCGCCCGGCCTGCGCCTTCCGCTACGACTTCGAGCGCGGCTTCCAGATGCGCCTTCCGGACTACACGGGCATGCAGAAGCTTGCCCGGCTGGCGTCGCTCCAGGCCCTGGTGGATCTGCAGGCGGGTCGAACGCGCGAGGGTCTGGATGGGAGCGCTCATCTGCTGCGCTTCCTGAACCGGATCCAGTTCGGGGGCATGTTGATTCAGGAAATGGTGGTCCTGTCTTCATCGCAGGCTGCCGTGGAGCCCCTGGAATGGCTCGTGCGGAACCGCGTGCGGGCCGATTACGGTCCGGTTCTCGCCGAGCTCGAGGCCACCCGGCAGCGCCAGTCCGGCGCCATGCTCCGGGCTGTCGAGGCCGAGCGCGCCCTGGCGGTGGACTTCTTTGAACAGATGTTGGCGGACTCCGGCGCCTACCGACAGGACTTCATCGGCCTCCCAGCCGAATGGACCCTGCCGAGGGACCTCTACCTTCTCGGAGGCCGACCCCTGATGCTCGCGGACGAGATGTACCTGCTCGACGACTACGCCCGTGTGGAAGAAGCCGTTCGGAACACCCCCGACCGGAGCCCCGCGGAGCTCGACGGGTCGGAGATCCCCTCCAGCTTCCTGATCTCGCGGACGATCCTGCCGAATTGCGGCCGTGCCTGGCAGAGGTTCAGGGAGTTCCAGGGGCGGCTCGACAAGCTGGTCGCCGACCTCCATGCGCTCCGCTGACCCCCGGGCCCGGGCTGGAAGCCCCTTGAGGGGGGGATTCCAGCCCGGGCCGGAGCGACGTCTGCCGCGTGAAGCTTGCGTCCTGACCGGTTCGGGCCCTTCTCGGACGAACCTGGCGGACGACTCGCCGGCCCGGTCCTGGCCGGCCTGGCTCGAACCCGCCGCCACGGCGTTGCTGGTCCTGGCCCTGACACTCAACAACCTGGCCTGGCTGGAGCGCAGTCAGGCCCGGTTCAGTTTCGATTTCCCTGTGCATGCGTTGGACGCCCTGGAATTTTGGAGGCTCGCCGTCGACGGGGATCTGGCCGGCATGCTGAAGGTCTCGCACTACGGCCCTGTCGGCCTGCTTCCGGCTGCAGCCCTGTTCACTCTGATGAAGCCGGCCATGGGGCTTCTCAACGCGTCGCAGTGCCTGTGGCTGCCGGTCTACGCCGCCTCGCTGTACTACCTTGGAAGGCGACTGTACGGTAGGGGGGCGGGATTCCTGGCCTGCCTGTACCTGTTCACTTTGCCTCTTTTCGCCAGCATCACCAAGGAGTATCCCCTGGAGGTCGGCAGTCACGCTTTGTGTGTCCTGGCTGCAGCCCTGCTGGTGGCCAGCGACTTCCTGCGCTGGCGGGTGACTTCGTTCTGGTTCGGCGCGGTTCTTGCCCTGGGGGCCATGACCAAGCCCGAGTTCGTGGGCCTGTGGATCCTGCCGCTGGCCCTCTTGTTCCTGCGGGTTCTCCAGCAGACCTCGGCTTCGACAAGCCAGCGGGTCCTGGCGGTTGGGGCCTTGGTGGTCGTCGGAGTGGCCGCTCCCTACGCCTACCAGGCCCTGAAAGCCCCCCTGCTGGCGCTGGGCTCTTCGCAGGCCTTCCTGGTGGTCGTCGGGTTGGATCTGCAGGCGTTGGCGCTCTTGTGGGCCTGGACCACGCGCCGTCGCCAACCCGGAAGTCCCCTTCCCAACGCCTTGGTGGCCGCCTCCGCGTTGCTCTTGACCCTGATTCCCTTCCTCTGCGTCCGGGACCTGACCGGGATGTTCCACGAGCGGGTCCACACCGCCTTGCAGGGCACGCTGCACGGGATGGCCTGGTTCGACCCGTTCTACTATCTGCAGACCATGGCGCTGCGTTCGTTCCACGGGTTGCACTTCATCCTGCTGCTGGTAGGCCTGGGGGTGGCCCTCCTGCGCAGGGACTCCGGCAACCCGGGTCGCGAACTGATCCTGGGGATGCTGGCCTGGTCCTTCATCCTGGTCAACGCGGCCTCAGGCAAGTTCGAGATCTACCTGGCCAACCTGTTGGGCTTCGCATCCCTGGTGGCTACGGGTTGGGCTGCACCCCGGAGGCGGGCCGGGTTGGCCCTGGCCGTCCTGTTGAGTACGTGGGGTGTCTTCACGGTCTTCGGTTGGGCCCTGCCGGAATCCCTACGTCCGGTGCCTCCCATGAGGCACTACGTTGGAGCCGCTTCCGCCGTCGCGGCCAATGGCCCGAACAGCCCCCTGCCTCTGCTGGCCGAGCCTCCCTGCCCCTTTCGCCCGGTGATGGAGTCCATCATGGAAGACGCCTATGCAAGGACAGGCGGCCCGTTCCGACTGCTGTTTACAGAGCCCGACGTCGGTGAGCTCCAACCTTTGGTCTTCAATACATTCGCGTGCTACTCGGGCTTGCCGGTTCGCGTCGATGCGGCCCCGGATGGCCTGTTTGAATGGAGCGCCGGCCCGGCGGGGCAGGGCAAGGCGCTGCCCACCTTCCTGGTGAACATCCGGGGTTGGAGGAACCGGGTGCCCAAGGCCGTCCTACCTGGAAGGACCGCGGCTCACCTCGAGTCTCTCGGCCTGGAAGCGGGATTGGTCGGAACCTACGAATCTCAGCCAGGGGGCCTCGTCGACCTGTTCCGACTGCGCGAGAGGCAGTGATTGGAGGGGACCACTGCGTGCGTCCGGACTGGTCGACGGCAGGCGGGTCCGGTCCGAAGGCGAAGCCGCGTTCATGTCGGAAGTCACTTCGGGGGAGGGCCCGAGCCCGTCGGGGGGGACGCAGATCTCACGGGAACCCGGGGCAGCCTTGGCGGGGGCCGCGGTCCTTCTGGCCGCGGCCTTGGCCCCGGTCCTCTTCAACCCCTGGTCCCAGCGGGTCTTCGAGTCGGACAAGCTGGCCCTGCTCGGTCTTCTGGCCGCGGCCGCCCTGGGCGGACTGGCCCTGGTTCCGCGGCCCTGGCTGCCCCCGCGCCCCCTGGGTCCGGTGCTCTGGGGGCTGGCGCTCAGCGGGGTGCTGTCGGGATTCTTCTCGCTGAACCCCAGCGACAGTTGGTGGGGCTCGGCCGAGCGGGGCCTGGGCCTCTTCAGTCTGGCGGCCCTGCTCGGGCTGGCGGCAACGGCGGCCCGGGTCATGCCGCCCGGCGACCTCTTCCTGCGGGTCCTGGTCGCCGCCAGCCTGCCCGTCTCGCTTTTCGCGCTGGTCCAGAAGGCGGGCCTGGACCCTCTGTGGGGGGCCCAGTTGGGCCGCCGGGTCGGCTCGACGATGGGGAATCCGGTCCTGCTGGGGGCCTGGCTGGTCATGGTGCTGCCGCTGACCGCCCTGGCGGCCTGGCGGGCCCCGACTTCGCGCACCCGGGCCGCGGCCCTGGTGGCCCTGGCCCTGCAGGCCCTGGCCCTGCTGTTCACGGGCGCGCGCGGGGCGACGCTGGGCCTGGTGGCCGGGGTGGTCTTCGCCCTCCTGGTCGCCGGGCTCCCTGCGCTGCGCCGGCCGCGTCCGGTCGAGGCCCTCCTGGCGTTGGTCGTCCCCGCCTTCGCCGCCTTCCTGGGTTTCGGCCTGGCCCGCCTGGTCCTGCGCGGCTGCGCAGTCCACGAGCCCACGCTGGGCGTGGCCTCGGCGGCCGGGGCCCTGCTGGCCGTGCTGGGAACCCTGGCCTTCCACCTGCGCAGTCCCCAGGGGCGCGGCTGGGTCCCCTGGGGCGGGGTGGTGGTCGCTCTGGGCTGCCTGGTGGGGCTGCTGATCCTGAACATTCCTCCAGCTCGCCTGGCGCGGCTGTCCGAGGTCCCCGGGGTGGGCCGGGCCCTGGTCCCGTTGGTCTCGGTCCAGAGGCTACCCGCCCTGGAGCGCCTGGGACGCCTGACCGACTTCGGGGGGCGGACCGGCCAGGTCCGGCGCTACGTGTGGGAGGGAACCCTGAACCTGCTGCTCAGCCCCCGGCCCCTGCGCGATGCCGAGGGCCGGCCTGACCCCCACTTCCACCTGCGTCCCCTGCTGGGCTACGGCCCCGAGACCCTGCGCCTGGCCTTCCTGTCCTTCCACCCCCCGGAGCTGGGTCGGGTCGAGAAGCGCTCGTCCTACGTGGACCGGGCCCACAACCAGTCCCTGGACCTTTTGGCCACCCAGGGGGTGCTGGGGTTCGCCTCCTGGCAGGCCCTGTACCTGGCCCTGGTGCTGATGGCCGCGCGCCGCCTGGGCCGGGCCCTGGCTCGCGGTGATGGCTGGCGCCTGGCGGGGGCCTGGTTCGGCGGGGGTCTCCTGGCAGCCTTGCTGGTCGCCTCGCGCTGGGAACCCGTCCTGGCCGTGCCGGCCTGGATGGC
This sequence comes from uncultured Burkholderiales bacterium, assembly GCA_964595195.1. Taxonomy (GTDB): domain Bacteria; phylum Vulcanimicrobiota; class Xenobia; order Xenobiales; family Xenobiaceae; genus CAZQPM01. The sequence continues at coordinate 7,131 of CAZQPM010000061.1, read as the reverse complement.
CGGGGCTCTCTCGGGTGGACTGCTCTTCCTCCTGGCCCGGCGACCGTCCGGGATGATCCCCGACCCCCTGGGGCCGGCCGCCCTCCTGGCGGCGGTGGTGGCCCACGCCGTCGAGGTGCAGTTCGGCTTCTCGACGGCAGCCAGCACGAGCCTGTTGTTCCTGCTGGCTGGCTGGCTGGCGGCCCCGACGCTCGGGGGAGGCGAGCGGGCCTCGATCCCCACCGGCCCGGCCTCCGAGGAGACGCCGGCCGGGTGGATCCTGGGTGCGCTCCTGGCCGCCCTGGGGGTGTGCTTCAGCTCGCTGCCCGGTCTGCCAGCGGTGGTCCTGGGGTTGCTGGTCCTGACCTGGCTCGGCGGATCGGCCTTGTGGCCCCGGTCGGGGAGGGTCGTGGTCCTCTCGGCCGGGACGGGCCTGGCCGGACTGGTCGGGCTGTGGGGCATGCGGTTGGCCCTGGCGGCACCGGGAGGCGAGACCCTGCTGCCGGCGGCGGTGGTGGCGGTGGCCCTGGGCCTGGCAGCCCTGGTCCTGGGCACGACCCGGGGCCTGGCGACGCTGGGGGGGGCGGCTCCGCTGCGACGCTCTCCGGGGCCTTCCCGGATCCTGGCCTTCGGCCTGGTCCTGCTCCTTCCCGCGGCGCTCGGGGTCCGTCAGGTCCAGGCTGGACTGGCCCTGCGCAGGGCCGGGGAGCTGCAGGCCCGGGAGGCCCGGGGCGCCACCGCCAATCCCGGTTCGGTCGCCTGGCTGCGCACGGCCGCCGACCTCTCCGGGGGTCGCTCCGCCTATCTCCATGAGCTGGCCCGGGGCTGTCTGGGTCAGGCCTCCCGCAGCGCATCCGGCAGCGCCCGTGCCGGCCTGCAGTCGGAGGCCGAGAGGCTCCTGGAAGACCTGGCCCGGGTGCTGCCCTGGGATCCCGCCGTCTGCGCCTTGCGGGGCGACCTGGCCCTGCAGAGGGCGATCGATCAGCCCCAGCGGCGCGACCACTTCCTGGAGGAGGCCCGCCGGCACCTGCAGGCGACCGTGGCCCTGGCCCCGGCCGGGGTGCTGACGCGCAACCGGATCGCTCGGAACCTGCTGCTGGCGGGAGGGTCCGCGCAGGAGGCCATCGCCGCCTACGAGGCCTCCCTGCTCCGGGATCCGGACCTGGCCGAGAGCTGGTCGGGCCTGGCCGAGGCTTGCCTGGTCGCCGCAATGGCCAGCCGGGCTCCGCATCAGGGGGCGCTGCTGGCCCGGTCGGGCGAAGCCTTGCTGGCCGGGGCCCGGCGTCTGCGCAACCAGGCGGAGGCCGCCGACTGGAGGGCTCGGGCCAGCCGATTGCTGGAACGCGCCGGTCAACCGGAGCGGGCGGCGCACGCCTGGCGGCTGGGCGAAGAGGCGGGACTGCCGACCTGGCAGACCCGGCAGGCCCTGGAGCGGGCGGCTCGGCTGTACCGGGCCGCCGGTTGGTGGAACCTGGCCCGCAACCGCGAGCAGCAGGCCTCCCGGGCCCCCGAGGCCGCACGGCCATCCAGGCCCGTCCACTCCGCGCCTCCTGCGGCCGGCAGGCAAGCCCCGTCTTCCACTGCGCCCGGGCCCGCTGGGCTCGACCCGGCAGGCCGGCCGTGAGGGAACTGCTGGCCCTGCTGGGTGCCTGGACCCTGGCCCTGGGCGGGGTGCCCGTCCTGCGCTGGCTGGCCCTGCGCCTGGGCTTCCTGGATTCCCCGGACACCGCGCGCAAGGACCAGACCCAGCCGGTCCCGCTCCTGGGAGGCCCGGCCATGTTCCTGGCGGCCGTGGCCGCCCTGCTGCTGGCCCACGGTCGCGGGCTGCCCCAGGCCGTCCGGGGCTCCATGCTGGCGGGGGCCCTGGTGGCCCTGCTGGGACTGGTCGACGACCGCCGGCCCCTTTCCGCCTGGCTGCGCCTGGCCGTCCAGGCGGGAGCCGTCTCCCTGCTGGTGGCGCACGGGGTCCAGGTCCGCCTGGAATTCCTGCCCGAGGTGGGGAACCTGGCCCTGACCCTGGTGTGGGTCCTGACCATCACGAACGCCCTGAACCTGTTGGACAACATGGATGGTCTGAGCGCCGGGATCGCCGGGATCGCCAGCGCCTGGATGGTCCTGCTGGGGGTGTGGAACGCCCAGCCCCTGGTGGCTCCGGTGGCGGCGGCCCTGCTGGGGGCCTGCCTGGGCTTCCTGCGCTACAACCTGCCGCCCGCCCGGATCTACATGGGAGACTCGGGGGCCTACTTCCTGGGCTTCTTCCTGGCCCTGCTCAGCCTGCAGTTGCGCTTTCCCGGACGAGACGAGGCGGCGACCTGGCCGGTGCCCCTGCTGATCCTGGCGGTGCCGCTGCTGGACACGGGTCTCGTGGTGGTCTCGCGCCTGCGCCGGGGACTGCACCCCTTCACCCCCGGCCGGGACCACCTGAGCCATCGCCTGGTCCGACTGGGCCTGGACAGGCCGCGGGCCGTGCGGGTCCTGTGGGCGGCGGGGGCTCTTTCCGGGGCGGCGGGGGTCCTGGTCTCCAGGCTCGATCCCGGGGCGGCCCTGTTGGTCGCCGGCGCCTGGGCGCTGCTGGCTGTGGCCGCCGGCGTGCGGTTGGAGTGGGGCTTCGTCCGGGACGACGGGCGCGGCACTCCCGGGTAGGGCGGTGGCGGCCGGCCGGACCACCGGGGCCCGGCGGTCCGGGTTCTCAGCGCCGGGTTGCGGCCAGCAGGCGTCGGTAGAGGTCCTCCAACTGCGCGACCATCCGCTGGGCTCCGAACTCCTCGGCCCGGGCCCGTCCGGCCCGACCCATGCGCTGGCGGAGGTCCGCCGAGGCCATCAGGTCGGCCAGCCGCGCGCCCAGTTCCGGGGGCTGCCCTGGCCTGGTCAGGAAGCCCTCGACTCCTTCGCGGACCGCTTCCGCCGAGCCGTCGGCCCGCGTGCAGACCACGGGCAGCCCCGAGGCCATGGCCTGGGGCAGCACCCGGGGCAGGCCCTCCCAGAGGCTGCTCAGGGCGAACACGTCGCAGGCGGCCAGGAGCTCGGGCACGTCGCGGCGCAGCCCGGTCAGGACCGTCCGCTCGCGCAGGCCCGTCTGGACCAGGGCCTCTTCCACCTGGGGGCGCAGGGCCCCGTCGCCGACGATCAGGTACCATGCGCCCGGGCAGGCGCGGTCGGCGCAGGCCAGGGCCCGGACCAGGTCCAGGGGAGCCTTCTGAGGTGACAGGCGCGTCACGCTGCCGACCACCAGGGCCTGCGCCGGGATGCCCAGGTCCCGGCGCGTCCGGTCCCGGGGCACCGACGGGTGGCCGAAGCGTTCCAGCTCGATGCCGCTGCGGATCAGGACGTATTGTTCGGGCCTGCCGATGCCGTGGGCCAGGCCCTTGTCGCGATCCCGGGCGCTGACCACCACCAGCGCCTGGCACAGGCGCGCGGCCAGGCGCTCCAGACCCACGTACAGGGCCCGGGTGTGGGCGGGCATGAACTCGTGGAAGGGCCAGCCGTGGACCGTGTGCACCACGACCTGCACCCCGGCCAGGCGGGCCGCCACGCGCCCCAGGAGGCCTGCCTTCGAGCTGTGGGTGTGGACCACCCGGGCCCCGCGGACCCGGCCGACCAGGTCCAGGCAGGCCACCAGGTCCCGCCGCGGTGAGATCCGGCGCACCAGGTCCGGCAGGACCCGCACGTCGAGGCCCCTCCCGCGAGCCTCGTCCAGCAGCGAGCCCTCGGGCCCGACCTCGGGACCGCACAGCACCTCGACCTGCCAGCCTCCTCGGCGGGTCAGCCCCTCGGCCGTCAGCAGGGTATTCTCCTGGGCTCCCCCCACGATCAGCCGGGTGATGGGATGCACGATGCGGGTCACGGGACTGGTTTTCGATCCCGGGGCTGCCACCCCTGCGTCCCCGACAGGCGGGCGGCAGGGTCGACAGGAGGATCCCCGGCTGCCGCGAATCACCAACCAGCATTTCCCCGAATCGGGGGCGGGAGGAGGGCCAGGATGGCACGCAGGAACTGGTCGTTGACCGGGAAACTGGTCGGATTGGCGGTGGCCGCCGGGCTGGCGGTCTACGGTTGTTCGGGAGGAGGAGATGACCTCGTCGTGGGAGCCGGCCTGGCCGTCCAGATGGAACTGGCCAACCCCCAGGCTCCCGCTCGCGCGGTGACCCCGGAGATCGCCGCATTCAGGGTCGGTCTCTACTCCCAGCACGAAGGCTCCTGGTCCACGCTGGTCGAGAAGGTCTTCCCCAGGGACCGCAGCCGCGACCAGCAGACGCTGGCCCTGACGGGCCTGACCCCGGGCCAGTACACTCTGCGGATCTGCTATCTGGGCTCGCAGGGTCAGACGCTGCACATGTATCAGGAAAATGTCGTCCTGTCGGGCGGCAGCGTGCGCCAGATCGTGGCCCCCGACCACGTCGCCGCCACGGACTTCACGGCCACGCTCACCACGACGGCGAGTTCCCCGTTCCCGCTGCGGTTCACCCCGGAGGGCTCGGGCTATCCGGCGGGCGTGGTCGTCGACGGCTCCGGTCCCTTCACCGGCACCCTGGCCTCGGGGGTCTACGGCGTCGAGTCGCCGGTCACCGCCCAGATCAGCGTGACGGCTCCGCCTGGAACGACGATCATGCCCCCGACCTTCACCGCAGGGCCGGCCTTCAGCCAGACCATGCTCGTCCAGGGGCCTGCGATGTCCGACCTGGGGATCGAGCCCCGTTCAGGCTACGAGCTCACCCGCACCGCCAGTTCACCCCGCCCCTGGTCGCTGGGCACCTACGTCTTCTACAACAACACCTCGGGTGACGTCCGGGTGTCGAAGCACTCGACGAATCCCAGCTTCCAGGTGACTGTTCCCGGAGGCACCCCGGACTCCGAAGGGATGTATACCGTCCCCAAGGGCAGGGTGCTCAAGCTTACCCCGTCCTTCACCGACAGCCAGGTGCTGACCGGGACGGTCACCGGGAACCTGGAGTGCTACGTCGTCGGAGGCAGCCTGACCCAGACGGTCTCGGCTCCGATGCGGGTCAACGTGGGGGCTCCCGAGAACCCGCAGTGACCGGCCGATCGGCCTGACCTGGAGCCCTCCGCCCTGGAGGTGGGGGGCTCCGGTCTTTTTCCAGGGCTCCTTCGTGGCGCCCCATCGATCGGTCTTCCCGAACCCTGGGAAGGAGCCCCTGCCGCTTCCCAGAACAGGTCGCCTCGGCTCCCCGATGACGAGGTAGGAGAGGGTCAAGACGATGTGGATCGCGTTCGCCGCGCTCCTGGCGGCGATGCTTGCAGGCAGTCTCGTGACCCTGGTCGCCGAGTCGCCCGACCGTCCCGGCCCCTCGCCCTGGGAACGTCTGCTGCTGGGAATTCCCTTGGGCCTGGCGGCCTGGGCCGGGCTCACCCTGGTCCTGTGGTCCCACCTGGGCCCCTCGAACTCCGCCAGTCTGCTGGGGTTGGGCCTGCTGCTGGTCCCCGGGGTGGGCCTGCTGGTGCGCGAGTTCCGGAGGCTGGCGGGTGCCGCGGAGCGACCTCCCACGGCGCGCCAGATCGCCTGCTGGACCGTTCTTCCTGCGCTGCTGGTGGCCGGCCTGGTGCTGACCCGGGTCGGGGACCGGCCCGAGGGCCTCTTCTTCCAGGGTGATGGCCGGATCGACCTGCATCTGCACATGGGCTTCGCGATGCGGATGGCCGAGGCCCGGACCTTCCCGGTGGACCACCCGATGATGGGCGGCCTGCCCCTGCGCTACCACCTTTTCAGCGATCTGGCGGCCGCCGCCGCGCTGCGCCTGGGCTTCGGCCCCGACGGGAACTTCTCGCTGTCCGAACTGATCGCCGTCCTGAACTTCATGGACGTGGCCCTGGCCCTCAGCCTGGTCGGCCTGGTGGGCCTGCTGGCCTTCCGGCATGGCCTGTCACCCGGAGCCAGCCACCTGGCCGTGTGGCTCTTCCTGATCGGCGGGGGACTGGGCTTCATGCAGCACTGGCCCGACCTCGTGCTGCACCCGCTCCAGACGCTGCTGGATCTGCAGAATCCGGCCGACCGTGTCGAGGAGTGGGAGATCCTGTGGACGGGCCTGGTGCGCGACTTCGTGCTGCACGCGCGGGCCACCCTGCTGGGCCTGACTCTGGGCCTGGCAGCCCTGGTCCGCTACACCGCCAGCCGTCCCCTGCAGCGCGCCGACGCCGCCTGGGCGGGGGTCTGCCTGGGCCTGATGCCCCTGTCCTCGTTCCACGCCTTCCTGGGCACGGGCCTGCTTCTCGGCGGCCTGTGGCTGTTGGGCCCGAGGCGGGGCAGCCTGCCCTTCTGGGGGGCGGCCCTGCCCCTGCTGGCCCTGCAGGCACCCTACCTGCTGTCCATGCGGCAGGGGTTCGTCTTCATCCACTATGGCTGGGTCAGCTCGCGGCTGGACCCCTGGGGCCTGATCCGTTTCTGGGGGCTGAACCTGGGGGCCATCTTCGTCCTGGCCGCGCTGGGCCTGGTGCTGCTGCGGGGCGACCTGCGCCGTCTGGGGCTGGCCTCCCTCTTGGCCTTCGCCGTGCCCAACGTGGTCGTGCTGACCACCGGCTGGACGAACATCAAGGTCCTGCACCTGTGGTTCCTGCCCTGCTGCATCCTGGCCGCCGCCATGGTCGAGGGGCTGTGGAGGCGGGGATCGGGACCGGCCCGCGTGCTGGCCGTCCTCCTGGTGATCCTGAGCCTGGAGTCGGGGGTGCTCTCGGTGGCCTTCCACGTGCGGAACTTCGTGCAGTTGCCCCCGGTCGAGACGGAACTGGCGCGCCAGGCCCGGCAGATCCTGCCCCGGGACTGCACCACGGCGACCTTCCCCGACGTGAACTGGACGCTCCCCTGCTTCGCCGGCCGCCCCGTGTACCTGGGGCAGAGCGCGCTGAGCCAGGGGCACGGCATCGAGCCCGAGCACCGCCTGGAGGACCTGCGTGCCCTGTACGGGTCCCCTGCGCTGGCCGAGTTCCTGGCCCGGGCCCGAGCGATGAAGGTCAGCTTCATCGAGCTTCAGGACGTGGACCCCGGTTTTCCGGTGAACCGACCCCTGATCGAGGGGCTTCCCCTGGTCCTGCAGGTCGAGGGCTATCGTCTGTACCGGATCCCCGAGCCGTAGGGGCGCAAGGCTGTCCGGGCGGGGCCGGCCGGAAGACCCGGTCCGCAGCGATCTCCAGCCGGGGGGT
>CAZQPM010000060.1:0-15108 GCA_964595195.1 uncultured Burkholderiales bacterium | reverse complement strand
GTCTTCGCCCTGGCCGCTGGCGATCTGACCCTGGGCCTTCTGCTGGCCCCGCCCGGCCAGGCCACCCTGGCCGTCCGGATCTTCAACCTCAACCACTACGGTCAGCCCGACCTGGTGGCGGCCCTGTGCCTGGTCCAGGTCGGGGTCTGCCTGACCCCCATGTTGGGTGCGCTGGCCTGGAACGCCCTGCAGGAGGAACCGTGACCCCATACCTGGAGCTGGCGGCGGTCAGCAAGTCCTACGCCGGTCGCGAGGTCCTGCGGGGCCTGTGCTTCCGGATCGAGCCGGGCGAGGTGGCCATCGTGGTGGGGCGCTCGGGGGCCGGCAAGACCACGCTGCTGCGCCTGCTGGCCGGTCTGGAGAACCCCGACCGGGGCCAGGTCCTGGTCCGTGGCCGGGAGCGGGTACCTGCCCACCAGCGGGGGGTGCAGATGGTCTTCCAGGACCTGGCCCTCTTCCCGCACCTTTCGGTCCTGGAGAACGTGCGCTTCACCGCTGGCAGTGACCGGGCCGCGCGACAGTGGCTGGATCGGGTCGGCTGGACGGGCCGTTCGGGGGATCGACCCCATCATCTCTCGGGGGGGGAGCGCCAGCGGGTGGCCCTGGCCCGGGCCCTGGCTGGAGGCCCCTCGGTCCTGCTCCTGGACGAACCCTTCCTGAACCTGGACCCTCCGGCCCGAAGGGAACTCCTGGCCGAGGTGGGCCGTCTGCAGGTGGAGGAGGGCTTCGCCATGCTCTACGTGACCCACCACCTGGAGGAGGCGCTGCTGATCGGCCGGCGTCTGCTCTTCCTGGACCGTGGCGAACTGGCTCTGGACGGACCCCTACCCATGGTCCTGGAGAATCCGGCCAGCCCGGCCTTCTCGCACTTCCTGGACGGTCACATCCAGGGCGGGGCCCCGGCGGTGCCGGTCCAGGGGCCGACCGGGTCCAGGGCTCCGCGGGTGGTGGCCGACGAGCGCGGGGAGGGGCGCGTCGAGGGGCGCCTGGTCGGTCCCCGCGAGTGCCTGTGGCTGGCCCGCCAGGGTGAGCGCTGGGTGCGCTTCCTGGGACCGGCGACCCTGCAGGAGGGCCAGGCCGTGCGCCTGGATGAGGAAGGTTGAGTCGCGGCGCGGCCCGCCTGGTGCTGGTGGCCCTGGCCCTGGGCTGGCTGGTCTTCCTGGGATTCCTGGGGCGCCAGGAGGCGCTGCGGGCGTCGGGCCGGGTGCCCGACCACGTGCGCCATCCCTACCTGGAGGCCGACTCCTGCCGGCGCTGCCACCTGGAGACCTGGGGGCAGTGGCATGCCTCTCCTCACGGTCGGGCCCTGTTCTCGCTGCAGCCCCGGAACCTCTCGCGCGGCGAGAAGGTCAGGACCTGTCTGCCCTGCCACGCCCCGGAGCCCGTGCTGCGGACCGGGCTGGGAAGTCCACCCGTACCCCGCCAGGAGCGCCGCCGGGAGGGGGTGGGTTGCACCACCTGCCACCTCGGCCGCGAGGGGATCGCCTCGGCCCGTCCGGGGGTCCGCGGAGCCTGCCGTCCGGTGCACGAGCCGGCCCTGGTCTCGGTGGAGCTGTGCCAGTCCTGCCACAACGCCCACAACACCGTCGATCAGTGGCGGGCCTCGGGGTGGGCCACGGCGGGTGTCGACTGCCGATCGTGCCACATGCCGGGCCGGGACCACACGATGTCCGGGGCCCACGACCCCGCGATGCTGCGACGTGCCGTCGATCTCCAGGCCCATCTGGAGGAGGGGGACCTGGTGGTGGCCATCCGCAACAGCGGGGCCGGTCACAACGTGCCCAGCGGCCGGCGCAGCCGATCCCTGGACCTGGTGGTCGACTTCAGGCCCGTGGGCACCGAGCAGCGCTATCGCTTCCGCAACCCCTTCCAGGGAGAGGGAGGGGCCAATACCCAGTTGCCATCGGGCCAGACCCGGACGCTGCGCTGGCCCCTGCCCTCACCCTCGGGAACGGCCACCGTGCGCCTGGTCTTCCAGTTCCGGCCTGGGCAGAAGGACTCGGCAGGGGTGCTGGTGCACGAGCGCGTGGTCGCCTGGTAGGGAGGCCCCGGGCCGAGGCGCACGGGGCTCGGACCCTGGCTCCTGCGCCAGGCGGAAGGGGCTGCCGGCCTCCGGCTGCAGTCCCCGTGGCCACTTTCCTGGCTGCGGCAAGACTCCGCGGTTCGCCGGCGAAGAGAGGGGGTCGGATACCCGCATGGACCACCCCGCCCACGATACCTGTCCCCCGCAGGCCCCCGAACCGGAGGCTGGTCCCACTCCGTCCCAGAATACCAACCGGCTGATCGCGTGCTTCCTGGACGCAGCGTTCGGGCGCCTGGACGCCGACAGCCTGCGCATGGCCCTGGCCAACTGCGGCCTGGAACTGGCCGAGGCCAAGTCCGCGTTCTCGACCCAGGTCGAGGAGGAACCGGGGCTGCTCGAGGCCCTGCCCGAGGTCCTGGAAGCCGTCGTCGATGCCTTCGATGCCTATGGGGACGTGCTGGCCCGGGCCTGCGTCTGGCTGACCCACCGGGACCCCCGGATCCTGCAGGCCTCCGCCGAAGCCCTGGCCGACGCCTACCTGCAGCTCAACGACGCGCTGATCGCCTATGAATGGGCCTACCTCGGGCACGGAGACGAGCCCCACCCCGCCCTGAACCTGATGTGGAAGGCCACGGCCGCCCTGCGCCAGCACCTGATGGAGGACGACCGCTTCTCGGAGATCCTGGATCGCCTCTGGGACCATTTCGAGGACGGGGTCCGCGTCTTCCAGCAGGACCCCGACTCGGGGCGGGCCATTCGCGGGGCCCGGGCCTGCCAGGAGGCCCTGGACGGAATCCAGGTCATGGACGAGTACTTCGTGGCTCACGACCTGGGGGTCCTGGAGGCCGGCTTCGCCCGCTTCCGACAGGGTTGCCTGCTGCTGGTCGAGCAGATCCAGGAGAGCACGGGCGAGGCCCTGGTCCAGGGGCCCACCCCCTCGCCTCAGGTCAACTGGGTGATCCACGCGGCCCGAGCGGTGCAGGATGGCCTGGCCCCCGACCTGCTGCAGCGGGCCCAGGCCTGGTTCGAGGCCCAGCTCAGCGACAGCTATTTCAGCTTCGAACAGTGCGCGACCGTGGCCCTGAAGGGGCCCGCGCGGGCCGCCGAGCAGGTGCCCGTGGCCCGGGAGGGCTTCGACTGGCTGAACCGGGCCCTGCCCCTGCTGCGTCTGGGGGCCCAGGTGCGGGAACTGCTGCCCCGGGCCATCGAAAACCTGGAGAAGGGGGCCTGCCTGCTCTACGAGGCCTGGATGATCCTCAAGCTGTACGAACAGGAGGAGACCATCTCCTTCTGTCCCCGTTGCGGCAGTTCCAATTCCGACGTGGCCCGCGAGTGCAGCGCCTGCGGGGCACGCCTGGTCACGGCCGCCGACAAGACGGTGGTGGTCCCAGGCTTGGCCGTGGCCAGCGTGTCGGCCCACCGCGACCGCCTGGTGGCGGCCTGCGAAGCCGCTGAGTTCGGCCACATGCCGGCCGAGGAGTTTGCCGGCGTCCTGACCTGGGCCGAGCAGATCCTCAAGGAGGCCGACCTGGGCCTGTCGCGCCTGCCCCCCGAGGAGAGCCTGACCCAGGAAGCCGCCTGGGCCATGCGCGAGCTGAAGCTGGGCATCGCCGAATTCCGCGTGGCCCTGGCCGAGCTGGGGCGCTTCGTGCGGGATGGTCAACCCGTCCACGTGACCAACGGCAGCCGGTTGCTGGTACAGGCCTGCGACCGGCTGGCCGGGGTCCAGCAGATGGCTCTCGGAGTTTAGGGCCACGGCGATGGAAGCGCAGGTCCTGCACTCCGATGAAGCCCTGGTGGTGCTGAACAAGCCCGTGGGGATGCCATCCCAGCCCGATCCCTCGGGGGTTCCCTCGGCGCTCGATTGGGTCCGGCAGCATCTTCCCGGGGAGGAACCCCACCCGGTGCAGAGGCTGGATCGCCCCGCCGCAGGACTGTTGGTGGTGGCCCGGGGCCGTCTGGCGGCGCGGGAGTTGTCCCGCCAGTTCCGCCTGCACCTGGTGGAGAAGGTCTACCTGGCCCTGGTCGAGGGCTTCCAGGCCCTGCCGGCGGGGGAGGGGCGGCTGGAGCACCACCTGGTGCGCGACGGTCGCCGGAACCTGTCCCGGGCCCATCCCCAGGAGGTGCCGGGCAGCCGGCCGGGGATCCTGGATTACCGGGTCCTGGCGACCGGAAGGACGCGGGCCCTGGTGGAGGTGCGCCTGGAGACCGGGCGCCATCACCAGATCCGGGCCCAGTTCGCCCTGTTGGGCTGTCCCCTGGCGGGCGACCGGAAGTACGGGGCTTCCAGCGCCCTGCGTCAGGGGGGCATCGCTCTTTTCGCCTGCCGTCTGGGCCTGCAGCATCCGCTATCGGGGCTGCACCTGGATTTCCAGGCGCAGCCTGAGGGGCGGGCCTGGGAGCCCTTCCTGTCCTGACTCCCAGGCCCGGGGAGGGCGGCGGAACCCCAGCGGCTCCGTCGCCCATGGGACCTCAGGCCCCCAGGGTGGCGACCATCACGGCCTTGATCGTGTGCACGCGGTTCTCGGCCTCATCGAAGACCACCGAGTGCCGGGACTCGAAGACGTCCTCGGTGACCTCCATGCCGTTCTCCAGACCGTACTTCCCTGCCACCTCGCGGCCGATCTTGGTGTCGGAGTTGTGGAATGCGGGCAGGCAGTGCAGGACCTTGACGCTCGGGTTGCCTGTCCGGCGCAGGCACTCGGCGTTGATCTGGTAGGGCCGCAACTGGGCGATCCGCTCCTCCCACAGCGAGGCCGCCTCGCCCATGGAGACCCACACGTCGGTGTACAGGAAGTCCGCGCCCGCGACGGCCTGGGCGGGGTCCTCGGTGATGGTCAGGCGGGCGCCGGTGCTGGAGGCCAGCTCCTCACAGCGGGCCAGCAACTCGGGGCTGGGGTGGTACTTGGCGGGGGCCCCGATGCGGAAGTCGCAGCCCAGCTTCGCCGAGGCCACCAGCAGCGAGTTGGCCACGTTGTTGCGGCCGTCGCCCATGTAGGTCAGGGCCACCTGCTCCAGGGGCTTGGTGGTATGCTCCATGATCGTCAGGAAGTCGGCCAGGGCCTGGGTGGGGTGGAACTCGTCGGTCAGGCCGTTCCAGACGGGGACTCCGGCATGGGCGGCCAGTTCCTCGACGATGTGCTGGCCGAAGCCACGGTACTCGATGCCGTCATACATCCGGCCCAGCACCCGGGCGGTGTCCTTCATGGTCTCCTTGACGCCGATGTGCGAGCCGGAGGGGCCGAGATAGGTGGCATGGGCGCCCTGGTCGTGGGCCGCGACCTCGAAGGCGCAGCGCGTGCGCGTGGACTCCTTCTCGAAGATCAGGGCGATGTTCCTGCCCACCAACCGGGGGGTCTCGTTCCCGGTGTACTTGGCGGTCTTGAGGTCCTGGGAGAGCTTGAGCAGGAAGCGGATCTCCTCACTGGAGAAGTCCAACAGCTTCAGGAAGTGGCGGTTCTTGAGGTTGACTGGCATGGCAGCGTTCTCCTGGATCTGGCGGTGATGCTCCGGGACCCTTCCCCGGCTCCCGGGCTGGACTGGAAACACAGGTCCCGGTGCTCCGGCTGGAATCGGGCTGGCCGGCCAGCGGGTGCGACGAGGACGATCAGGACCGGCCTTCTCGGCCGGGGGGGGAAGACCTTCCGACCCGGGCAGGGACCCTCCGGGTGGCTCGCAAAGAGCGCCGGCCATGCCCCGGATCCACTTCGGCCTGGAACTTGCCAACACCGAGCCTTGGGAGACCCTGCGCCAGGCGGCCGTGGCCATGGACGGTCAGCGCTGGAGGACCCTGTGGACCTTCGACCACCTCCTCCCCTGCACGGCCGAGGAACTGCCCCTGACGGTGGCCTCGGCCGAGGAGTGTGAGCGGGGTCCGATCCTGGAGGGGTGGACCCTCCTGGCCGCCCTGGCGGCCGTGACGCGCAGGGTCCGTCTGGGGTGCATGGTGAGCCCGGTGACCTTCCGACCTCCGGCGCTGCTGGCCAGGATGGCGGTCACGGTCGACCACGTCAGCGGGGGGCGGGTGGACCTGGGCCTGGGCACGGGCTGGCACGAGCGCGAGCACGAGGCCTTCGGCATCCCGCTGGGCCCCTGCAGGGAACGCTCGGATCGCCTGGACGAGGCTGCCGAGGTGATCCGCCTGCTGCTGTCGGGCCCCGGCCCGTTCGACTTCCAGGGACGCTACTTCCGGCTGGTGCGGGCGCCCTTCGCCCCGGCGCCGGTGCAGGCCCACCTGCCGGTGCTGGTGGCCGGGGGAGGCGAGCGCCGGACCCTGCGAACCGTGGCCCGACGGGCCGACGCCTGCAACCTGTACGGCAACGTCTTCGGAAGCCTGGAGGAGGTGCGCTACAAGCTTCAGGTCCTGGACCGCCACTGCTGCGAGGTGGGGCGGGAGCCCAGGGATGTTCGGCGCACGGTGACGCTCTATGGCGAGTTGGTCGAGGATCCGCAGGAGGCCCGCCGGCGGCGACGGTGGCTGGGTCAGCACCTGCCCGACGAGGAGGCCGAGGCCCTGCCGATCGGCGAACCCGAACGCCTGATCCGGGCCGTCGAGCCCTACGTCGCGCTGGGGGTGGATGAGATCGTGTGGAACGGTCCCGCCCTGGACCCGACGGGCCTGGAGCGCCTGGACCGCGAGGTGCTGGCCTCCTTCGATTAGGAGCAGGAGGGCCCCGGGGCTGGAGCCGGCCTACTCGGCCGCGGAGGGCACCTCGGAGGTCTGCACCTGGACCTTGCCCGCGCCGGGGTCGTACTCCATGCGGACCCGGTATTCACGGACTCCAGGTTGCAGGGGCAGGGGCACCGCCACCTGTTCCTTGCCCTCGATCCGGTTCGACACGGTCTGCGACGTGCGCCCATCGACGTTCAGCAGGAGTCCGCCGGGTATCTGGTCCCCCAGTTCCGCCCAAAGTTTGGGGTTGCCCCAGGCGGCCCCGTGGGTGGAGTCGTACCTCTGGGGCACGATCCGCAGGGTCAGCATCTTGCGCCCCTTGAGGGGAGCCCGTACCAGTTCGGGCGGTTGACCGCTGGACAGGGGACCGACCTTCTGGATCAACTGGCCGTCAGCCCAGACTTCGAAGACGGCCGACCGATTGGCCGGGGACGAGTCCAGGTAACCGACCAGGGATTCTATCATGTCGAACTTGCCATCCAACTGGTAGACCATCGTGGAGTCGGCGGACCCGCCGTGTCCGACCAGCGAGCCCTGGACCTCCTGCCCCGCCATGCGCTGGAGCTCGGTCGACCAGTCGCCGTTGGTGACGTAGTGGCGCCGCATCAGCACCAGGTCGACGCATTGGGGCTCGGCCAGGGCCGGCAGGGCCAGCGCGGCGGCGCAGGCCAGGAGACTGAGCATGACTTTGACTCTCAAGGGACCTCCAGACGGTTCGGTGGGCGTGGTCGCAGGGATTATCCCGTGGGCGTGCCGGGTCCTGCCCGGCCGGGCTTGTGGGCTCGGGTCTGCCAGGCCTCGACGGCTCGTTCCTGTCGGCGCAGGGACTCGGCATCCCGGTGGCCCAGTTGGTTCAGGCTCTGCCCCAGGTCCTTCAGCAGGCGGGCCAGGAAGGTGCGATCCTCGGGGGCGGCATCGGGCCCGCCGGACTGGCGCCACAGGCCGAGGCGACCTCCGTCGTTGACGTGCTCGCAGTAGACCCCCCGGCGTCCTCGGCCCAGCGAGGTCTCGCCGCCGGGCGGAGCCGGCAGCTTCAGGTAGGAGGGGAGCGACCGCTTGTGCGCGCCAGCCACCAGACAAAGCCCGAAGCGGGCCCGGGTGGCCAGGTTCTCGGCAGCCATGGCCACGGCCAAGCCCAGGCAGGCCCGATAGTGGTGGCGGGCCATGTCCGGCAGACCCGCCGTGCGGTAGGATTCGGCCCGGTACAGGTGGTAGCGGGCCAGGCCTTCACCGTAATCGTGCTCTCGTTTGATCTCCAGGGCCTGCTGGAGCTGCGGTTCGGCGCGGTCGGTCCCGCCGCCCTGGAGCGACAGCCAACCCAGGCGATAGCGGATGTTGCTCTCCTGCGTGCGGTTGTTCAGGCGGCGATAGCCTTCGGCGGCCCGGAGGTAGCAGTCGCTGGCGGCCGGAAGGTCCCCCCGGGCCTCGTGGGAGTTGGCCATCTGCAGGGTGATGTGGGCCTCCAGGTCCAGGTGCTCGGTCCCGCCCTCCTCCAGGGCCTGCAGGCAGGCCCGCAGGGAGGGACCGATCCGCCCCAGGTCGTACTGCACCGAGGCCCCGTTGAAGAGCGCCGCCGCCCGGTTGTAGGCCTGGCCCAGCCTCTGGTAGCGGGTCGCTGCGCTGCGGAAGAGCTTCAGGGCCTGGGTCTTGTGGCCCGAGCGGTCCAGCACGATCCCCAGTTCCATCGCCAGTTCGGCCCCGCGCTGGGGGTGCCGGCGGCTGCGCTGGTAGACCTGGTACAGGCGGGTCAGGGCGGTCAGGGCCTCCTGGCTCAGACCCTCCTGCTCCATCCAGCGGATCCGGGCCCTCTCCAGCGCGTACTGCAGATCGGCATCCGGACCGGCCACCTCGGCGGCCAGGTCCAGCAACACCCGGGCCGCCCGTCGGTGGCCCTGGGCCAGGTGCACCTCGATGTGGGAGTGGACCTGGCCCAGGAGGTGGCGGCGCTCGGCCGGCCCCAGGTCGTCGAGCAGCTCCTTGCGCTTTGTCGGGTTGGACACCAGGGCTTCCAGGTGTCGGTCTGCCGCATCGTGGGTTGAGGCCATGGTCTTCCGTCCAGGTGGGTTCGGGCCCGAGGTCGCCGCCCGCATTCGGAGGCCCGCCGGGCCGTCTCCGGGTGCAGTCGGACCATTATAACACGACCGGGCATGATCGGGCAGGACGGGAAGGAGTCTTGAGGCTGAACCCGAAAGTGCCGTCGCGATTGCCCGGAGAGTCCGGATGACCACCCACCTTCTGGCGGCTGGTTGTCGGTCTTTTTGTATCCCTCGACCCCGTGCCGGCTGCACCCGGACCCTCTCCCGCCCGGAGGGGCCGGGTGCAGCAGGGCCTGAAGGTCGACGGACCGAGGAGTTCTAGTTGTGAACAGAAATCAAGTCTTGATCAACCTGGCGATCATCGCCGCCATCACGATCGCCATCCTGGTGGGGTTCTTCGGGGTCTCACCCGAGAACCGGCTGAAGTTGAAGCTGGGCCTGGACCTGCGGTCCGGAACCCACATCACCCTGCAACTGAAGGAAGTGGTGGATCCGCAGTCCGGCCAGGTCGTGCGGATCAACGAGGAGATCCGCAACCGCAGCATCCAGGTCTTCACGCGCCGCCTGAACAGCATCGGGACCTCCGAGATCCTGATCGCCCCGGCCGGCCTGGACCGGATCATCGTCGAGATCCCCGAGATGACCGATCTGGAGAAGGCCAAGGCCCTGGTCCGCAAGGCCGGGCGCCTGGAGTTCAAGGAGAAGGTCTACGATCCGGCGGCCAACAACTACGCCTGGAAGACCGTGATGGACGGGCGCTACATCGCCAAGGCCGGGGTGGCCCGCAACGGCGTGGGTGACGACGGCTGGGCGGTCGAGTTCCAGTTGACCAAGGACGGAACGCGGCTCTTCGGTGATCTGACCACCCGCCTGGTCAACAAGCCGCTGGGCATCGCCTTCGACGGCGACCTGATCAGCGAGCCCAACGTCAACGAGCCGATCACCGGCGGGTCCGGCATCATCAGCGGCAGCTTCACCCTGGAGAAGGCCAACGAGCTGGCCAACATCCTCAACGCCGGGGCGCTGCCCGTCGACGTCCAGATCCTGGAGGCCTACACGGTCAGCCCGACGCTGGGCGCCGAGTCCCTGCATCGCAGCCAGGTCGCCTCGCTGATCGGCATCGGCATCGTGATCCTCTACATGGTCTTCTACTACCGGATGCCGGGCCTGGTCGCTGCGGTGGCCCTGGTGGTCTACAGCATCTGGGTCCTGGGCGGCATGGTCATCCCCGGCCTGGAGTTCGTCCTGACCCTGCCGGGCATCGCCGGCTTCGTCCTATCGATCGGTATGGCCGTCGACGCCAACGTGCTGCAGTTCGAGCGGGTCAAGGAGGAGTTGTGGGCCGGCAAGTCCGTCCGGGCCGCCCTGGACCACGGCTTCGAGCGGGCCTTCTCGTCGATCATCGACGGGCACGTGACCACCTTCCTGGGCGCCCTGATCCTCTTCTGGTTCGGAGCCAGCAGCGTGAAGGGCTTCGGGGTCACGCTGATGCTGGGCACCGCGCTCAGCCTGGTCACCGCGGTGTGGGTCACCCGGCAACTCCTCTACTTCCTGACTGATTTCCTGAACATCGACGACAACTCGATGTACGGCGCGTAGGAGGCCCGGGACGTGAACTTCAACCTGAACACCACCGAAATCATCTCCCTGGCCCTGTGGGTCGTGGCCCTGGTGGCCGTGGTCCTCTGGGGCCAGTCCTGCCGCAAGCGCAAGCGCGACATCGTCGGCAGCCGCAAGATCTTCTACGCCATCAGCGCCGTGGTGCTGGTCGTGGCCCTCGGGGGCCTGCTCTTCCGGGGCCTGCAGTTCGGACTGGACTTCACGGGCGGCACGATCATCGAGATCGGCGCGCCCCAGAAGGTGGCCCTGGCCAACACGGCCGTTGCCGACCTGGTCAGCCAGAGCGTGCCGGACCTGAAGGATGTCCAGGTGCAGATGGCCGAGACCATGGAGGTCGGGGCCGACGGCAAGCCCTACCAGAAGATCCTGATCCGCTTCAAGGATGAGAGCGAGGAGGCCCCGGCGGCTCCCCAGGCCGGGCAGGCCGAGCCCCAGGCCCAGAGCGCTCCGACCGGGCGGGCGGCTCAACTGCTGGCGACCCTCGAGCCGCAACTCAACGCGGGCAAGCTCTTCGAGCTGTCCACCACCAGCATCGGCGCCACCGTGACCGGCGAACTCAAGAGGGGCGCCGTGCTGGCCCTGCTGGTCGCCATGGTCCTGCAACTCCTGTACATCACCCTGCGCTTCGGCAACCAGCTCCGCTTCGGAGTGGCCGCCGACGTGGCCCTGGTCCACGACGTGGTGATCATGACCGGCCTGTACGCCCTGGCGGGCCTGCCGGTCGACTCGCCCTGGGTGGCCGCCCTGTTGACGGTGGCCGGCTACTCGGTGATGGACTCGGTCGTCATCTTCGACCGCATCCGCGAACACCTGAAGTCCCATAAGGGCACCTTCGCGGAGATCGTCAACGATTCGCTGAACGAGACCATGACCCGGTCGGTGAACACCACCCTGACCACGGTGATCGTCTGCGTGGCCCTCTACTTCTTCGGTGGCGTGACCCTGAAGAGCTTCGCCTTCGCCCTGCTGGTCGGCATCATCTCGGGGGCCTACTCCTCGATCTTCGTGGCCGGTCCGATCCTGGTGGAGATCGACGCCTACAGCCGCAAGCGCGAGGCCGCACGGGCCCAGGAGCGGCGTCTGGCCGCCGAGGAGCGGGTTCGCGAGGGCCGTCCGGCGGCCCTGGCCGCCCCGGACGACCAGGACTATCCCAGCCCGGACGAACTTCCGGCGACCTCGGGCAAGGTTCCCGCTGAGCACGCCCGTCCCCGCCGGCGGGTCAAGGGAACGCGCCGCAAGGCCTGACCCCGCGGGTCCTGACCAGGAGCGCCGCACCCCCCAGGGTACGGCGCTCCTGACGTGTACGGAGGCCCGGTCCTCTCATAGGAGGATGGGGCCGGGCCGGAGAAAGGTTGGCCGCCATGACGCCTTCAGACTTCCCCTCTCCTGCCGGGCCCGAGGCCCCGGATCCCCTGGAGCCCGCCGCGGCCCCGGTCCGCCCGAAGGGGGGCCTGGTCCCTGCCGTGCGTTCCGCGTCCAAGGCCTGGAAGCAGGTCATCGGCGGGGTGGGCTTCACCCTGGCCTTCGGCGCCGCGGCAGCCGGATCGATCCTGCTCTTCAGGATGCTGAACCGCACGAAGGTCCACGGCCTGAAGAACATCCCCTCCCGGCACGAGAACGTGCTGTACTGCCTGAACCACAACTCGATCCTGGACAACTTCGCCTTCGAGGTGGCGGCCTACATCCCGAAGGTCCTGTTCCGGCCCCGCTACCTGCCGATCAGCCTGGCCGACCGCAAGAACTTCTTCGGCGACCCCAACTCGCGCAGGTTCAAGGATCAGGTCCTGCGCCTGCTGGGACGTCACTTCTTCCGACACCTCAAGGCCTACCCGGTGGACCGCCAGTCGGGCGACCTCGAGCAGGTCGAGCAGTGGAAGGAACTCCTGCGGGAGAACATCGTCATCGTCTTCCCCGAGGGCACCCGGACCCGCACCGGAGAGATCGGCCCCGGCAAGCCCGGCGTTGGCAAGCTGATCTTCGACTCGCGGCCGACGGTCATCCCGGTCCATATGACCGGGACGGGCGAGGTCCTGGGCGTCGGCCGCCGGATCCCCGACGTCTTCCGGACCATCGAGGTCTTCATCGGTGAACCGCTGGACCTGACGGACCTGCTGGTCCGTCCACTTCCCCCGGAGCGCAAGGAGCAACTGGCCTTCTACGCCGAGATCTCGGATGTCGTGCTGGCCGAGATACGCCAGTTGAACCCTGCCACCCGGGTCCAACCCGGGACCGACCAGCAGGAGGCTCCGGGCCTGTAGCCCTGGGGACGCACCGGACCCGGCCCGGCGGGCCCTGGCGGCGGCAGGGCCGGGCCGGAGCTCGGCGAACCGGGCAGCATGTCACCCCCTGAGGAGGCTCCCCGCACCGTCCGCCAGGCCATCCTGGAGACCCTGGCCCGCCGGGGTTGGGGCAGCAGCGCCCCGGACGAACCGCACCTGCAGACGGTCTGCCTTGTGATCCTCACGGGTCTGGCCCTGGGGGCCGCCGCCTGGTGGTTGCGCGACGTCCTGGTCCCCTTCGTGTTCGCCCTGTTCCTGGCTTTTGCCCTGAGGCCCCTGGTCGACCTCTTCCAGCACCGCCTGCGGCTGCCCCACGGCCTGGCCACCGCCCTGACCCTGGGGGTCGGAATCCTGGTCCTGGTCGGCCTGGCCGCGGTGGTCTCGGCCTCGGTGATGCAGTTGACCCAGAGCGGTGAGGACTACCAGGCCCGGGTCAGCGCCCTGCTGGCCCGGATCCTCTCGTGGTCGGCCCTGCAACGTTTCGGTCTGGACCCCCGGGAGCTGCTCAGCTCGCTGGTCGACACCTCGGCCGACTCCTTCGGGGCCGTCCTGGGCGCCCTCTTCAACTCGCTCTTCGCCCTGGTCTCCCACGGCGTGATCGTGCTGATCTACCTCTTCTTCCTGCTTTTCGGCTCCTGGATGGACGGGGATCGGGAAGGGGTGTGGGGCGACATCCGCAGCAGCATCGAGGACTACCTGGCGGCCAAGGCGGCCATCTCCCTGGTGGTCGGGGCCCTGACCTGGTTGGTGCTGGACCTGCTGGACGTGCGCCTGGCCCTGGTCTTCGGTCTCTTGGCCTTCGCGCTGAACTTCATCCCGAACCTCGGGCCCATCGTGGCGACGCTGCTGCCCCTGCCCGTCGTGATCCTCACGCCGGACGTCGGTCTGGGGACGGCCTCCCTGGCCCTGCTGGTGCCCGGAGCCATCCACCTGGTCGTAGGACACCTGGTCGAGCCCCGGATCATGGGGCACTCGTTGGAACTGGACCCGGTCGTGGTGCTGCTGGCGCTGATGCTGGCCAGCGTGGTCTGGGGACCGGTGGGGATGCTGCTGGCCACTCCCATGGCCGCGGTGGCCCGGATCCTCCTGGAGCGGGGGGACCGGACGCGCCCGCTGGCGCGGCTGCTGAAGGGGCGGCCCGAGGAGGTCGGGCGCCGGCCCGTTCCGGAGCCGCCCGCCGGGGAGGAGTCTGCGCCGTCCCAGACGTAAGCCCCTGGGCCCCAGCACGGGGCCAGGAGGTTGCCATGCGCATTCTGCACACGATGATCCGGGTCGGTGACCTGGAGAGGTCCATCGACTTCTACACGCGCGCCCTGGGCATGCGGCTGCTGAGGAAGCAGGACTACCCCGAGGGTCGCTTCACCCTGGCGTTCCTGGGCTATGCCCCGGAGTCCGAGGCCGCGGTCCTGGAGCTGACCTACAACGACGGGGTCGACCACTACGACCTGGGCAACGCCTACGGTCACCTGGCCCTGGGGACCGACGACATCCAGGCGGCCTGTCGTCACATCGAGGCCCGGGGCGGCCGGATCACCCGGGCGCCGGGACCCATGAAACACGGGACCACGGTGATCGCCTTCGCCGAGGACCCCGATGGGTACAAGGTGGAACTGATCCAGGAGGAGACCCGCTGACCCCGGCCGGGCCGGCCGCCTACAGCGGCTCCCCGTCCGGGAACTCGCCAGGGCTCTCCAGCCCGAAGGCCGGGTAGGCCTTGACGGCCGCCGAGCCGTCACGGCCCAGGGCCAGCTTCACATGGTTCAGCGAGCACCAGGCCCCGTCCTCGACCCCCCGGGTTCCAGCCAGGCGGGTCAGGGCCGGGGCCCGCTCGGGGAGGCACAGGCCGCGGCGGACCAGGCGGTCGGCCAGCTCCAGCCAGGCCTCAGGCTGCCACAGGTAGGCTTCGACGCTGACCGTGGCCTCGGCCCCGGGGTGGATGGCGGCCCCGGCGACCAGGTGGTCGGTCAGGCCGCCGAAGAGGGCCTCGACCTCGGTCCAGCGAGCCTGCAGCCAGCCGGCCAGGGCCTCGGCCCGGGGAACCGCCAGCATCAACCGGGCGGGCGATCCCGGCCGGGGGTAGAGGAAGCCCAGCCCGGCCAGGCTCCCCTCCGGACAGCGCTGCAAGAGGGACTCGATGGCGGCTCGGTCGCCGGCTTCCGGAGGCTGGCCCCGGGAGCCGGTCCACAACCGCTCCAGGGTGGCCCAGGCCCCCGCCCGCCCTTCGGCCGCGCCGAAGGTGACGAAGGAGGAGGGGAGGGGCAGCGTCTTCTGGGTGCCCAGGTCGAACTCCAGGGTCCAGGCCCCGTGGCCGGTGGGCCAGGGAGGACCCATGCCGAGCAGTTCTCCAGCCAGTGGTTGCAGGGCCGGCCAGGGCTGGCCCTGCAACCAGGCACCGACCCGGCGCAGGGGCGCCGGGGCCAGGGCCGGGCAGATCCACATGTCGACCGGCTGCCCCCGACCCACCAGGCGACACTCCAG
>CAZQPM010000059.1:0-15384 GCA_964595195.1 uncultured Burkholderiales bacterium | reverse complement strand
GCTGTCCAGCAGCACGATCAACAGGTCGAAGGAGGCCGGGACGGCCGCCTCCAGCGCGGCCAGGAAGGCGGGGGGGAGGTCCTCCACGACCAGGGTCAGGGGGGCGCCCGGGTCGCAGTCCAGGCGTGCCTGTCGCCAGCCCAGGGCCAGGT
The DNA here is from genome assembly GCA_964595195.1 of uncultured Burkholderiales bacterium. GTDB lineage: Bacteria > Vulcanimicrobiota > Xenobia > Xenobiales > Xenobiaceae > CAZQPM01. The sequence continues at coordinate 15,232 of CAZQPM010000059.1, read as the reverse complement.
GCAACAGGTCCACCTCGTCCTCGGCCCAGGAGCAGATGCGCTCCAGGCTCTTGGGGACCCCCCCGAGCGCGCGCCGGTGGGCCGCCCCGCTGGCTCCGGCCCAGGCCACGGGGCCCGGGTCACAGCTCAACAGGGCCTGCGAGAGGGCCAGGCAGGCCTGGGGCGACCGGGGTGGCGCCACCCGGGTCAGACGCTCCGTTCCAGCAGGTAGCGGGCCAGGTGGACCAGGGGACGGGCGGCGTCGCCGAAGGGGCGGAGCAGGTCGACCGCCTCCTCGGTGGCCTCCGCGGCCATCCGCTTGGAGGTCTCCATGCCGAACAGGGTCGGGAAGCTGATGGGATCGGGATCCTCGCCGGCATCCAGGATGTCGTCGGTGATCTGGAAGACCAGGCCGACCCTCTCGCCGTAGCCGGTCAGGGCTTCCAACTGGGACTCCGAGGCTCCGCCGACAATGGCTCCGGCGCGGATCGATCCGCGGATCAGCGCCCCGGTCTTGGCCTGGTGGACGGCCAGCAGGCCCTGGCGATCCACGCCGTGGTGCTGGGCGTGCATGTCCAGGATCTGACCTCCGACCATCCCGGGATGGCCCGAGGCCCCGGCCAGCTCGCGCACCACCTGGATGGCCGCCTGGGGCCCCGCCAGTTCCGCCGTGGCCGCGGCCACGGCGAAGGCCTGGATGACCAGGGCGTCCCCGGCCAGCAGGGCCACATCCTCGCCGAAGGCCACGTGGCACGTGGGCTTGCCGCGGCGCTCGATGTCGTCGTCCATGCAAGGCAGGTCGTCGTGCACCAGCGAGAAGCAGTGGACCAGCTCGAAGGCGCAGGCGGCCGGCATGGCCAGTGCCCGGTCGGCCCCCAGGGCCTCGGCGGCAGCCAGGGTCAGGACGGGCCGGAAGCGCTTGCCGCCCGGAAAGACGCCGTAGCGCATGGCCTCGCCCAGGTTGCCCATGTAGCAGGCCTCCGCGGGCAGGAAGCCCTGCATGGCCCGGTCGACTTCCCGGGCCCGATCCTTGAGGTAGCCGGTCAGGTCGAAGGTTGCGTTCGTAGTCAAGACGGTCTCCGTTCTGGCGTTCTGCGAATGGGGGGGACCGGGCCGCTCAGGCCTCGGGAGTGGGGGGGGTGGTCAGCAGGCGCACCTGCTCCTCGACGGCGCGCAGGCGATCCTCGCAGCGACGGGACAGGGCCATCCCCTCCTCGAAGAGGCGCAGGGACTCCTCCAGGCCCAGGTTCCCACCCTCCAGTTGGTCCACCACGCTTCTCAGCCTTTCCAGGGCTTCCTCGTAACTGGGCTCCGGTTGACTCACGGTTCTTCCTCCACCTCCACCACACGGGTCCCGACGGTTCCGTCACGCATCCGGACGTGCAGGAGATCTCCACTGGACAGGTTCCGGACGCTGGAAACCACGGAACCGCGGGAATCCTGGACCAGGGCATAGCCCCGTTCCAGGACCCGCAGCGGCGACAGGGCTTCCAGGCGTCCTCGGGCGACCTCCAGGTTCGCACGCTGCCCCTCCAGGGTGCGAACCACGGATTGCAGCAGGTTGGTTCGCAGGGCCTGCAGGCGTTCCTGTCGCGGGACCACCCACCGGGCCGGATCGTTCAGGACCGGGGACGCTGCCAGGGGCGCCTGGACCTGCCGGGTCGTCTGGAGCCGGGTCAGCACGGCCCGGGTGAGCCGGCCGCGGAGATCCTGGACGGCGCCCAGGTCCCTGCCCAGCCGTGCCTGGGGATGCTGACGCAGCAGGGCCCGGTGCAGGGCGTCCAGACCTTCCCGCCGGTGGCGCACGCGGGATTCCAGGGCGCGGCGCAGGTCCTCGACCAGGGCGTCCAGGACCTGGGTCTCGGCTTCCACCCGCCGTCGGGGATACCTCAGGGTGGGGCTGGACTGCAGGCGATCCAGGCGCTCCCTCTCCAGGTGCAGACGCCGGCTCAGGGCCCGGAGCATCCGCTCACCAGAAAGTTGCAGGTGCAGCAGCAGGTCGTCGCGGGCGGGGGCTACGATCTCGGCAGCCGCCGTTGGCGTGGGGGCCCGCCGGTCGGCGGCCAGGTCGCACAGGGTGAAGTCCGTTTCATGTCCGACCGCCGAGATGACGGGCAGGCGGCAGGCGGCCACGGCCCGGACCACCGCTTCGGAGTTGAAGGCCATCAGGTCTTCCAGGGACCCGCCTCCTCGAGCGATGATGATGCAGTCGACCCCAGGTTCCTGCTGGAGGGCTTCCAGGGCCCGCACCAGCGAGGCCTCGGCCCCCTCCCCCTGGACCGCCGAGGGGGCCAGGAGCAGACCGACCGCCGGGTTGCGGCGGGCCAGCGTGGTCCGGATGTCATGCAGGACCGCCCCCTCCCGGGAGGTCACCACGCCGACCCGTCGGGGGTAGGGCGGGAGCGGGCGCTTGCGGTCCTGGCAGAAGAGGCCCTCGGCCTCCAGGCGACGTCGCAGTCTTTCCAGCGCCTCATACAGGGCCCCCACGCCGTCGGCCTGGATCCGGTGGATGCGGACCTGCAGATCGCCCTTGAGCTTGTAGAGGGTGACGGAGCCTTCGACGCGCACGGCCATGCCGTCGGCAGGGTCGAAGGTCAGGCCCAGGGCATCCCCCCGGAACAGCACGCACCGGACCTGGGCCTGGTCGTCCTTCAGTGAGAAGTAGCAGTGCCCCAGCCTGGAACGGACCCAGTTGGTGATCTCCCCGCACAGGATCAGACCCTGCAGATCCGGCTGGCCGTCCAGGACCCGGCCCAGGCGCCCCAGCAACTGGCTTACCGTCATGGCCCGATCGGGGGTGGGGCTGTCCTCGAGTGGCATCAGGCAAGCTTCCAGGCCGACCCGGGAGGCTCCTTCGCCAGGGACCCCTTGAAGGATTCGCTCGCCGCTCGAAGGAAGACTCGTCCCGCCGTCCGGGAGGGGACCCAGGGGTATTGGGGGGGGCGGTGCCGGATCCGACGTCGGACCTGAAGGCCACTCGCTGGACAGGTCCGGCCGTGGGGACCACGCCTTTAGGAGGTCCACCCGCTTGCCCGAGAAGATCCTGGTCGTCGAAGACGACCCTTTGATGCTGGGAGCCCTGGAGATCCTGCTGCTGGACGAGGGCTACGAGGTCACCACGGCCTCCTCGGGAAAGGAGGCCATCCAGGTCGCCCGCGGCCAGACCTTCGACCTGGTCGTCTGCGACGTCCGGATGGCCGAGATGGACGGCATCGAGACGCTCTCCAACCTCAAGCAGCAGCAGCCGGACTCCCGATCCATCATGATCACCGGCTACGCCAGCCCGGATGTTCCCGTCCAGGCCATCAAGCTGGGTGTCGACGACTACCTGATGAAGCCCTTCGACGATCGGCAGTTCATACAGAGCGTCCGGCGCAGCCTGGAGGCCTTCCGTCTGCAGCGCCGCTACACCCAGGGCCTGGAACAGCAGTGGCGGGACTTCACGACGATCATCCGCCTGCTGGCAGAAGCCTTGGAAGAACGGGACCCGCACTTCGCCGGGCACTCCCGGCGCGTGGCTGACCTTTCCCGGCGGGTGGCCCGGACCCTGGGTCTGCCCCGCGAGCGACAGGGGGTCCTGGAACTGGCAGCCTTCCTCCACGACATCGGGACCCTGGATCGCAAGCAGGACCTGCTGAGCCGGGCCGAGGCCCTGGTGCAGGACGAGCGGGCCAAGGTGCAGGAGGCCAACGCCGAGAGATCCGAGACGCTCTTCGGCTCGTTGGGCAGCCTGCGCGAGGTCTTCCGGGTCATCCTGCACCACCACGAGTGGTACGATGGTTCCGGCTATCCCAAGGCCCTCAAGGGCGAGGGCATCCCCCTGGAGTCCAGGATCCTGTGCGCGGCCGAGGCCTACGATGCCATGGTCAGCCCCCGCCCGCACCGCCAGAGCCTGACCGCCTCCGACGCCCGCAAGGTGATGGAGAGGGAGGCCGGCACCCACTTCGATCCCCGGGTGGTCGAGACGATGCTCCGACTGCTGTCCGGTGGGGAACAGGCCCCCCCCTCGGCCGAGGAGGAGGATGATCAAGAGGAGGCCCTGTCTCGCGAGAAGCAGGCCCGTCTGATGCTGGGCCTGGCGGGCTCCTATCTGGCCGCCGGGGACGTGGAGACCTCGGGGCAGGCCTACGCCGAGGTCCTCAGCGTGGTCCCCGAGAGCGCCGCCAGCATCCGGACCGAGGCCCTCATGGGCCAGGCCCTGACCGAATTCCAGCGGGGGCGCCTGGCGCCGGCGGGGCAGGCGGCCGAGCGCGCGGTCGAGGCCGCCAGCGGTGGCAGCCAACTGCAGCTCGGGCGCGCCCTGGCCGTGCGCGGCTTGATCCGTGGGACCCAGGGTGAGGTCCCCGGGGGGGTGGAGGATCTGGCCCGGGCCCGCGAGATCTTCGCCACCTGGGAGAGCCATCTGGAGATGGCCCGGTGCCTGCTGTACGAAGCCCGTGTCCTGGCGGCCTCGGGAAGACAGGAGGAGAGCGACCGGACCGTGACCCGGGCGGCTGAGGGCCTCGAGCACTATGGCAACCAGGGCCTGCTGCGTCAGGAGCGTCACGTGGCCGTCCCCCTGCTGCTGGGCAGCGCGGGCCGCCTGGGGGTGTCCAGCGCCCCCGCCAGGATCCTGCAGGGCCTGGGTTTCGAGGCGGTTTCGCCGTTCCTGGGTGAGGTCGAGGCCACCCTGCGCGAGAAGGTGATGGGCCTGTTCGCCACCCGGGAGGGAAGCGAGAAGGCGCCGCCGCTCTCGCTGTACGCCTTCGGCAAGTTCCGGGTCTTCGCCGGGGGGCGCGAGGTCGAGGACAAGTACTGGAAGACGCGCAAGTCGAAGTACCTCTTCGCCTACCTGGCTTTGCATTCGGGTCGGGACATCCCGGACGAGCGCTTGATGGACATCTTCTGGCCCGAGACGGCGCCCGAGAAGGCCCGGCAGAGCCTGTACGCCGCCCTGTCCCACCTGCGCAAGGCCCTGGAGGCGGTGGTCCCCGGGGAGGCCGACCGGGTGGTCCTGGCCCGCAAGGGCTTCTACCGCTTCAACGTCGACCGCTTGTTCTTCCTGGACGTCAGCGAGTTCGAGCGCCAGGCCGACCTGGGGGATACCCGCCAGGGCGAGGGGCGCCTGGAGGAGGCCGTCGCTGCCTACCAGAAGGCGGAATCCCTCTACGAAGGCGAGTTCATGGAGGGATACTACGGGGACTGGGCCATCTACCAACGCGACGAACTGCAGATGCGCTACCTGGGGATCCTCGATAACCTGATGGACTACTTCTTCGAGAAGGAGCGCTACGAGGTCTCCAACGAGTACGCCCAGCGCATCCTCCGGGTGGATACCTGCCATCAGGAGGCCCACCTGGCCCTGATGCGCGCCTACCTGGCGCAGGGCAAGCCGGAACAGGCGGCGCGGCAGTACCAGCATTGTGCCCAGGTCATGAAGGATGAACTGAACATCTCGCCCTCCCCGGAGATGAGCGAACTCTACCTGGAGATCAAAGCCTGAGGTGGAAATGGACGAATCAAGACTGGCATTCCTCAAGGAACTGGTGGAGGCCCATGGGACCTCCGGCTACGAGCAGGGCATTCAGCAGATCTACCGGCGGCAGGTTGAACCCTGGGTCGACCAGATCCGGTCGGATCGCCTGGGCTCACTGGTGGCGGTCCGGAACCCGGCCGGTTCCCCGAGGATCCTGGTGGACGCCCACCCGGACGAGATCGGCTTCGTGGTCAAGCACATCGACGAGCGCGGCTTCCTTTTCGTCGAGCGCGTCGGCGGCTGGGACGTCGAGGTCCTGGTGGCCCAGAGGGTGCTGGTCCACACCGCCGCGGGGGCGCTGCCCGGGGTCTTCGGCAAGAAGGCCATCCACCTGATGGACGACGATGAGCGCAAGAAGAAGTCCGAGTTGCACAAGGTCTGGGTTGACATCGGCGCCAGGGATGGGGCCGAGGCGCGTCAACTGGTGTCCATCGGGGACCCGGTCACCCTGGAGGCCAGCTTCGTCCAGGCTCGCAACGGCCTGGCCATCGCCAAGACCTTCGACGACCGGGCCGGCCTCTTCGTCATGGCCGAGACGCTGAGGATCCTGCACGGGCAGGAGTTCCCGGCCTCGGTCTGCGCGGTGTCGGCGGTCCAGGAGGAGATCGGTGTGCGCGGTGCGCAGGTCGCCGCCTACGGGGTCGACCCGGTGATCGGGATTGCCATCGATGTCAGCCATACCTCGGACTACCCCGAGGTCGACAAGCGCAAGGTCGGCGAGATCGCCCTGGGCCAGGGGCCCATCCTGGTGCGCGGCCCGAACATCCATCCGCAGGTCTTCGGGCGTCTGGTCGAAGTGGCCCGCGAGCGGGAGATCCCCTTCCAGGTCCAGACGTCCGGAGCCCCCACCGGCACGGACGCCCGCGCCATCCAGATGGTCCGGGCCGGCGTGGCCACGGGCCTGATCGGGATCCCCCTGCGCTACATGCACAGCCCCGGCGAGATGCTGGCCCTGTCCGACCTGGAGCACGCTGCGGCCCTCCTGGCGGCCTTCATCCTGTCCTGCCAGGCGCACGACAATTGGAACCTCGGGTCCTAGGAGGCGCACCGTGAGTACTTCCCTGGTGGTCATGGCGGTGGTTGCGGGGGTCGGCGCCGCCAGCGTCTGGTATTCCACGCAGATGAAGAAGAACTACCTTTGTGAACTGGAGAGAGAGGTCGACATCCAGAAGTTCAACTTGGCCGGTGGAATGGGCAGCGCCACGGTCGAGGGGGTCTGGAAGGGGATGCGGATCTGGATTGAAGCCCTGCCCAGCGGGCCGGCCATGCCGTCGGCGATCCACTACAAGATGGAGCACCGTTCCAGCTTCACGGCCGACATCCGACCCGGGGCCGGCCTGGTCGAAGACATGCGCGGCAAGACGAAGAGCACCTCCCAGGAGGATGGCGAGACCCTGCGCCCCTGGCGGGCTCGTCTGACTGAGGAGGAGCAGGCCATCATCGATCAGCGTCACGGGGTCGGTCCGGTCGTCGCCGAGGGGCCCAAGGAACGCCTGCGGATCTCCTCACCCAAGCCCGACCAGGTCAGCCAGTATCTGGGCCAGGGCAGTCGGAACGAGGACGTGACGAACCTCTTCAAGCAGGGGTTCACCCTGGTGCAGATCGGTTTCACCGATGTGGTCATGGTCAAATCCCCCTACGGAGCCGTCGACATGACCCCCAAGGTCGTCGAGTCCCGCCTCAAGACGCTGCGCAGCCTCCTGGTCGAGTGACGGGTGGCCCGCCCGTTCGGCGCGGTGCGGCCCGGCGCGCTCTCCCTGCGACATCCAGATGTTTACGCGATGTTCTCTTCTGGCTTGCATGGAGGGGCTAGTCTCAAGCAGGTGGGGTAGATTCGGCACGGTCCGACGGCTCCCGCCATGGGCGGGACACGTCGGATCCGCGGGGGCGAGACCATCGTGGTTGATCGGGAATGCGTCAGCGACAGCTCTGGGGACCGGGTTCCGGGTCCCCTCCCCGGGGGTCGGGCCCCGGCCTCTCGGAGGATCCCGCCGAAGCCCGGTCCCCAGGTCGTCGACGCCCGCTACCGCTCGCTCTTCGAACAGGTGCGGGACGGCGTCCTGGTTGTGCGCCACGGTCGGATCGTGGCCGCGAACCCGGCCGTCTGTGCGCTCCTGGGCTACTCCGAGGAGGAACTCCGGCGTCTGCCCCCCAGCCGGATCCTGACCGTTTCGGAGGACCGCCGGGCGATCCACGAAGGGTGGGCCGAGCGCGGTGAGGTCGCGGGGCAGGAGGTCCTGCTGACCCGGCGCGACGGACAGTCGGTGCCCGTCCGGGTCACCGCCCGGCCCTGCGGGGAGGGGTCGCGTCGCGACGTCGAGGTGCTGGTCCTGGTGCAGGACCTGCGCGAGAGGCGCAACCTCGAGCGGCAACTGCTGCACTCCCAGAAGATGGACGCCCTGGGGCGTCTGGCGGGCGGTCTGGCGCACGATTTCAAGAACCTGCTTTCGGTCACCCTGGGGTGGGTCGAGGTCCTGGGAGAGTCGATCCCCTCGGACGATCCCCGACACGCCGGTCTGGACGAGATCGTCGCTTCCTTGGAACGCGCCCGCAACCTGACCCGTCAGTTGCTGTCCGTCAGCCGTCAACGCAGCGACGTGCCGCGCCTGCTGGACCTCAACGAGATCCTCGGCCACATGGACGGGACGCTGCGCCAGGTCCTGGGACGAGGGATCGACCTGCGCGTGCACCTCGAACCGGGCCTGCCCCTCGTGCGGGTGGATCCGGCTCGTTTGGAACAGATCCTGCTGAACCTGGTGGTCAATGCCCGGGAGGCCATGCCCCGAGGCGGCATCCTGCAGATCCGGACGGCCTCGATCTGGCTTGGCCGGGCTGCGTCCGGGGTCGGACCGGGCCTCGGACGCTGTGTGCGCCTGAGCATCCAGGACAGCGGGTGCGGGATCCCCGCTCCGCTGCAGGCCCGGGTCTTCGAGCCCTTCTTCACGACCAAGCGCGACGGCAGCGGACTCGGATTGTCGGCGGTCCACAGCGCCGTCCGCCAGGCCGGAGGGGAGGTCCGACTGCACAGCGCCCCCGGGCAGGGGGCACGCTTCGAGGTGGACCTGCCGGCGGCCGGGCCCGTCGCGCCCCGGTCGCCAGTCGGTCGGCAGGCCGGCAGGCGGTCCTCGCGCGGGGGGACGATCCTGTTGGTGGACGACGACCCCGTGTTCCGGTCCCTGGTGGCCGGCATCCTGGAAAGCGGCGGCCATCGCGTGCTGCAGGCGGACGGCGCGGACGAGGCCCTGGCGCACTGTGCCACCAAGGTCCGGATCGACCTGCTGGTCAGCGACGTCTGCATGCCCGGCGTCGGCGGCCCCGACCTGGCGCGCCGCGTTCGAGCCCTGCGCCCGGCCGTGCCGGTCCTGTTCACCTCAGGCCTGGACCAGGCCAGTCTCGAGCCCGTTCGCGACCTGCCCCGGGTGGACTTCCTGGAGAAGCCCTTCCGGAAGAGATCCCTCCTGGCTCGCGTGCAGGCTCTGCTAGAGTCCCCCGTCCCCGTGGAACGGGTCGTCGGAGGGCTGTAGTCCGGGGGCTTCTCCAGGAACGTCGAGGCGAAGGGCGAACCAAGTATGGGGTTCGTGCCCTGGGTGCGGGCCTCGAGACCTGGAGGAGGGATTCTTTTCCGTGACCGAAGCGCATGGACCGGTGGTCGACGAGGATCAGGTTCGGGATTCGGGGTTGACCGAGCAGGACCCCGAGGAACCGGGGGGCGAGCAGGCCTCGGAAGCCACCGTCGAGGATTCCGAGGATCCGGAGGCGACCGGGGAATCGCCTGTCCCGGAAGTCGAGAAGGATCCGGTCGACTTCTACGACTGGGTCATGCGCAGCTACGCTCGGATGCGCCAGGGCCGGCCCGAGGAGGCCTGGGAGGCCGCCCGGAAGGCCCTGGAGTTCGGGACCTCCGAGCCGGACCTCTACGTTCCCCTGTGTCAGCAGTTCCCCCCCGAGCGTCGGCGCCTTCTGGCCCACTCGGCCATGGAACGCACCCCCCCCACGCACGACGCCTTCCAGTGGCTCTGGGTTGAGGTGGCCCTGAGTTACTGGTATCAGGGCGAGTATGACGAGGCGGTCGAGGAATACCAGACCATCCTGATGCAGAAGAACCTCGACCCGGGACTGGTCGGGATTCTGGAGAGCAGTCTGGGGATGAGCCTGGAGGCCTCGGGGCGTTACGCCGAGGCCGAAGAGCGCTACCTGGGGGCCGGCAACCCGGAAGCGGCGGTCCGGGCCCGGGCGCGCTCGGGAGACGTGGCGGGGGCCCTGGCCATGCTCCAGCAGGGCGTCGGACCCGCTGAGGCCGGCATCCGGCAGGCCCTGGAAGCCACCTATCTGGGGCTGCTGGGGCAGCCCATCCCGGACCTTCCCCAGCGCCTGCAGGTCCTCCAGGATTACCAGGAGGACTGGATCTACAAGGAGTTCATGTCCGGAGTCCTGCTGGTCATCGCGCAGCGGACACAGGAGGGAGTCGCCCAGTTGGAGCGCTTCCTGGAAGTCTGTCGGGTGAACTCCAACGAGTGGGGAGTCACCCTGCGCTGGGAGGTCGGGATCGCCGAGGAGATCCTCAGGATCCTGGCGGACGGCGGCCAGTCCCCGACCGGGGAACAGGACGCTGCCAGCGCTGGATCGTCCGGGCTGGCCGGGGTGGACTGAGCCCGAGTGGCGGGGGGGGCGGTCCTGCGCGTCCCAACCGGTGTGCCCCCGGCTTCGGTTCCCCGTTCCCCGCCCGGAAGGCCGGTCGGCTCCGACGTGGAAGCACTGGGACAAGTCCCACAGAGGAGCTGAGCCGTGTCAGATCGAGATCCCTATATCGTCCTGGGAGTGGCGCCCGTGGCCACTTCGGATGAGATCAAGAAGGTGTACCGGGCCCTCTCCAAGGAGTACCATCCCGACATCAACCAGGAGATTGCCGTCGCCGCCCAGGACAAGATGAAGGAGTGCACGGCGGCCTACCAGATCGTGTCCAACAGGACCAAGCGCGAGGACTACGACCAGCAGCCTCACTTCAAGCCCAGATCTCCCAAGGGCTTCGCCGCCAGTCTGCCGACCCGGGCCTTCCTGGAGAAGCCCGTCGAGAAGGGCCCCGGATTGCTGGAGAAGCTGTTGGGTCTGTTCGTCAAGGTGGAGTCCCGGCCCAAGAAGGATCTGGCGGCTGCCCGGACCCACTTCACGATGGGGCTGACGCTGACCGAGAAGGAAGCCTTCTACGCCGACGCCCGTGAGGAGTTCGCCAAGGCCATGAAGGCCGACCCCGACTTCCTGGAGGCGGCCTACAACTACGGGCTGATGTCCTACAAGGTGGGCCTCTTCGACGAGGCTCGGGTCGGCTTCCAGAAGGTCACCCGGATCAACTCGAACGACCACTTCTCCAGGCTGATGTTGGACCTGCTGCGTCCCGTCGACAGCTTGTAGGCGGCGGGGTTCGGGCGTTCAGACGACCGCGACCTCCTCGGGCAGCTCGCAGGGGGAGTCCTGGAGCGGTCGGCCGTTGCCCAGTTGACCCTCCCAGCGGGCCACCACGGCCGAGGCCAGGCAGTTGCCCATGACGTTCGTGGCCGTCCGGGCCATGTCCATCAACTCGTCCACGCCCAGGATCGCCAGGATGGGCCACTCGGGCAGCCCGAAACTGGCGGCCGTCCCCAGCAGGATCACCAGGGAGGCGCGGGGCACTCCCGCCACGCCCTTGCTGGTCAGCATCAGCGTCAGCACCATGACGACCTGCTGCTCCCAGGACAGGTGGATCCCCGCGGCCTGGGCCACGAAGACCGAGGCCAGGGCCAGGTACAGGGTGGTGCCGTCCAGGTTGAAGCTGTAGCCCGTCGGCATCACGAAGGCCACGATGTGGCGCGGGACCCCGAAGTCCTCCATCTGTTCCATGGCTCGGGGCAGGGCGGCTTCCGAGGAGGTCGTGGCGAAGGCCAGGGTGACCGGCTCGGCGACGGCCTTGGCGAAGCGGCGCACGTCGATGCGGAAGAGGAGCGCCGCAGGCACCAGGACCAGCAGGATGAACACCGCCAGGGCCATGTAGAGGGTGGCCACCAACCAGGCCAGGTTGACCAGGATGCCCAGACCCATGTGACCCACGGTGTAGGCGATCGCCGCCCCCACGCCGACGGGCGCGAACATCATCACCATGTTCGTGAACTTGAACATCACCTCGGCCAGGCTTTCGGCCACGTCCAGCATGGGTTTGCGTCGCTCGGCGGGGACCTGGGCCAGGGCGATGCCGAACAGGACGCTGAAGACCACGATCTGCAGGACCTGATTCTCCGAGACCGACTTGGCGATGTTCTCGGGGAAGGCGTGCAGGATCACCTCGCTGGCCGTCTGGGGAGGCACCCTGTGCAGCTCTGCCGAGTCCGAGACCGCGGGGCGATCGACTCCGACCCCGGCGTGGGTGATATTGATGGCGACCAGGCCGATCACCAGGGCCAGGGTGGTGACGATCTCGAAGTAGACCAGGGCCTTGACGCCCATGCGCCCGACTTCGCGCAGGTTGGCGTGGCCGGCGATGCCGACCACCAGGGTGGCGAAGAGAAGGGGCGCCACCACCGTCTTGATCATCTTCAGGAAGATCTGACTGAAAAGGCGCAGACCCACGCCGACCTGCGGAAAGTCGTAGCCAATCTCGGCACCCACCAGCATCGAGACCATGATCCAGGTGGTCAGGCTCCTGCGGCGCAGGCCCAGCAGGATGAAGCCGACCAGGCCCACCCAACGGAAGGCGGTGCTGGCCTGCCCGAAGCCAGCCAGGCCGGTCCCCGAAGCCAGCAGCATCCCCAGGGCGATCAGCCCCAGGGTCAACCAGCCGAGGAACACACTGGCCTGGGATCTCGGGTTCTCGGCGGGGGCAGGGAGTTCTGGAAGGTGGGACATGGGGCGAACCTTTCAGGGCAGGGTGGACCGTCCGGTCGGGCGGCGCAGGTCGAGCCCCTGCAGGTTCGTTCGATCCCTGGGGTACCTCCTGCCAGGGAATCGAAGCGACAAGGCAAAAGCTCCTGCGCTGGAAATCTCGCCATGGAGCCCCGGAATGCTCTTGCACAATCGCGCCGCGCGGATCTTCGTCCCGGACGGTCACCCCTCGGAGGGGGCCCTGGCCCGCACCACCCACCTGGGGATCGGCGCCCACCCGGATGATCTCGAGTTCATGACCTGGCACGGAATCCTGCAGTGTCTGCATCGCCAGGACCTGTGGTTCACCGGGGTGACGCTGACCGACGGACGGGGGAGCTCGCGAACGGCGGACTACGCCGATGTTTCGGACGAGCAGATGGCCGACGTCCGTCTCCGCGAGCAGCACAAGGCGGCCGTGGTCGGCGAATACGCGGCGTTGGTTGGCCTGGGCTACACCAGTTCACAGGTGAAGAGCGAGGCGCGCGAGTCGGTCTGCGCCGACCTGGAGAGCCTGCTGCGGGTGACCCGCCCCCAGGTCCTCTACACGCACAACCTGTGCGACCGGCACGACAGCCACGTGGCCGTCGCCACCGCCGTGATCCAGGCCCTGCGTCGGCTGGGACCCGCCTGCCATCCCCGGGAGTTCTACGGCTGTGAGGTCTGGAGAAGCCTGGACTGGCTGGTCGAGGCGGACCGCCGGGCCTTCGACGTCAGCGGCCACGAGAATCTGACCATGGCCCTGATGGGGGTCTACGATTCCCAGATCGCCGGCGGCAAGCGCTACGACCTGGCCACGGCCGGGCGTCGTCGGGCCAACGCCACCTACCATGACGCCTACACCCCGGATCAAGTGACCATGCTGGAGTATGCGATGGACCTGAAGCCGCTGCTGCAGGACCCCGACCTGTCGCCGGTAGACTACGCCCTGGACATGGTCGAGCGCCTGGCCCGCGACGTGCGCCACCGTCTGGAAGACTACTCCGTCTGAACGTCGAAGCACCTCGGAATCGCCGGCCAGGGAGGCGCTCTTGGAAGTCATCCTCGTCGAGACGGAATCGCAGGGCGCGGCCCTGGCGGCCCGCATCCTGGGCCGGCAGGTCGCGGCCCGACCGGACTCGGTCCTGGGCCTGGCGACGGGTTCGACGCCGATCCCGGTGTATGCGGAACTGGTCCGCATGCATCGGGAGGAGGGCCTGAGCTTCCGGCGCGTCACCACCTTCAACCTGGACGAGTATGTCGGGTTGAGCCCCGAACATCCCTGTTCCTACCGCCATTATATGTGCCAGCACCTGTTCTCGCAGGTGGATCTGCTGCCCGAGCGGACCCACGTTCCCGACGGGCAGGCCTGCGACATCCCCGCCTTCTGTGCCGACTACGAGGAGCGCATCCGCCGCTGCGGCGGCATCGACCTGCAACTGCTGGGCCTGGGACAGGATGGGCACATCGGCTTCAACGAGCCGACCTCGTCGCTGGCTTCGCGCACCCGGTTGAAGACCCTGACGGCCCATACCGCGTCGGCGAATCGGGCCTGCTTTCCGGCGGATCAGGAAGTCCCCCGGCACGTGCTGACCATGGGGGTGGGCACCATCATGGAGGCCCGGCGTTGCCTGCTGCTGGCCTTCGGGCCTCGCAAGGCGCCGGCCGTGGCCCGGATGGTCGAAGGGCCGGTGACGGCCATGGTTCCGGCCTCGGCCCTGCAGTACCATCCCTGCGCCACGGTGATCGTCGATGAGGCCGCCGGTCGGCACCTGGCCATGCGCAACTACTTTCGCGAGGTCTACCGCAACAAGCCCCAGTGGCAGAGGGAGTGACATGGATACCCTGAAGGTGAGCTATTCCGGAGTGCGCGGCATCGTCGGGTCCTCGTTGACCCAGGAGACGGCGTGGCGCTACGGGTCGGCTTTCGGACACCTGGTGGCAGCCCGGGATCCTCGGGCCACGGTTCTGGTGGCCCGGGATACGCGGCCCTCGGGGCCCTGGTTGCAGCGTGGGCTCCTGGCCGGTCTGGCGCCCTTCGGTTTTCGCCTGGTGGATCTGGGCGTGGTGCCGACGCCCACGATTCAGTTCTATATGGAACCCACGCAGGCCACCGGCGCCCTGGTCATCACGGCCAGCCACAATCCCGCGCAGTGGAACGGATTCAAGTTCATGCTGGGTCCCGAGCGCACCGTCCTGGATGGGGCCCAGACCGAATCCCTCATCCAGGGCGTACGGAGGGCCGGTGACCCGCCCGCCGAGTGGCTGGCCCCGGTCACCGAGGACCAGCACGAGCAGGCCGTCCGCGCGCACCTGGACCGCGTCCTTCTGCAGGTGGACCCGGAGGTGGTGCGTCGGGCCCGCTTCCGGGTGGCCGTGGATTCCGGTGGCGGCGCTGGCCTGGAGCCGACCCGGCGGCTCCTGGAGGCCCTGGGCTGCCAGGTGGTGCCCGTCGAGGTCGAGCGCGACTCCGAGCCCCTACCCGAGAACCTCTCGGCCCTGTGCGCGGCGGTCCGCGAGCACTCCTGCCACCTGGGCCTGGCCCAGGATCTGGATGCCGACCGCCTGGCCCTGGTCTCCGAACAGGGCCAGGCCCTGGGCGACGAGTTCACCCTGGTCCTGGCGGTCGAGCACCTCCTGGAACGCTGGCGGGGACGCGAGGTCGCCGTGGTCCGCAACGTGGCCACCACCCGGGCCGTCGACGCCGTGGCCCGGGCCTTCGGGGCGAGGGTCGTCGAGACGCGGGTGGGCGAGGTCAACCTGTCGCGGGCCCTGGCCCGCGAACTGGCGGGGGGAGCCGTGGCCTTCGGGGGAGAGGGGAACGGGGGAGTGATCCTGCCCCAGGTGGCCCTGGGCCGCGACAGTCTGACC
>CAZQPM010000058.1:0-15431 GCA_964595195.1 uncultured Burkholderiales bacterium | reverse complement strand
TGGGGATCACGATCGTCACCAGCATGGGGTGGCCCTTCGGATCCGCCGGGCCTTCTCCTGGAAACCCGGCTGAACCAGGCCGCCCCGCCCGTCGGGCCACGCGGGGTGGGTCCGACGGACGGGGCGGGGATTTGCCGGGCCTGCTGTCTGGCGGTTTCCTCAGTCTGGAGGGTTTTTCAGACGGATGGGTTCCTCAGTATTGGCGGCCGGTGCGCTGCGGATCGCGGTTGGACATCGGCCAGGCCCCGGTGGCGGGGGCGAACGAGCCGTAGAAGGCGTGCAGCATGCCCAGTTCGGTCGCGGCGTAGAGGGTTCCGTCGGGCCCCAGGACCGTTCCCCCCACCAGTTGGGCCAGATCCTGGCGCCAGAGCAGGGTACCCACCGGGCTGACGGCCTGGACCTCGGTCCCGGCGCCCAGGTAGACCCGGCCATCCTGGGCCACGATCGGGGTCTTTTGGGCTCCCGCGCCGCTGGCGTAGGTCCACTTGACGCTGCCGTCCGGATTCAGGGCATACAGGTTCTGGTCTGAACTGAAGGCGAAGATCGTGCCGTCGGCACCGACCACGCAGCCCTGGTTGCCCGGGGCTGCGAACTCCCAGCGAACCGAGCCGTCGGCGGGGTTGACGGCCACGACCGAGGTCCCCGTCTGCACGTAGATCGTGCCGTCGGCCCCCAGAGCAGGTTGACCCTGCCAGGGTGGGCCTGCGGCTCCCAGGAAGGCCCTCCACTTCTCGCTGGCCACTCCGGTCGCCTCATTATAGGTGATGGCCACGAGTTGGTTGTAGTTGTTCCAGACGTATCCGGTTCCATCCGCAGCCCCGATCGGACTGGTCAGCAAAGGGGCCCCTCCGACGTTGTAGGTCCACAGGACCTGGGGCGTGGCCTGGGGCTTGATGGCCTTGACCGTGGCGCCGGGGCCCGAGAGGTAGAGCGTCCCGTCCGCACCGACGGCGGGAGTACCCGTGCCGGCCTGCGGCAGCGTCCACTTCAGCGAGCCGTCCGTCGGGTCCAGGGCGTAGAGGATCCCGCCGTCGGTAACGGGATTGGATTCCGAGCACACGTAGACGGTGCCGTCGGGCCCGATCGACGGCGAACTGACCACCGGACCGGCGGTGGTGAAGCGCCACTTGATCGTGCCTCCCACGGGGTTGACGGCGTGGACCTGATGGTCATCCGTGCTCCCCATGTAGAGGGTCCCGTCCAGGCCGATGGCGGGGGCCGACATGATGGGGGAGCCGCTGACCTCCACGTTCCACTTGGGCGTTCCGTCGGGATCCTTGGCCACGACGGGGGTCGTGGTGCGGACCGCCGAGGTCGGCTCGATGGCGGTGATGGTCGCGGTGCCGCTGGCCAGGGCCTGGAGCAGGCCGCGCGAACCGGTCGCGTTCGAGACGGAGATCCTGCTGGGGAGGTCGGAGGACCAGGTGACGACCTCGGTCAGGTCGCGCACCGTCATGTCCGAGTAGTTGCCCGTGGCGTGGAGCTGCAGGGTGCCCCCCGCATCCAGCGTCGGGTTCGTGGGGGTGATGGTCAGGCTTACCAGGGCGGCCTCCGTCACCGTCAGCGGGGTCTCGGACTTGACCCCGCTGACGGGGTCCATGGCCGTGATGTTGCTGACCCCCACCGCCAGCGCCTGGGCCAGGCCCCTGGTGCCCGTGGTGTTGGAGATGGCAGCGACGGCCCCGTTGTCGGACTGCCAGGTGACCAGGTCGGTGAGGTCCTTCACGGTGTGGTTGTCATAGGTGCCGGTGGCGGTGAACTGCTGGGTCAGGCCGACGGCAAGCCTGGAGTCGGCGGGGGTGACGGCCAGGGTTACCAACCGGGCGGGCTCGACGATCAGCATGGTGACCCCGACGACCCCGGTGGTGGGGTCCGTGGCCCCGATTTCCGTGACGCCCTCCGCGAGGCCCGTGGCCAGTCCCTGGGTCGTGCCCCCGTTGGTGATGGTGGCGACGGTCGGTTCCGAGGACTGCCAGGTGACCTGTCCGGTGAGGTCCTGCTTGGTGCCGTCGGTGTAGGTGCCGACGGCGGCGAACTGCTGGGTGAGACCCTCGATGGTCACGCTGACCTGCGGGTTGACCTGCAGCGTCGCCAGGCGGGCGGCCGTCACGGTGAGGGTGGCGGTCGCCTTGATGCCGGGGGTGGGGTCGGTGGCCTCGAGGTTCGCCAGGCCCTCCGCGAGGCCCGTGGCCAGCCCCTGGGTCGTGCCCCCATTGGTGATGGTGGCGACGGTCGGTTCCAGGGACTGCCAGGTGACCGCGTCGGTGAGGTCGCGGGTGGTGTCGTCCGTGTAGGTGCCGGTGGCGGTGAACCTCTGGGTCAGGCCCTTGGGCACCGTGGCGGTCGGCGGATCGACCTGGAGGCTGACCAGGCGGGCGGGCCTGACGCTCAGGGTGGCGGTTCCGTGGATACCGGTTTCGGGGTCGATCGCCTTCACCTCCACCTGGCCGGTCTGCCAGGCGGTGGCCAGGCCCTGGGTACCGGCGGTGTTCGAGATGGTGGCCAGCTCGTGATCCGAGGTGTCCCAGGTGACCTGGGCGGTGAGGTCGCGGGTGGTGTTGTCGGTGTACGTGCCGGTGGCGGTGAACGGCTGGGACAGGCCCTTGGGCACCGAGGGGGCGAGCGGGGTGACGGCCAGGCCGATCAAGCGGGCGGGGGTGATCGTCAGGTTCGCCGTGCCGACGATCCCGGTGGTGGGGTCGGTGGCCCGGATCGTCGCCTGGCCCTCAGCCCGGGCGGTGGCCAGGCCCTTGGTTCCGGCCTCGTCGGAGACGGTGGCCAGTTCCGGGTCGGAGGAGGTCCAACGGACCTCGCCGGTGAGGTCCCGGGTGGTGGCGTCCGAGAAGATGCCGGTGGCGGTGAACGGCTGGGAAGTCCCCCGAGCGGCCGAAGGTGCCACGGGGGTGATCTCCAGGGCCGTCAGCGTGGCCGGAGTGACCGTCAGGGTGGCCTGGCCCTGGACCTGGGATCCGGGTTCGGTGGCGGTCAGCGTGACCTGACCCGGTGCCGCGCCGAAGGCCTGACCTCGGGTGCCGGCCTCGTCGGAGACGGTGGCCGTGCCGGGCGCGGAGGAGGTCCAGGTGACCTGTTCGGTGAGGTCCTGCGTGGAGTCGTCGGTGAACAGGCCCGTGGCGGTGAACCTCTGGGTGAAGCCTTGGGGCACCTGGGCAGGGTTCGGGGTCACCGCCAGGGAGACCAGGCGGGCCGCCGTGACCTGCAGGGTCGTGGAGGTCGACAGGGCTCCGACCTGCGCCCGGATCTCGGCCTGGCCGGCCTTCAGGGTGGATGCGAAGCCCTGGTTCCCGGGTTGATTCGAGACCGTGGCGACCGAGTCGTCGGAACTGCTCCAGGTGGCCGAGGAGGTCAGGTCGCGCCGGGACTCGTCACTGTAGACCCCGGTCAGTTGGAACGGCTGCCCCAGACCGGCGGCGACGGCTGGGGTCATGGGGCTCAACTCCAGCCGCTTGAGGGTCGGAGCGCTCGGGGTCATGGTGGCCGAAGCCGTCGAGACCACGCCGGGAAGGACCTCCACCTCGACCACGAACGAGGCGGTGTAGGAGCTCAGGCTTCCTTCGTAGAGGTAGCCCCGGACCTGGTACCGGGCCGGTGCCGGGATCTGGTCGATGACCGCCGTCGTCTGCCCCTGGCTCAGGTCGAAGCCCCGGACCAGCAGCGGGGAGGGCGACTCCTGCAGCGGCAGGGTGTAGAACTCGACCACCAGGCGCTGGGTCGACTCGGAGGCGGCCAGGAAGACGTGGTCGCCGACGACCTTGGCCTGGGGAGGGCCCTGGTGGCGGACGACCCGCAGGGTGACCCGCCCGAGCTGGCCCTGGCCGGCCGCGGACCCCGCCGGGCCGCCTCCGCCTCCGCAGCCGGCGACCCCCAGGGGGAGCGCCGCCACCAGAAGGATCAGGGAAGTCAACCACAACGAGAACCTGTGCATAGCCCCAACCTCCGCCGATATTCCCGGCGGATTCCTCGCCCGCGCAGGGTTCCCTTCGTGCGGATGGTCCCGGGACCATCCCGCGGAGTGGAACCCGGGCCCCGCCTCGGTGCCCGACATTGTCGGCCCCGTTGAATTCCGGGGCCGGCTTGGGCTATGTTCGAGTCAGTCGGCGTCCTCCGCCGAGTCGTGCTCCCAGGGCTGGGGACCGCGAGGCCCCGCGGTCGGCCCCTGGGGAAGGGTGGTCTGGTTGCGGATCCTGATCCTGAACCCTCCGGCCTCGGACGGGTCCTCCTATATCCGGGAAGGGCGCTGCATGCAGTCGCGTTCCTCCTGGACCGAGCTCTTTCCGCCGATCACCCTGATGTACCTCAGCTCCAGCCTGCGAGCGCAGGGGTTCGAGGTGCGCCTGGTGGACGCCGTGGCCCAGGACTTCTCCTGGGAGCGCGCCCTGCGCCTGGCCGGCGAGGTCGCGGCCGACCTTCTGGTCCTGAACACGGCCTTTCCCTCCATCCGCTCGGACATGGCCTTCGCGCAGGCCTGCCGGGACCAGCAGCCGGGTCTGCGCACGGTGGCCCTGGGCGTGTTCCCGACGCTCCTGCCCGCCGAGTGCATGCAGGCCTTCCCCGGGTTGGACTACGCGGTGGTCGGCGAGCCCGAACGGGCCGTGGTGCTGCTGGCCGAGGACCTGGCCCAGGGGGGGGACGGTTCGGGCCTGCCCTCGCTGGCCTGGCGGGAGGAGGGTCGGGTGCGCGTCGCCCCCGACCGGGCCCTGGTCGAGGACCTGGACAGCCTGCCGCTTCCCGACCGGGCCTCGATCCCGCCTCACCTGTTCCGCTTTCCCCTGACCGGAGAGCCCCTGACCATGCTGTCCCTGAGCCGGGGCTGTCCGCACGCCTGCACCTTCTGCCTGGCTCCCCTGTACTACGGTCGCCGCGAGCGCCGGCGCTCGGCCGGGAGCGTGCTGGAGGAGATCCGCGTCTGCGTGCGCGACCACGGCATCCGCCACTTCATCTTCTGGGGCGAGATGGTCTCGTTCCAGCGGGAGGCCCTGGTCGAGCTGTGCCAGGCGCTGATCCGCGAGAAGGTCGACGTGGTCTGGATGGGTGCGGCCCGGGCCGACCAGTTGGATGACGAGTTGCTGGCGCTGATGCGCAGGGCCGGCTGCTTCATGCTGACGCTGGGCCTGGAGTCGGCCTCCCAGGCCATCCTGGATGGGTCTCGCAAGGGCCTGCGCGTGGAGGACGGCGTCCGCGCCGCGCAGGCCATGCGCCGGGCGGGCATCCGGGTCATGGGCCACTTCGTGGTGGGCCTTCCCGGCGAGACCGAGGACAGCGCCCGGGCCACCCGCGTCTTCGCCCGACGCCACTGCGATTACGCCCAGTTCTACTGCGCCGTGCCCTATCCGGGTACCGAACTGGCCTCCCTGGCCCAGCGCGAGGGGTGGCTGCGGCAGGTCGACTGGGTCGACTACGACTTTCCCAAGGCACTGCTGGACCTGCCGGGTCTCTCCGCGGAACGGGCCGAGGCCCTGCGCCGGCGGGCCTTCCTGGAGTTCTACCTGCGCCCCGAGGTGGTCTGGGCCAACCTTCGGCAGATGAAGCCCCGGGCCATCCTCAAGCGGCTGGACTTCCGCAGTTGGATGGGCGGCTGAGACCTTCGTGGGCGGGGGGAATTCCGAGGTAGGACCGGGGCTCGGACCTGCGGTCTTCGGAGGCCCCTGGGGCGACCTCCAGGCCGTTTCCGGGCCTTCAGGCCCGGTCCAGGTGGTCCCTCAGGGCCCGGGCGACCCGCTCCTGGTCCCGGGGGGGCATCCCC
This sequence comes from uncultured Burkholderiales bacterium, assembly GCA_964595195.1. Classification (GTDB taxonomy): domain Bacteria; phylum Vulcanimicrobiota; class Xenobia; order Xenobiales; family Xenobiaceae; genus CAZQPM01. The sequence goes on along the minus strand of CAZQPM010000058.1, from coordinate 9,670 downwards.
GGATAGCTGGGCAATCGCAGGATTTCGCGCTCGGCGGCCTGCGCCTGGGGACAATCGGCAGCCCACGCGGCGAACTGGGGCAGGCGCGAGCAGTCCAGGTACTCGCGCAATCGGCAGCCGACCCCCCGGGCCAGGGCCAGGGCCGCCGCTTCCCTGGCGCGGGGCAGGCGGACTCCCAGGTAGGAGGCGTTGGAACGCCCGTAGCGGTCGGGGGTCAACCAGAGGCTCTCGGCCGCGTCGCCCAACCGGGTGCGGATTCCCTGGACCACGTCCCGGCGCCGCTGGACGTTGTCCTCCAGACGGGCCACCTGGCGGCGCACCATCTCGGCCATGAACGGGCGGAACGGGGCCCGTCCGGCGGGTTGGAAGTGGTAGCTCGGGTCGTTCTCGGAGGGGTCCAGGGTGTGGGCCAGGCCCGGGGCAAAGCGGGCGCACCCGCGCAGGAAGGGGCCCAGGGTCAGGCCGTAGGCGGCCGGCGTCGAGCCCAGGGTGAAGAGCAATCGCAGGATCGGTTCCAGCAGACTTCCCGGGCCCTGGCGGGTGGGGCAGCGGAAGTCCGGGATGCCATCCGAACCCGGCCCCGTGAGGGCCAGCATCCCCCCGCCCAGGGCGTTGAGGATCTTGTAGACCCCGAAGCTGAACAGGGCAGCCTGGCCGGCGGCGCCGACCTGGGCGCCCCGGTGCAGGGTGCCCGGGGCGTGGGCGCAATCCTCGAAGAGAAGCAGGCCGCGCTGGCGGCAGAAGGCGCCGATCCGGTCGAGGTCGGCGGGGTGGCCGAACATGTGGGTCAGCAGCACCATCCGGCAGCGCTCGGTGGTGCGGTCGGCCAGGTCCCCGGGATCCATGGTCAGCGTGCCGGGCTCGACATCCACGAAGACCGGGACCAGACCCCTCTGCACCAGGATCTGCACCAGGGGGTAGAAGTTGTAGGCGGCCAGCAGGACGCCGTCACCGGCCTTCAGGCCCGCGTGCTCCAGGAACCACCACAGGGCGTGCCGGCCGGTGGGGGTGGGCAGGAGGCGCGCGGCCCCCAGCTTCCCGGCCCAGGCCTGGGCCAGGTCGGTCCGGCGCCGGCTGACCAGGGACAGGAAATCCGCCGGGCCCAGGGCCGAGGAATGGCGCGGGAGGGCCCGATCAGGGCCGGCCCGGCTCACCATTCCCTTCTCACCACGGCTTGAGCCCCAGGCGCAGCGACAGGTCGGACTGGATGCGCCCCTGCGGGTCCCACTGTCGGGCGATCCGGCGCCAGGCCGGGAGGTTCGGCTGCAGGTCCTGGAATTGCCGGCCGGACAGGCAACTGTCCTTGGTCAGGTTCAGGCCTCCTCCCAGGCCGGATACCCGCTGGGTAAGGCCCTCCAGGACCGGATGGACCGTCGGCGTCACGGCGAAGAGGGTGGTGAAGGTGAACCCCTCCCGGGCGAAGGAGAGCAGACCCGCGGGGGGGCGCGAGCCGAAGCGCTTGAGGACGGTATGGAAGGCCGGGGTCTGCCGGGAGGCCTCCAGGAGGGCCTCCAGGCCCTCCTGGCCCCGCTCGCGGGGCACCACGAACTGGTATTCCACGAAGCCTCGGGGGCCATAGGCCCTCTGGAATCCCGGGATCGAGTCCAGGGGATAGTGGGCCTCGACCAGGCGGATCACCCGGTCCAGGTTGCGGTGGGCCCGGTAGATGGCCCGGTTGACCAGCGGCGCCGTCCAGGGATTCAGCATCGCCAGGCGCGGGATCGGCAGGTTCAGCCGGCGGCGGGCGGGACGGGGGGGAAGCTCCGTGAAGCGGGCGTAGTGCAGGATACCCCGGGGTCGAGCCGAGGCCAGGTCGATCCAGGCCATCTTCAGATCGGCGGGCTCCTCCTCGAAGATGCGCAGGCCCTGCGCCCGGACATCCGGGATCGGGCGGGTCATGGCCCGGACCTGGCCTGCCCGACCCCCTGGGGCGGGGACCAGTTGCAGGCGGACCTGGCGGATGAAGCCGGTCAGCCCCATGCCGCCGATGGTGGCCTGGAAGAGGTCCGGGTGGAGTTCCGGCGAGCACCAGACCTCCTGGCCCGAGGCGGTCGCCACCAGCAGTCCGGTCACGTGGTTGCCGTAGCTTCCCCGGGAGGGGTGGTCCTTGCCGTGGATGTCACCCGCCACCGCGCCGCCCAGGGTGACCCGCCCGGTGCCCCCTGCCACGGGCAAGGTCCAGTGCCGCAGGTCCGGGCCTTCCAGCAGCCGGAAGAGCGCCCCGTTGGTGACCCCGGCCTCGCCCAGGACCAGGCCGCGCGAGGCATCGACTTCCAGGATGCGGTCCAGCCTCTGACTGCTCAGGGTCACCCCGCCGCTGACGTAGGCGCAGTCTCCGAAGCTGTTGCCGCCCCCCCGGGGGATCCACGGGCTCTCCTCGGCGGCCGCCACCGTGGGCACCTGGGCTCCGGTGGGACTCAGGATCCGGGTCCGCGCCGGGCGCCGGCCGGACCATCCGGTGACGGCGACCTCCGGGATCGTGGAGAGGAGCGGCGGCGACACGGGGCAGCGTTCTCGTTCCGGGCCGAGGATCCTGTGCCCAGGGTTCCGTCGCCCCCCCGACAAGCCGGGAGGCCCGACCCGGGCAGACCGGGCGGACCTCCGCTGGGTTCCTGGCGCGCCGGGGGTCAGTCGCGAGCGGCCAGGGCGGGCCGGTTCTGTGCGGCGCTGGCCTCCATCTCCTCGGCCAGGCAACGGGCGAAGACGTGCACGCCGTAGCGGATCTTCTCGGGGGGCAGGTTCGAGAAGTTCAGGCGCGCGGTGTTGTGCTTGCCGTTCTCGGGGAAGAAGGCGTAGCCGGGCACGAAGGCCACCTGGGCCGCCAGGCAGCGCTGCAGCAGCGAGTGGGCGTCGACGCCCTGGGGCAGTTCCAGCCACAGGAACATCCCGCCGGCCGGACGCGTGAAGGTCATGCCGTGGGGCAACTCCTCCTCCAGGGCGGCCACCATGGCGTCGCGCCGGGGGCGGTAGGTATCCCGGATCAGCTTCAGGCGAGCCTCGAAGTCATTGGCCTTCAGATACCGGTAGATCAGCATCTGGTTGAAGTTCGAGGTCTGCAGGTCGGTGGACTGCTTGATGATCACGTAGCGGTTGATCACCTCCCTGGTGGCGGCGATCCAGGCCACGCGCAGGCCCGGGCACAGGACCTTGGAGAAGCTGGCCAGCGAGACGACCAGGCCCTTGGGGTCGAAGCTCTTCAGCGAGGTGTATTCCACGGGATCGAAGCACACCTCGTAGTAGGCGTTGTCCTCGATGACGGGGATCTCGTAGCGGGTCATCAGCTCCATGAAGCCGCGCCGGCGCTCCATGGACCAGGTGCGGCCGGAAGGGTTCTGGAAGGTGGGGATGACGTAGACCAGCTTGGGGCGATCGCGCTGCAGGCGCTCCTCCAAGCCCTCCAGGATCACGCCGTCCTGGTCCGTGGGCATCTCCTGGAAGCGCGGCATGCTGGCCTTGAAGGCCCCCAGGGCGGCGAGGTAGGTGGGGCTCTCGCACCACACCAGGTCGTCCTCGTCCAGGAACAACGTGGCGGTCAGGTTCAATCCCTGCTGGGAGCCGCTGGTGATCAGGATCTCGTCGGCGTCCACCGAGGTTCCCCAACCCTTGTTCATCCGCTCGGCGATCCAATCGCGCAGGGGACGGTAACCTTCGGTGGGAGCGTACTGCAGGGCGCGGACACCCTCTTCCTCCAGCAGGGCCCGGGAGTGGACGGCCAGTTCCTCGGTGGGGAACAGCTCGGGGGCTGGCAGCCCACCGGCGAAGGACAGGATCTCGGGGACCTTCAGGATCTCGCGGACTTCGGATGCGCTCATCCCCGCCATCCGGCGGGCAAATCGGTACTCCATCTCAGCATGCTCCCTTGGGGTTCTTTGGGGTTCTCGCTCGACTGAGGGCCCGGCCGCACTCGCCGGGCGTTCTAGACCAGCGGTTGGTGGGTCTCGCCCGCGGCGGCCGGTTCCCGATTCCGGGACCGGGCCGCCTCCAGAGCACGGGAGAGTCGGGCGACCCCCTCCCGCAGCCGCTCAGGCGGCAAGGCGGTGAAGTTCAGGCGCAGGTGCCGGGTGGTGCTGCCGTCGGCCGAGCAGACCGTGCCCGGCAGGAAGGCCACGCCCTGGCGGGCGGCCTCGGCCGCCAGGCGCGGCAGCGAGACGTCGTCGGGCAGGCGGCACCAGACGTAGTAGCCCCCCTCCGGGTGGGTCCAGGTCAACCCCTGACGGGCCAGGGGGAGCAGGGCCGTCAGCAGGGCGTCGCGGCGCAGGGCGTACTGCTGGCGGAGCCGCTCGACGTGGCGGGCCAGCAGGCCCTCGGCCAGGAAGCGCTGGACCAGCCACTGGTTCAGCGTGGCGGTATGCATGTCCACGGTCTGTCGGGCCACGGCCAGTTGGCGGATGGCTGCCGCCGGTCCGTTCAGCCAGCCGACGCGCAGGCCGGGGCTCAGGGTCTTCGAGAAGCTGCCCACGTAGAGGACCTGCCCGGTGGGGTCCAGGGCCCGCAGGCCGGGCAGGGCCGGGCCCTCGTAGCGGATCTCACCGTAGACGTCCTCCTCCAGGATGGGCAACTGGTGCTGGCGGGCCAGTTCCAGCAGACGCCGCCGTCGGGGCAGGCTCATCAGGGCCCCGCTGGGATTCTGGAAGGTCGGCTGGGTGTACAGCAGGCGAGGGCGGACCCGGGCCAGGATGGGCTCCAGCAGGTCGACCCGGAGGCCCTCCTCATCGACCGGGACGCTGATGAAGCGGGCTCCGGCCCGGCGGAAGACCTGCAGGGCCCCCAGGTAGGTGGGCTCCTCGACCAGCACCGTGTCACCGGTTGCCAGGAAGACCCGGGCCACCAGGTCCAGCCCCTGCTGTGAGCCCGCGGTGACCAGGATCTCGCGCGGCGCACAAGGGATTCCCCGGCCTTCCAGGTAGCCGGCCAGGGCCTGACGCAGGGCCGGAACCCCCTCGGTCGGCGAGTGCAGGGCCAGCTCGGCTCCGACCTCGGCCGGCAGGCGGTTCAGCACCTCGGCCAGCAGGTCCATCGGCATCAGGTCCGGCGCAGGGGCACCCAGGGCCAGCGAGATGGTGTCCCGGTGATCCGAGTCCAAGAGGTCCCGGATCAGGGGGTCGGAGATCGCGGCCAGGTGGGGGCCGGGGGTCGGTTGCCAGGGCGAGACGGCCTGGGTGACGATGGCGGCGCTGCGGGGAACCACCCGAGTTCCGCGGCCGACATGGCCCTCGACCAGGCCGTCATCCTTCAGTTCCCGGTAGGCCGACAGGATCGTGCTGCGGTTGACCCCCAGGGCGCGGGCCAGCAGCCTCTCGGGCGGCAGGCGCAGGCCAACCTCCAACTCGCCCGCCAGGATTCCCTGGCGTATCCCCTGGCTGATCTGCCGGAAGAGGGGGACCTCGGTGTCCCGATCCAGGCGCAGGCCCAGCGTGGGGTTGTGGTGCGAGTCGGCCATCCAATTCCTCCTTGGCAAGCAGCCAAAGTCAGTATCCAACCTTTCCTGGCCGAGATCAACCACCAATTGGAGGGTGCCTGACCATCCAATCCTGGGGCATGGCTGGTGAGGACGTCGCCCCGGGGGCCCACAGGAGCCGGGTCGGACGGAGGGTTCGAGCGGCTCGGGGTCGGGGGTCGATCCCGGCCGGCCTGGGGACCGCGTTCGCGGAGCCTCGCCCCTTCAGTCCCCGGGGTTGGTCTGGGAGGCGTGGGCGCAGGGGACTTCCAGCGGGGTGGCCAGCAGCAGGTCGACCGAGTCCACCTCCAACCGGGCGCGCGTCACCAGGCGGTGCAACGGGGGGAACTGCAGTCCGTAGAGGTTTCCCTGCCCCCCCGGCAGGGCGGCCCAGGCCTGGCCCTGGCAGTCGTAGGTGTTCCCCTCCAGGTCCAGGATGCGGCAGCGGGCCGCCCAGGCTTCGGCCACCGGGCCCGGCAGGACCGAGACCCGGGGCGCCAGCAGCATGAAGTCCTCCTGGTAGTAGAGCGGCTCGATCCAGACCTCGGCCTGGAACTGGAAGGGAAGATGGGGGCCGGCCACCCGGGCCCGGGGGTCGTCCACCAGCTTGGGGTGGAACTCGTAGACCCAGGGCTCGGCCAGCGGGACGCCCAGGATCTGGTCGGCCAGCAGCGATTCGGGGGGGGTCGGCGTCGCCGGGAAGAAGTCGTAGAACCGGTCCCTGAGCGGGCCCCAGGGTCCACTGCGCCGCTCGCAGGGGACGGTCTGGTCGCCGGATCTCAGACGGAGGCGCAGGCTGGGGGCCTCCTTCAAAGGAGCCAGGCCGTCCTCCAACCCTTCGTTCAGGAAGTGCAGGAGGTGTTCCGGTCGCCGGGCCCCGCGCAGCCACTCGGCCTGCTCGGGCCAGGGCGGAGGGGGCTGTGGCCCCTCGATCCGGGAGTACAGGCGCCACCCGGTCAACCCCTCCTCCAGGCGCAGCAGGTGCAGGCGGGTCGCGCCCAGGGTGTGGAACCGGTCCAGGTCGATGGATCGAAGGTCCGGCCAGGCCGGCTGGGGATCCCGCTCGATCTCCACGGCCCAGCAGCCCTCGGCGGTGCCGGGTGGCACCCAGGCCATGGGGTCCTCGGGCCTCTCCCAGGCCATGACCTGCAGGGCCAGGTCCTCATCCAGGGTCTTGAAGGGGTCCACCAGGGGCGAGCACAGGAGGAGTCCTGGAACTGCGGTTTCCAGGCGCTGGACCTCCAGGCGCAGGCGCCCGGATTCCGGAGCCACGGCGCCGAAGACCAGCAGGTCGCGGTGCTGGGGGTGACCGGCCAGGGCCGCGCCCTCGGGCGACAGCTCCAGGATGTCCAGCAGGGGGTGGGCTCCGTTCCGGTCGTCGGTAAGCCAGGCCCGGGTGACCTGCCTGCCGGTCTCGGACCCCTCCACGCGGACGGCGACCAGGGTGCGGATCGAGTCCGTCAGGACCCAGGCCACTTCCAGACGCATGCCCAGGTCTTCGGCGTCAGCTTCTACGGTGTGGAAGGCCCCGGCGTTCTTGGCCGCCTCGAGGCCGGGGACGGAGTCGATCCAGCGCACCTTCCTGCCCTTCGCTTCAGGGTGCGGGTGGGCCTGCCGGCTGCCGCCGGACCGGGGCACCGGGGGCCTCCTCGTCGGGCAGGGCCGGCCGCCAGGGATACAGCCAGGCCTGCATCCCCGCCGGGGCTGGCAGCTCGCGGGCCGGGCCCAGGCCAGCGGGCGCCTCGGGGAGCGAGGGGGCCCAGCCCGTCGGGCCCAGCACCAACAGCCAGGCCGGGGAGGTCACCTCCGGGGAGCCCGCCGACAGGGCCTGCAACTGCGGCCTCGACAGGCGCGGCTCCAGCAGCGACACGGTGCGGGTGACCGAGACCCAGGCCCCTCGGGCGTGCGTCTGACGGGGATCGCCCGGCCCCTGGCGCACCACCAGGGGCAGCCCTTCCAGCAAGGCCGTGACCTGCAGGGCGTGGCTGGGGTTGGCCTGCCAGGGGCACAGGGTCCACATCGCGTGAGGGCCCGGCCCCAATTCGCGGGCCAGGGACCGGGCCAGCTCGGGCATGTCCTGGGGCCAGGCCTGGCGTGCCTCGCCGACGTGGCCGGGCAGTCGGGGTTCGGGCCCTCCGGTCGTCCAGACCGCGGCGTTCCACAGACCCAGGGCCACCAAGAGGGCCGTGGCGGGTGCCCGGGTCGGCCGGGCCGTCAGCAGCCATCCGGTGGTCGTCAGGATCTCCAGCGGAAGTCCCGGCAGGACGTAGCGATAATCGACCAGGCGCAGGAACTGCCGGGCCGCCAGGCCTCCCAGCAGCGGCAACCCGACCAGGCCCAGGCTGTTGCGGGGGCCGGCGGCGGCCGACCAGACCAGGGAGGCCGCGACCAGCAGGGCCACGGGGATGCCCACGGCCTCGCCCAGGATCAACGGTTGGGGCAGGAAGGATTCGACGTAGTCCAGATCCCCGGGCGTCGTCGTGGTGGCCTCGTGATCGCGGAGGTATTGCGCGAAGTCGCCGACGTGGGCCAGGTAGAAGGGGGCGGTCAGGAAGGCGGCGACCAGGGCCGACAGGACCAGGTTGCGGGCCGGGCCGGGGTCCAGCAGGGCCCGGGCCACGAGGTGCAGGGTCAGACACCCCGCCCCCAGGCCGGCCAGCATGAACCCGAAGGGCCCGGGCCGCAGCCAGCCCAGGGCCTCCACCCGGGGAAGCGGGAATCGCAGCGCCAGGCCGGCGGCGCCCGCCAGGCCCAGGGCCAGCAGGGCCAGAAGCGCCAGGGCCCGGAGTCTTTCGCGGGGAGGTCGGGCCCGCAGGACCCGGACGGTCAGGCACAGCAGGGCGGGGGCCAGGTACAGCAGGCCCGAGGCCTTCGTCAGCAGCAGGCCCGCCACGGCCATCCCGGCGACCCAGGCCGGACCGGTCCGGTCCAGGTCCCGGGCCCAGGCCAGGCTGGCCAGGGCGACCATCAGCATGGCGGCGACAGGCAGCTCCTGCAGGAACTCGGGCACGTAGGCCAGGGTCGTCGGGGCGAAGGTCACCAGCAGGGCGGCCACCAGACCCACGCGGCGTCCGCTCCGAGCGGGACCGGCGCCGAAGACGTGCAGGGCCAGGACGTAGGTGGCCAGGGTGAGCACGCCTACCCACAGGAACTGCAGGTGGGCCATCCCGGCGTAGTCCAGTCCTCCCAGCAGCGCTCCCAGGAGAGCGGGGACGGCGTGGGGCAGGGGGGGGTAGGACTGGGGGTCGGTCCACAGGAGCAGGATGCCGGGCCCCCCTCCCCGCAGGAACTGCTCCTGCAGGGCCAGGATGTTCAGCAGGTGGTAGGCCCCATCCCCGTGGGGCAGCAGCAGCCAGCGCCGACTCCACTCGCCCGCGGGAAGGGCCAGCCACAGCACCATCGCCACCAGGGCCAGGGCGTCGGGCCAGAAGAACCAGCGCCCGTCCCGGGCCGGACCCTCCGCGCCCCCGTGGTCGGATCCGCCCCCAGGGGAGGCGGTGGGCGTCGGGTCTTCGGGCGACGGGTCCCGGGTCACCCCAGGTGTCGGCGGGCCCGGCCCATGGCCATCAACGGGAAGTCGTGGCGGTACATCGCGTAGTTCAGCATGAAGCCCCGGCCCAGCTCCTTGCCCTGGTCCAGGGTCCGGCCCCTGGAAAGGTCGGCCCTGGCGCCCAGGCCGTAGCCCGGGAAGCCCGTGCCCGTGTAGTGGTCCTGGTCCCAGGTTCCGTCGGGGCGCTGGGTTCGCATCAGGTAGTCCAGGCCCCGGCGGATGGCCTCGTCGTGGTCGCGTCCGCCCACCGCCAGCAGGGCCATCAGGGCCCATCCGGTCTGGCTGGAGGTGCTGGGGCCCACGCCGCGCAGCGCGGGGTCCATGTAGGAGGCGCAGGTCTCGCCCCAGCCGCCGTCGCCGTTCTGCCTGTCCACCAGCCAGCGGGCGGCCCTGCGCACGTAGTCGGCCTCCATGTTCTCACCGGCCGCCTGCAGGGCGGGCAGGACCGCGCCGGTGCCGTAGACGTGGTTGACGCCCCAGCGGCCGAACCAGCTACCATCGGCCTCCTGCTCGCGGCGCAGGTAGTCCACGGCCCGGGCCACGACCGGGTCGCTCATGTCCCGGCCCAGGCTGGCCAGGGCCTCGACGACGTGGGCGGTGACGTCGGCCGACGGCGGGTCCAGCGCCTCGCCGAAGTCGCTGAAGGGGATCTGGCCTACCAGGGCGCTGTCGTTGTCCACGTC
>CAZQPM010000057.1:0-15478 GCA_964595195.1 uncultured Burkholderiales bacterium | reverse complement strand
CGCGAGCGAGGCCTTCCTCCAGGCTTCAATGGGGCCGCGCCTCAATGGGCGCGGGGACTAGTCAGATGGAATTCGGGAAGCCAGACAACCAGCTCGCTTCAATGGGGCCGCGCCTCAATGGGCGCGGGGACTGAGTAGTCTTTCGCTTTATGACCGGGATACGGGTGCTTCAATGGGGCCGCGCCTCAATGGGCGCGGGGACCGCCTCTTGCACCACGGCGGGTCCAGCCGGGGCTTGGGTGGCGGGTTGCGAGAAGCCAGCTCGCTTTGAATAGCGTTCCACGTCCGCGGACCGATCCCTCCTGGGAGAAGGAGCCTATGGCCCAGAAGATCGCGGCATTGGAGGCGAGCGAGTGCCCCCCCGGGATTGCGCATCACAGACGCGCTCGCAGGGATGTTGTTGTCAAAGAGCTCAGAACACCAAGGTGCAGCGCTCGGTGTTGACCAGGGGCAGACCCAATGTCCGAAAACGGCGGCGCGATCGGGGACTCACGCCCCCCAGGTCCACCAGCATCACCTGGTCCTGCCCGTGATGGATCACCTCGGTGAGCTTCGCCACCAGTTGGATCCTCTCCCGGTGGGTCAGGGCGCACCGGAACACGGAATACTGCAGGTGGTCACCGAAGCCGCGCATGACCTGATAGACCCTGCGCAGTCGACCAGGATCACAGATGTCATAGGCCACCAGATAATCTCGACGCACGACTCCTCCAATGACTCAGCGGGTTCGGAACGTGGGGACCTCGGGGACCTCACCGGTCAGGTAGCGACCGAAGAGGCGGGATTGGACCTCCAGCAACTGGCGGTAGCTCAAGCGGTAGCCGAAGACCGGGTGGGTCACCAGTTCGTCCATCCGTCTTTCGAAGGCCTGAAGGAAGGACTTCCGGCCCGGCGCACCCAGGTTGCAGGCCCCAGCCGCAAAGACGAAATCCGCGGGAGCCAGCACCCCGTTGTTGATGCACCACAGAACCGTGGAATCGGCGATCAACGGGCGGAAGGGCTCCATCAGGTCCAGGGCCAGCGCAGGCCTTCCATACCGAGGTTGATGATAGAAGCCCTGGTAGGGGTCGAAACCCACCCCCTGCAGGGTGGTCGTCAAATCGCGGCTCAACAACGAATAGGCGAAGGACAGCATCGCGTTGACCGGGTCCAAGGGCGGACGGCGATTCCGGCCAGAAAAGTCGAAGGACAACCCGGCCTTCTTGAACAGGCCCGGGAATGCTTGGAAGTAGAGCTTCCCCGAGTAGCCCTCCAGGCCCAAGAGCGTCTCCAGGCTGGCGGCCCGGCGCGCCTGACCGGACAACTCCTTCAGTTCGGCCAGCAGGTCGGCCGCGGGTGAATCCAGATTGCGCCGAAGCATCGTCCGACAGTTCAGGATCTTGGTCACCACCAGGGCCCGGGACACCTCCAGACAGCGTTCGGGGTCCGCTGCCGCACGGAACTGGGCCTGACGAAGCAGGACGTTCTTGTGCGCAGGCCCCTGCACGGTCCCGCAGAACCACCCCCCATAGGAGAAGTAGTTCACCGGAATCCCCCGGCTGCACAGTTCGCGCACCGCCTGGGTGCTGACCTGGATGTTGCCCAGGAGGTTGACCTGGGAGACGTCCATCAGGCGCACCTCCCCCACCTGCTGGCCCTTCTCGCGAACCTGGAGGGTCTCGCCGCTCAGGCCCAGATACAGCCCCTGCTTCTGAAGGTACAGAGGCAGGGCCTCGTCGCGGGCGGGGACCAGACGCCTGACCTCGCCGCGACCGGCACCCGGTTCTTCCGGTTCCCCGCGCAGCAAGTCGACCTCGTCCGGCAGACAGATCCCCGACAGCGAGCAGCCGCCGCACTTGGGACTGTGGTTCAACGGGGGCGGCCGGACCCCGGCCTCGGCTACCCTGCGGAAGTCCCGCACCGCCTGACGGGTCATCTCCACCAGCTCCGGATCGAAGGCGACCCAGACCCTTCGCCTGGAGGAGGCAAACCAGACCCAGCCCCCCTGGCTGACAAAGCCATTCTCGCGCAGGACCAGGCCCTGGGCGCACAGTTGCACGCGCTCGGGGTCGTAGACGTTCCCGGGGATGTCCGGAACCGAACCCCTCTTGTAGTCGACGGGGGTCGCCTCAGTGCCACAGGCCTCGACGACGTCCATCCGGGCGATGAGGCCCTCACTGGCCGCCGACATGGTGACCGAACGCGCCACCTGGGGTCGTTCGGGATCCTCATCGGTGCCAGGTTCCGGCGCCGCCAGGTGTCCGCTTCCGCGATCCACGCGGCGATGCTGGAAGCGTCCGTCCTCGGTGTAGTGGTTGTCAGCGAATTCCCCCTCGACCCACTCCAGGAACCCCAACCGCGGGCAGTAGACGAATTCGTTCAGCATCCGCGCCGGCAACAACTCCGGCAAGGCTGTGCGGGTCTCCAAGCTCATGCACCCCCTTCTGAGGCGCGCCAGGCTCGGCCGACGACGAGGAGTCGGTCAGCGACCCTGGTACGGCACTACCCCCAGCCTAGGGGATGGCCCCGACACAGGATGTCAGGCCCCCGGAGGGCGCACGGCGCGTTTCGGGACGGGAGGCTCCTCGGACAGGCCTACTCCAATCTGGCCTGCAGGCTGCGGTAGTCGATCTTACCGCTGCCCAGCAAGGGCAGGGCCTCCAGGCGTTGGACCCGGCGCAGGTTGTGCAGCCCCGAGAGGCCCGCCTGACGAAGGGCATCATTGGCCCGCTGCCGGTCCAGGTCCAGGGTCGTGAACAGCACCAACTCGGGCCGTTCGCCCTCGGTGGCCACCACCGCCAGCGAGGGCCCCTCTTCGCCCCCAGGGAAGGCTCTGTGCAGCACGGCCTCCACGGCGGGCAACGAGACCATTTCCCCCCCCAACTTCACGAACCGCTTCAGACGACCGCAGAAGGTGAGGATCCCCTCCGAGCTGCGGCGCACCAGGTCCCCCGTGCGATACCAGCGGCGGCCATCATGCTCGACGAAGGGGTCGGGGGCTTCACCCAGGTAGCCTGGGAAGATCGTGGGACCGCGCAGCAACAGCAACCCCGGCTCGTCCGGGCCGACCGCCTGGCCGGTGTCGACGCTGACCAGGGCGTGCTCCAGCGAGGGCAGAAGGCGCCCCAGGGTATTCGGACGCGGATCCTGGGGCAGGTTCAGACTGACCACCGGCGCGCACTCGGTGATCCCGTAGCCCTCCAGCAACAGTGCCCGGGGGCAGCGCTCGTCCCGCAACTGGTAGACCCGGGAGGGACACTCCTCGGCGCCGGTCACCGCCAGACGCAGGGAGGCCACCTGGTCCGAGGTGGCTGCGCGCAGCATGCCGGCCAGGAAGGTCGGGGTGGACAGGATCACCGTGGCCCGATAGGCCGCCAGGATCCGGGCCAGGGCGGGACCGTCGGTCGGATTGGGATGGTAGACCGCCGGAAGGCCGGCGACCAGCGGGAGAATCACGTTGGCAGCCAGGCCGAAGGAGTGGAAGGGAGGCAGGATCGCCAGCAGACGGTCGCGCCCCGAGACGGCATCTCCCACCATGGTCAGGATGTCACGAAGCTCGGCCAGGATATTGGCGTGGGTCAGGGGCACGGCCTTGGGAAGGCTCTCCGAGCCGCTGGTGAAGAGGACGGCCGCTACCGGAGGAACCCGGGTGGTCTGCAGCGAGCGCCACCACAGGTAGCTCCTGATCCACGCCCACAACCTCGCCCCCCTGCCCAGGCCGGCCCCCAGGTCCTCCAAGAAGACGAGGTGCTCCTCCACCCCTGCCAGATCCACCCCCTGCTGCTTCAAGGCGGCCACCAGGGGCCTGACGGTCAGGACCGCCTGCACCCCGGTCAATTCCAACCCATGCACTAGGGTACGCCGTCCGACGGTCCAATTGAAGAGCACGGGCGTGCGGCCCGAGAAGAGAACGGCCAGGTAGGCGAGGCACGCCGCCACCGTGGCCGGCAGCATCACACCCACCCGCTCGCCAGGCAGGGCACGCAGGGCCGGCTGCAGCGCCAGCAAACCCGCGACCAGATCCCTGGAGGTCTTCACCCCACTGGATGCATCGGCCACGGCCGCCCGGTCTGGCGCCCGACGTGCAGCCGCCAGGAACGCCTGGGTGATGGTGCTGACGGAGGGGGGAAACGACAGGTTCCGGTCCGCCTGATCCTGGAACCAACGGGCCGGGGGAGGGTGCACCGGCACGTCCGAACCGGAGGCGAACTCGCCGCACGCCGCCAGCAGGACGTCGGCCACCGTGCGTACAGAATCCGTGTTGCCCATCGGGAAGCCGAACTCGACATGCAACCAGTCCAGCAATTCGGCTCGGGACAGGCTGTCCATCCCCAGGTCCCGAGCCAGTTCCTGGGAATCCTGCAGCCCCGCCACCGCGGTCACCTCCGTCAGATGAGCCTCGACCAGTTGGCGGGTCGCGGCTGGGACGTCGGCGACGGCACCTGCGCCGCCCACCCGGACGGGTTCCGGCAGTTCCCGAGACCCACCGCCCTCCCAGGGCGTATAGGGCACGTACCTGGCAGGCGGTGCATCCTGATTGTAGCGGGCTTCCAACCAGGCATTCAGGACCAGGCGGTCGGCCGCACGCGGGAGGTCGTCGGGCTCTTCAAAGGTCAGATCGACCTGGCGCCGTGGCATGAAGAAGACGAAGCTGACCAGGAGGCTGGCCAGCCCACGTCGCAGGATCCGGCGGATGTCGGGATCGTGGCCGTAGACCCTGCTGAAGGCGGACCCCCACAGCCCCCGGGTCTTGACCAGGACCACCCGAACCTCGGGATGCGCCTGCAGGATGCTGGCCACAGCACGGGTGGCTCCCACCACCTCGTGGCGGGTGCGCAGGATTCCCCCTGCCGGGTAGAGGATGACGTTGTCCCCATCCCGCAGGGCCTGGATGCTGTCCTGCAGGGTGCCCTCGATGCCTTCCAGGGCCTGGGATCCCTGGCGTGCCACCGAGGGGATCAGGAAGGCTCCAACCCGCCCGGCGAACCACCGAATCCCGGGGAGGTCCACCGACTCCTGGTCGGCGAAGGGCCGGGCCTGGAAGTCCCACAGCAACTCCGTCGTCAGGATCACGGGGTCGATCAGCGCCGGGTGCGTCGGCAGAAAGAGGATCCCGCGGTTACCGCGCTGGAGGATCGGCCTCAGCCCGTGCACCTGGATGCGATAGCGAAGACGCAGCAGACCCTGCACCAAGGCCCCGACCGGCTGAAGCCACCCCAGCCGGGGCCGGGCGAGGCCCCTGGCCGATCCCCCGGATTCCGCCCCCCCCGGCGGCCTCAAGGCCGTCCCATCACGACAGCCTGCGAATCCTCCGCGGGCGGCGCGGCCGAGGGGGGAGCCTGGGACTCGGAACCCTGCAGCGACTCAAGCAGTCGGCGCCAGGGGACGTGACTCAGCGCCGCCCCGGCGACGGCGGCCAACAGCAACAGGTACAGCTCGGCGAGACTGGCATTGCGCTGCGGGACGACAGCAGGGGGATCCGGCCGCAACGCGGGACCCGGGCGCAGTGACCCGGGATGCTGCACATGATAGAAGATGGCCTCCATCAGGAGTGCCAGTTCGCGCTTGCCCAAGCGTCGCCGGGGTCTGCGACGCCTCGCGAAGCCGGCCACGGTCCTGCCGACCAGCCACAGAGCCAGGCCGCCTCCCGCCAGGGCTGGAACCACGGCCTGAGCCCGGCCTCCAGCCAGGCGCATCTGCCCGCCAAGCTTCTCGAACCCGTCCTGCAGCAGGCGGGTCACCTGTTCGCCTTCGTCCCTGAGGCCATCCAGATGCCCCTTGATCCGACGCTCCTTCTCGGCGAGCTGGGCCAGCAGCTCATCCTTGTCCAGGCTGCGCATCCGACACCTCCTTCCCGACGGCTGGGGCGACATGGGGGCGGCCCTGTGGAGCGTTGGGCGACAGGACCGATTCCCTGACCAGGGCAGGCTGCCGCAAGTCCTTCAGGGTCGGTTTGAAGACGTGGATCACCGCCCCGGCCGCCACGAAGACCAGGCCGACCACCAGGAAACCCCAGGCCGGGTGGCCCAACCAGACCCCCAGGCCCAGCGCCAGCGCGATCAGCAGGAAGAGGGTCCCGATTCCTGCCAGGACTCCGGCCAGGGCCAGGTCGGCCGCCTGGTTGACCTTCTGATTCAAAGCATCCTGGATCTTCATCCGCTCGGCCTGGATCTTCAGGTCGAGCCAGTCCAACAGGTCCTGCCCCAGGTCCCTTCCGTGAGCGACGACCCGCCCGACGACGCCACCCTCAAGCCTGGGTTCGGCGTCCTGACCGTCGATCATCGGAGAGGCCGGCTGCCCCATCCCGCCCATCGGCACGATCCATCACCTCGCCTTTCGCCAGCGCGGGGTCCTGCAGGCCCCGGCGCCCCCCAAGGTCCAACGCTACGTCCCGCGGTCGGCGAACCGTGGCGCACCATGCCGTGTTCGGCACGACACTCGCAGAATCCGCCTGGATGAAGTCGAGCAGGGCAGGACCGGCCCTGGCGGCGTGGCGACCGAGGAGAGGGCCCGAGGAGCCAGTGAAGAACCCTGCCGTTGTGGAGCTCGCCGAACCCGGCCTGGCCCTGGCGGTGGTCTGGCTGGCCAGCGCCGTCGCAGCCGCTCGTGTGGCGGTCGGCCGGGGCTATCCGGTGGTCCTGGTCTCGTTGGTGATGGGCCCCCTGGGGTTGCTGGCGATCCTGCGCCTGACCCGCGTACCGCGCCCCGCCCCCCTCTCCCGACACCTGCTCCTGCAATGGGCCACGCTGGCCCGGGAGGGGCTGCCTTCGGGCCCCCTCCCCCGGCACTCCGAGCCCCGCCTGACCGAACTTGCCGAACGCGCCCGGCAAGCCGGAACCCGGGAGGCCTTCGCCGCAGGTCTGCAGGACCTGGTGGATTTCGAGCGCTGCTGGGACCGGATGCTGCCCTGGCTGGTCCTGAACCGGTCCCTGCCCCTGTTCGGTGGAGCGCTGCTGCTGATGGCTGCTGGCGCAGCCTTCCGGTCGGAGGTACCGGTGCCCGGCTGGCTGGCCCTGCTGGGCCTGCCCATCCTGGGGGTCACCGCCGGCCTGTTGAAGCGAGGTCGCAGCTCCAGGGAGATGAGCGGACTGCTGGACCACGGACGAGCTGCGCATCTGGACCGACTGGAGGCCCTGGCCGACCCGACCCGGGACGACTCGGCTGAAAGACAGGTCCGGGCCTTGCGGGAGGAGGTGGCCTGCCGCCTCAGCGCGGAACGCCGCACCGGCCGGGTGCTCGGCCTCCAACTGGTGGGCCTGGGGGCACTGGTGACCGCGCTGTTCCGACTGCTGGAATGAGACCCCACCGGCAGAGCCGGAGCCGCACGCACCGGCCCCGGCTCTGCCGCCCTCAGGCCGAGGGCGAAGCCGAGGCCTGCAACTTGCCGGCGGCCTCCCACAGCCTGCGGCGACCGGTGTCGACCAGACCGCGTTCCTCGTGGTCACCGCCCTGGTGCAGCAGGTCCAGGGCGGCCTGGAACTCCTGGACTGCCTGCCGGATCGCCTCGTCCTCCCCCAGACCCAGACGCCGGGCCCGAGCCAACAGGTCCTCCAGCCAGACCACCTCCCGGAGGAAGGCGTCGACCTCCAGGGTGCCGCGGCAATACCCCTCGCAGGCCTGCAGGATCCTGGCCAGGTTCTCGGTCATCTGCGTCTGGCCCGCAGCGCCATCCCCGCCGATCCGGATATCCAGAAGCCCCTCCTGCTCGACCTTGGTGGCGGGAAGGGGGGACCCGCACTCCTGGCACCGGGTCCGGTCCGGGACGTTGGAATGCCCGCACTGCACGCAGGCCACGCGGCCTTCCCGGGCTCGCAGTCTCTCCAGGTCACGGAAGGACTGGGCCACGCAGTTCACGGCCAGGACCAGGGCCTGCGCGGCAAGTTGCATGTCGTCCTGGGAACCTCGGGCAACCGCCTCCTCCACCTTGGCCACGGCGACCCGAACCACCTCGAGTTGTTGTCCTCCCTTGCGGGCCACTTCCCGGAAGTCCTCCGAGGGGCCACCCGCACCGAGGTTCGAGAAGAGGGAGGCCAGCTCCACCAATTCCGAGCCGAAGGCCTCGACCTGGGCAGCAAACTCCTCCCGAGCCTCGCCCTGAAGAGCCGTCACTGCGGAACCCAGGAGCGCATTGACCCGGGCCGAGGCCGTGGGGCCACCAGGACCCAGGGCCTCGGCCGCCTGGCGGAGACGGGCCACGCGGTGGGAGGAGGGGTCCCGATGGAGGCCCTCCAGCAGGGTGCGGACCTCTGAGAGGTCTTCCGCCACGGGCTGGCGGGTCATCCAGAGCATGCGATCGAGGCAGAAATGGACCTGATGCAGGATCGGCTCACCCTCCTCGAGTCGCTCGACGAGGGGCTCGAGGAGGGCGATCGCTTCCGACAGGGTGGAACTGCTGCTGAACACGGTCAGGCGGCCGCATGCCGGGAATCCTGCCCGGGCGCCTGGGCTTGGAGGTTCTGCGGGTTGTAGGGCGAGCGCCGGACACAATCAGCCGACACACCGTCCGGCAGGTCGGACCCGCTCTTCATGAAGATGTTGGCCCAGGTCTGCATCGAACATCCGTGAATGGTCATCAGGTCGCGGTTGGCATCGCCCAGGTCGGCGCCGATCCGGCCGTCCTGGTAGAGCTTCTCCATGTACTGCTCCCGGGCCCGCATATGCTCATCGCCGGAAAAGGGGTGGCCTTCGGCGGCCCGACGGTCGGCCAGTTCCCTCAACTTCTCGTTCTCTTCGGCAACGGCCATCCGCTCGGTCAGAGGAGCCTGCTTCAATCGAGCGAGAAGCATGTTGTCCTGTTTGACCACCAGGTCCGACAGGTGATTGGCGGCCGCCATGTCCTGCTTGGAGTCGGTCCAATCCGCCACGGGGGTGCCATCCCGAGACCCGTTCTCACGGGCGAACCGATGCAGGTTCTGGTACTGCTCGATGGGCGACTTGGAGGCATCGGGCTGGAAGGTGGGACGATTCAGGTTGGACAGCCACGTCGAGAAGGTCTGGGATCCCTGCTGCTGATGCCCCCCGAAGACCTGACGGAGCTGCTGCATCATCGGCGCGGTGCCGCCCTGCATCTGGAAACCACCGTTGACGAAGGACCCTCCCAGCATGTTCCCCAGCAGCATCTGCATTCCAGGACTACTGAAGCCCATCCCAGGCAGACCGAAGGAACCCAGCCCCCCGAGACCACCGAGAAAGATTGACTGAAGGAAATTCATGACGCGATCCTCCTAACCCCTGTTTCCACTGTACTATCTCTCGGACTTCCGGAAAGTCACCCCCAACCATGTTATAAGTAGATTTCCAAGTTGTTTCCAAATAATGAAAAACACCTGTACTCAGGAATCATCATTCATGATGTTCCGACTACACGGTGTGGACATCTTCCGATGACCTGATGACCCCGGCCCCTGAAGGGGCATCAAGCAGGCCGTGAGGCCCCGATTCCCGAAACCAACCCGAGAAAGGTCGACGCAGATCCTTCGGGAAAGGGGGGATTCGCCTGGCTCGGACCCTGGGTGCCTGGTTCGTCGACCTGGTCTTCCTGGCCGGAGGTCTGCCCCTGGCCGTGGGCTTGGCCCGCCTGGGGGCCGGCTCCTCCTGGCCTCAGGTGGCGGCGCTGATCTTCCTGGGAGGGGTCGCGTTCTACGTCGTCGGGTTGCGCCTGTCGCCCCTGCGGGCCACCCTGGGCCAGGACCTGCTCGGGGCACGGCGCCCCGGCCGGCAGCCAGCCGAGGCCCTCCCCGTCAGTCCCCCGGCACCGATCCGTCAGTTCTGCCCGGCCTGCGGGCAGGGCCATGCCCCGGATGCCCGATTCTGCAAGGCCTGCGGCAGGGCGCTGTCGTGAGCACGCCGGCCGCCCCGCCCACACCCGCTCCCGCCGCCCCGCGCAAGCGCTCGCGTTGTTGCTGTTGCTGCTGCCTGGGCCTGCTGTTGACGCTGCTGCTGACGGTCGGAGGCTTCGTGGCCACGGGATGGTGGCTTTTCACCCCGGCGCCCTCTCCCGTCCAGGTGCAATTCGACTCGCTTCCCGAGTACTTCCCTCCCGAGGCCCCACCATGAGGGTCGTCGCCACCCTGCTGACCCTCCTCCTGGTCCTGGTGGCGCCCGCCCTGGCGGCCCCGCCGCGCCTGCATCTACAGGCCTCCAAGCCCCAGGTCCTGGGCGACGGCGACGACCAGGTCACGCTGACGATCACGGCCCGGGACGAGGCGGGCGAGGTCCGCACCGACCTCTCCGGGCCGCTGCGCCTTTCCCTGAACGCCGGGCGCCTCTCCGACCCCGAGCCCACCCTGCAGGGCGGCGTGGCCGTGGTCGGCCTGACCGCCCCCATCCTGGACGACCAGAACAAGACCTTCCAACGTTCAATCCAACTGACCCAGAAGATCCTGGAGGGAATCCAGCAACTGACCCGCCAGGGCCCGCCCGGCAGCCCTGAGGACCTGCAGCGGCGAATCCGGGAACTGGCCAGTCAGGCCGCCAGGGAGGGGCCCTCGGCCAGCGGGATGACCTCGGTGGACGGCAGCCGCCCGGAGGTGCTGGTCACCGCAGAGTTCCAGGGGATCCTGGGCAAGGTCCGGATTCCCGTCCAGAAGGTGCCCCAGGAAGCCCTGGGCAGCATGGAGGGATTCTTCCGGGGCCGGGACGTGACCGGCGCCACCGAATGGACCTTGGAGTTGACCCGCTCGGGAGGCAACCTGCAGGGCAAGCTCTTCCAGGTGGGCTCCAGCGACGAGGTGGCCGTGAACAGCCTGGGCGAGGCCAAGGCCGGATGGGAGGTCATCTACCTGGCCGACGCCCGCGAGATCGAAGCCATGCGCAAGCTGCACCCCCGCTTCCTGGGCATGCCGACGCTGCTGCGGGCATTGCCCGGTCGTACCCTGTACATGTTCGCCCCTCCGGTCTACTTCTGGCCGGAAAGCCGGAGTTCTGCGCCAGACGATGACGGCCAGCCAGCAGAACCCGAACCGACCGAGACGGTCTCGGTGGTTCCGCGCAAGAACCTGCTGCCGGGCGATGGCCAGGCCACCACCGAGGTGGTGTTCCGCTACCGGGATCCCCAGGGGCGGCCGGTCCCGGGGATGAAGGTGGAGTTCCGGGTGGGGAGGGGACAGGAGGGACGTTTCCTCTCCCAGGAGGGCCAGACCGACGCCAGCGGCCTGGCCCGGGCCCTGTTCCAGGCTCCCATGCGCAAGACGGACAACCTGCAGGTCCTGGGCACGTGCCGCAAGGTCGACCTGTACGTCGCCTTCCACCACCAGGGTGCCGAACGCCAGGCTTGGGGTGAGGTCGGCATCCTGACGGGGGCCGACGCCCACCTGGTGATCCGCAAGCCTGGATTCGAGGAGTTGCGTCTGCCCATCCTGGTCCTGAGCCCCCGCGGTACGGTGGAGGGCCAGATCCTGGCCGTGGCCGAGGAATCCAACGTGACGGTCCGGCGCCACAAGCTGCCCGTCACCGACGCCGACTGCACCCTGGAAGGCCCCGTCTTCAATGGCCTGAAGCTCAAGGGCCGGACCGACGACAAGGGGCGCCTGGACTTCCCACTGGGCTTCAAGGAATGGCCCGTGGCCTGGCGCCACCGCCCCAAGCTCCCCGTCCTGGCCTTCTCGTCCGACCTGCGCCTGCGACGCAAGGCCCTGTACGACGACCTCTACCGCTTCGACGAGGCCTTCGGACGCCGGGCTCGAGCCTGGCAGTTCGCCGTGGAGAGGGACCTGTGCGGCGCCGACCGCGTGCGCGCCCGGGCCCTGGAGGATCAGCACCGGCTGTTGGGGGGGCTGCTGAGCAGCTTCCGGCTGACGCTGAAGCTGACCGAGGAGACCGGCAAGGAGTTCCTGGGCCACGGTTGGGGCCTGTTGGGAGCCACGGCCTCCTGGGCCAACCAGCGCTGGAAGTTCACCGAGGGCCTGGAGAAGCGCCTGGGGCAGGCCAACCAGGACATGGAGAAGTCCCTGGGCCTGCGTCAGGGGAAGGTCGGGGTCCGCAAGCTGATCTACAACAAGCTCCAGGCCCTGTTCTCCAACGGAAGGTACAGCGGGAAGAAGACCACGGTGCTGATCATGGACAGCCTCAACGAGAAGGTCTTCGCCACGCTGCAGGGCTTCCTGGGGGACCTGGCGGGCGAACTGGAGGCCCTGAAAGACCTGGAGAACCCCGCTCCCGACCTGATCGTGCGCGGCGTGCAGAAAGGCATGGTGCGTCGGGTGCAGGCCGAACTGGACATCTTCATGAGCCACGACTGCGAGAAGGTGGCTCCGGTGGCCGATTGGACCCAACGTCGCGTCCTGGCACGCAGCACCGACCTGCGCGCCCACTACCTGTCGATCGCCGGCTGGCGCCTGGCCGTCGAGGAAGCCAAGGCCGTCAAGGACCTGGTGGTGGACCTGAGCCAGGCGGTGGCCATCGCCTTCGCCGCCACGGGCAACGTGGCCGTCTACCAGGCCTGGCAGAAACTGCAGAAGGTCTCGGAGGCCCTGGACACCGCCTACACCGTCACGGGCTTCCTGGCCGAAGGCTGGAACTACTGCCAGTTGGAGGCCGAGTGCCTGGAGATCTTCACCCTGACCAACCGGGCCATCCGCAGCGGAACCCTGGCCCGGGTGGACTGGCCGGCCTCTCCCGCCTGGGCGGACGGCCCCTCGCTGAGCGAGCCGCCAGCCCTGGCCATCCGGGTGCTGGACGTGCCGCCGGACCAGGCCCTGGATCGTGCCCTGCGGGCCCGGCAGTCCTGGCGGGTCTGGCAGGAGGAGGCGGACTCGGCCACCTGGCGCCTGGTCGCCTCCGGCTCGCAGGTTGGCCGCGAACTCCCGAGCCAGGGCCAGGCCTTCGAGGATGCGGTGACCGGCCTGATGGTGGCCCGCCTGGCCGGTCAGGACTGGCCGGAGGCCTGCCGGGAAACCGAGCGGACCTCGCAAGCCCTGGACTCCAGCGCCCGCCAGGCGGCCACCGAGGCCCGTTCGCTCCCCCCCCAGGTCGACGAGGCGTCCCGGCCCCTGGTCCTGGACGAGCCCCTGGCGCCGTGGGAGAGGCTGGCCATGGGCGGCTCGGCCCTGTGGGTGCTGGGCGTGACATCCCTGGCCCTGTGGCGGATTCGCCGGGCCTGGCGGCGCAGGGCCACCCCCCATCCGTCCTAGGAGCCCTTCTTCCGTGAGTATCCGGACCGAGCATCGCCGAGGGCCCCTGGGGCCCCCGCGCTGTGCGCGGGTGCAACGTGTGGGCCGGCGAGGCGACGGGAGTGGTATTCACACCGCCTCCTGGTCCGCCAGGACGTGGGCAACCCCATGGAGGTCGCCAGGCGCGAGCTCAGCCAGGCCGTGCAGCGCCTGGAGGGGTAGAGCGTGCCCTCCAACTTCTTGGAGGTCCACTGGCTCTGGCCAGTTCATTGCCCATCCATGGGCCGCAGCCTGACCAGGATCGCCGCGAAACCCCGAGAACCCACGCGACGACCTTGGGGAAGGAGCCGGCCATGACCGTAACCGCCGCCCACGTCCGCGTCCCGGTGCCCCAGCCCGGCGCCCTGGTCGAGGTGCGCGCCCGGCAGTGGGTCGTCCGCGACGTGCGCCCCTGCTCGCTGCCCCGGGACCCCGTCGGCGCCGCCCCGCGCGAGCGCCACAACCTGGTGACCCTGGCCTCCGTCGAGGAGGACGCCCTGGGCGAGGAGACCACCCTGGTCTGGGAGGTCGAGCCCGGTGCCTCGGTCCGCGAGTCCTTCCAGCTTCCCGACGTGGACGGCTTCGACCAGCCCGACCGCCTGGACGCCTTCCTCGACGCCGTCCGCTGGGGCGCCGTGTCGCAGGCCGACCTGCGCTCCCTGCAGGCCCCCTTCCGCAGCGGCATCGAGATCGAGGACTACCAACTGGGCCCGGTCGTCCGCGCCCTCTCAATGCCCCGCGTGAACCTGCTGGTGGCCGACGACGTGGGCCTGGGCAAGACCATCGAGGCCGGCCTGGTCGTGCAGGAACTGGCCCTGGGCCACGGCTTCCACGACACCCCCCAAGGCCTGCGCTATACCCTCTCCCCCCCCGCCCGCCGCGAGGTCCTGGACCGCCTCCTGGAACTCAACCACCAACGCCACGCCGAAGAAATGGCCCAGGGCCTGCCCGAGAAGGGCAATGCCAAGAGCAGCGCCAAGCCTGCGGGGGCCAAGGCCGCGAAGAAGAAGCCCTCGCCCAACCCCGGCGACCAACTGGACCTGGGGTTGTGAGGCCAGGGGTGCGGGGTGACAGCGCCTGGCAGTGGGGCGGACTACAATCAAGGAAATCCCAAGGGAGCCGACCATGGACGCCAGGCCAACCAGGGAGCAGGACATCGCCGAGTGCGTGAGGCTGGCCTGGGAAGGCTGCCAGAAGCCCGAACTCCCGCCGGAGCCCGAACCTCCACTTGGGCCCCTACCCCCGATCCCGGAGTTGGCGATCGACCGCACCGTGCGCGCACCGGCCGAGCCGTCAGATGGCATAGGCTGCACACTCGCTGTAGTTCTCTTTGCGTTGCTGTTGGGTCTAGTATTGTCCTCCATCGTTGATCCAGCTCTTGGACTCATTTTTGGACTAATAATCGGGGTTCCCGGAATAATCTTGGGTGCTACCGACGCCAGCAAGCACCAGACCTGGGAGGAGGAGGTCCAGCGGCTTGTCCGGGAGCGCGAGCAACAGGTGCGGGAGGCCGAGGCCCGGCACAAGCAACTCCAGGAAGAGCGGGACCGCGAAAACGCTCGCCGCCATTTGGAGTCCGAGGCCAGGCAGGGGGAATACCTGGAGGCGCGGGCACAATGGGAAGCGGAACATGACTCCTGTGAGCGGGCCTGGACCGAGACCCTGGACAAGCTGCTGTCTGGCTACCAGTGGATCCAGGCCAACCAGGCCCGGATCATCCAGGACGGGTCCCGCGAACTCTTCTCCTTCCTCGTAAAGAATCACCTGGTGATCTCCAGGGACCCGCTCGGCTGGAGAGCGCACGCGATAGAGTGGACCCTGCCCAGGCTCCCTGGCTTTCTGCAATCCTCGAGGTTCATCTCCCAGGTCCATCCATCCCAAGTCGGGATCTCCTTCGTGGTCCTGTACGAGAACTGCGTTGTCGTCGCCCCCGCAAACAGCGCCATGTTGGTCGCCGCCAACGGAAGTGGACGGAACCTGGAATCGGCCAAGAACCGCTCGGAGGACCCATCGTTCCTGGTCAACCTGAAGGCCAGTTGCCTGGCTCGGGTGGCCGACCCCAGCCAGGCGCCAATCGTCCAGATTGCGGAAGGCCAGTTCTCCAGCCAGGAGTTCTACCTTGCCGAGTTCGTCAACGTGGAGTACACGGCTGGCGCACTGGATGCGCCTTCGAAGATCACCGTGACCATGCGGGACCAGCGAACCGTCAGTTTCCCGGGTGACGAGGAGTTCTGCATGGCCATCCGCGAGGCGGTCCGCAGGGCGAAGGCCGCCCAAGCCCAAGTAGCGGCCCCTGCAGCCCCGTCAGCGCAGTCGGCGCTCCCCACGCCCCCCGCCAGTTCGCGCGCGGC
>CAZQPM010000056.1:0-15757 GCA_964595195.1 uncultured Burkholderiales bacterium | reverse complement strand
CCGGTTGTAGTCCACCAGGGTATAGTCGGCCTCGCCCAGGCGGGCCCCCACGAGGTCCCCCGTCCCCTCCACCACGTGCACCGACTTGCCGGCGTCCTCCTCCAGGTGGATGCGCAGGATCCGGGCCCGGCAGGTGCGCTCATCGACCAGGAACTCCAGGATCCCGTCCTCGGCCAGGGGCATGTCGTACTGGGAGGTCTGGAAGTTCTTGGTCATGTCGGGATAGAAGTAGTTCTTGCGATCGAACCTGGACAGTCCGGCCACCTGGCAGCCCAGGGCCCGACCGGCCAGGATCAGCAGGTCCACGGCCCGGCGGTTGGGCACCGGCAGCACCCCGGGCAACCCCAGGCAGACCGGACAGACCAGCGTGTTCGGTGGGGCCCCGTAACGGTTGGGACAGCCGCAGAAGAGCTTGCTGCGGGTGGCCAGTTCGACGTGGACCTCCAAGCCGATCACGGTCTCGTAGGCCATGAGCCCTCCTTCAGGGTCTGCCGGAGGCGCGCTCAAGCCGGGACTCCGGCAGGCGCGTCGTCTCCCGGCCGCGCCAGGTGATGCTCCGTGACGCTCTGCAGGCTGTGCGCGCAGGCCAGGACCCGCCCTTCGTCCCAGGGGCGCCCCAGGATCTGCAGCCCGGCGGGCAGCCCGCCCACCGGGGAGATCGGCACCGAGATCGCAGGCAGACCGGCCAGGTTGACCCCCACCGTGTAGACATCCGAAAGGTACATCCCCAGGGGATCGGCCAGCTTCTCGCCCAGGGGGAAGGCCGGGGAGGGCGTGGTGGGCAGCAACAGCAGGTCGGCCTGCCCCAGGGCCTTCTCGAAGTCCCGCGCCAGAACCGTCCGCACCCTCTGGGCCCGACCATAGAAGGCCTCGTGGTAGCCGGCCGAAAGGGTGTGGGTGCCCAGCATGATCCGGCGCTTGACCTCGGCGCCGAAGCCGGCCGCCCGACTGCGCCGCATCATCGAGGCGACCTCGGGGGCCTCCACGCGCAGGCCGTAGCGGACGCCGTCGTAGCGGGCCAGGTTGGAGCTGGCCTCGGCCGGGGCCAGGATGTAGTAGGTCGGCAGGGCGTACCGGAGGTGGGGCAGTTCCACGTCGACCAGGGTGGCGCCGCGGCCGGCCAGGGCTCGGACGCCCTCTTCGAAGGAAGCGGCCATCTCGGGCTCCAGGCCTTCCAGGAAGGCCCGCGGAAGGCCCAGGCGCAGCCCCTCGACGTCCTGGTCCAGGGCGGCCAGGTAATCCGGGACGGGCTGGTCGACCGAGGTGGCGTCCTGGGGATCGGGGCCGGCCAGGACCCCCAGGAGCAACGCGCAGTCCCGGGCGTCACGGGCCAGCGGGCCGATCTGGTCCAGGGAGGAGGCGAAGGCCACCAGGCCGTAACGGGAGATCCGGCCATAGGTGGGCTTCAGGCCGGTCACCCCACAGAAGGCCGCCGGCTGCCGGATCGATCCCCCGGTGTCCGAACCCAGGGCCACGGGTACCATCCCCGCGGCCACCGCGGCCGCCGAGCCTCCGCTGGACCCCCCGGGAACCCGGGAGGGGTCCCAGGGATTGCGGGTGGGACCGAAGGCCGAGTTCTCGGTGGAGGACCCCATGGCGAACTCGTCCATGTTCGTCTTGCCCACCAGGATGGCCCCCGCCTGCCGCAGGCGCCGGACCACCGTGGCGTCATAGGGGGGAACGAAGGTCTCCAGCATCCGCGACCCACAGGTGGTGGGCATGCCCCGCATGCACAGATTGTCCTTCAGGGCCACGGGAAGCCCGGCCAGGGGCCCGGGATCGCGGCCGGCGTCCAGTTCGACGTCCACGCGCTCGGCTTCGGCCAGGGCCTCGGCATCCCGCGTGGCCAGGAAGGCATGGAGGGTGGAGTCCTCCTGGCGGATCCGCTCCAAGGTGGCGCGCACCAGGTCCCGGGCCCGAATCTGACGGCTGCGCAGGCCGATCAGCAACTCGTGGGCAGGCCTGTGGAGCACTCAGTCCTCCTCCAGGATCCGCGGGATCCGGAAGTAGTCGCCCTGGCGCGCCGGGGCGTTGGCCAGGGCGGCGCCGGGCCCCAGCGGTTCGGTCACCAGGTCCTCGCGGAAGACGTTCAGACGGGCCTGGACGGCGCAGGCCGGCGGCTGGTCACTGGTATCCACCTCGGCCAGGCGACCGACATAGTCCAGGACCGCCCCCAGATCCTGGCACAGGCGCTGGCGTTCTTCGGGGTCCAGATCCAGGCGGGCCAGGTGAGCCACGTGGTCCACCTCTTCCGGGGAGAGTCGGGCAGCAGCAGTCATCGCCAGGAACCTCCGGTCTCGGCCGTTCGCCTCGGTGCGGGCGAGTCCTCTGGAGGCCGGGCCTTCAGTCCTCGGTCCACTCCTCGGCCCAGCGGGTCCGGCTCAGGTCCAGATCAACCCAGGCGGCCTGCCGTTCCAGATCCTTCAAGCGGGTGGTGGCGTCCAGTTCGAACTCGTGGATGGCGCTGAAGACGGGCATCCGATCCCGATCCCAGGAGAGGAAGAAGACGGTCCCGGGCGTGAATCGGGCCGCCGTGGCCCGGGTGGACAGCCCGTGGACCAGGCGGAAGAAGTTCTGGAACGAGACGTACAGCGCCCGGTCCAGGAAGGACCGGTAGTCGACCACGGCCGAGTCGAAGCGCAGCGGCTCGTGCAGACCTTGAACATACAGATCCATCAGGTGGGTCTCGTGCTTGGAGACAACCCGACTCCTGTCCATCCCCCCGCGGACCATCCGGGAGGCTGTCGAGGCCCACTTCTCGATCTGGTAGGCCTGGGTCTCGGTCTCGCGGAACTCCCGGATCACCCCGACGGCCACCAGGCGCACCTGCTCCCAGGGGATCTCCAAGGCTTCGCCGGCGGTCTCGGCGACCAACCGGTCCTCCTGGAAGGCCCCCCTCTTGACGCGCAGCGGCAGGGGGAGCGAACGCTCGTGCCTCAGGGGCCCACGGGGCCGGTCCACCTCCTCGCGCAGGACGAACTTCGGCAGGGGTGGCTGCCAGCCGCTCCCATCCGTCGCGTATCCCAGAACATCCCCGGATGCGGCCTCGGCGGGCCCGCCGTCTGCGGAACGGGAATCGTCCGAGCCGGCCGGCAGGGGCTCCCCGGACTCCACCACATCGCCCGCAGACTCTGGCATCCCCGGCGTTTCAAGAGGATTCATGGCCTACCCCCAACCTCAACCGGCCCCGGCGTAGCGGTCGTCTCCCTGCCCCGTGATGGTCACGCGCAGGTGCCTGAGCTTCAGGCGCATGTCGTTGGCGTTGTCGGAGTTGCGCATGGCATCCTCTGCCGTGATCTTGCCGGCTTTGTAGAGTTCCAACAGCGAGTGGTCGAAGCTCTGCATCCCTTCGGGGTGGAAGGAGTCCAACTCGCGCTTGATCGTGGTCAGCGCCCCCTCGCGCAGCAGCTCGGTCATTCGGGCGTTGCCCAGCATGACCTCGACCGCGGCCACCCGCTTGCCGTCGACCGCAGGGATCAGACGCTGGGCCACGATGCCCCGGATGTTCAGCGAAAGTTGCTGCAGCACGGGGTTGTGCATCTCGTCGGGGAAGAACTGCAGCACGCGCTCGATGGTCTGCACCGCGTTGTTGGCGTGCAGCGTCGAGAGCACCAGGTGCCCGGTCTCGGCGAAGTAGACCGCCGCCTCGACCGAGGAGACGTCGCGCATCTCGCCGATCAACAGCACGTCGGGAGCCTGGCGCAGGGCGCTCTCCAGGGCGTCCTTGAAGCACATCGTGTCGGTGCCCACCTCGCGCTGGCTGACGATGCAGGTGGCCTCATCCTCGTGCAGGTACTCGATGGGGTCCTCGATGGTGACGATGTGGCCCGGCGCGTTCTCCTTGCGGTAGCGGATCATGGAGGCCAGCGTCGTCGACTTGCCCGAGCCGGTAGGCCCCGTCATCAGCACCAGACCGCGCTTCTGCATGGCCAGGGTCTTGAGAACGTCGGGAAGACCCAACTGTTCGAACTTCAGGATCTCGTCCTCGACGCGCCGCAGCACCATGGCCACGGTGTCCTTCTGCTTGTAGGCGTTGACGCGGAATCGCCCGACGCCGGGCAGGGCGTAGACGAAGTTGGCCTCGGGGTGGTCGGCCTCGAAGCGGTCCCGCAGGTGCACGGGCATGATCGAGAAGGCCAGATGCTCGGTCATCTGGGGGATCAGCGGATCGCACTCGACGGGGTACATGTTGCCCTGGATGCGCAGGAAGGGGACGCTGTTGGCCTTGATGTAGATGTCCGAGGCCCTCTCGTGGACCGAGGCCGCCAGGACCTGATCCAGGAGTTGACGCAGGTTTTCGACTTCCATGGTTCCTCCTCGCCCCGACCTTGGGGCCGGCGGCCCCCCGACAGGGTCCTTTCGAGCGCCGCCGCGGACCGCCCTGCTACCAGTCCCGGTCCACGCGGGTACCCAACGTCAGCTCCTCGCCCTTCAGGAGTCGCTGGATGTTGCCCCGGTGACGGGACACGGCGAAGGCTGCTGCCAGGACGCCGAAGACGATGTACACCAGGGGGTCGCGGTAGACGATCATCAGCACCGGCACGCTGATCAGGGCCGCCAGCGAAGCCAGCGAACTGTAGCGCGTCACCAGGACGACCGAGACCCAGAGCAGACCCGCCATGGCGGCCACCAACGGAGTCAGCCCCAGGAGCACGCCGAACGAGGTCGCGACCCCCTTGCCCCCCTGGAAGCGCAGGAAGACCGACCAGTTATGACCGGCGATGGCCGCCAGGCCGCAGGCCACCTTGACCGCGGGGCCCAGCACCTCGGGCGCCAGGGCCAGGGCGGCCAGGTTGACGGCCAGGTATCCCTTGGCCAGATCCGCCGCCAGGACCAGCAGGCCGCCGGCCAGGCCCAGGGCCCGGAAGGCGTTGCTGGCCCCCACGTTCCCGCTGCCATGCAGGCGCAGGTCGACCCCCTTCAGGCGGCGGGCCAGAAGGACCCCCGAGGGGAAGGAACCGATCAGGTAGCAGACCAGGAGGATGCCCAGGGTCCACAGTGGGAACATGCCGTCACCTCACTTGACGAACTTGAGCTCGATGGGGGTTCCCACGAACCCGAAAGCCTCGCGGAGTTGGTTCTCCAGGTAGCGCCGATAGGAGAAGTGCACCAGCTTGGGCGAGTTGCACTTCAGCGTGAAGGTCGGCGGGCGGCCGCCCCTCTGGGTCACGTACTTCACCTTGAGATGCTCGCCCTTGTATCCGGGCGGAGGTCGCAAGGCCATGGCCTCCTTGATCACCTGGTTGAGCAGCGGCGTGGGCAGGCGACGGGCCGACTCGTCTGCGGATTCCAGGGCCGCATC
This sequence comes from uncultured Burkholderiales bacterium, assembly GCA_964595195.1. Classification (GTDB taxonomy): domain Bacteria; phylum Vulcanimicrobiota; class Xenobia; order Xenobiales; family Xenobiaceae; genus CAZQPM01. The sequence goes on along the minus strand of CAZQPM010000056.1, from coordinate 10,455 downwards.
GAGGATCTCGTGGGTCCCCTCCCCCGTCAGGGCCGAGACGAAAAGCACCGGAGCATAGGAAAGGAACTCCAGATCGGCGGCCAGCTTCCTGGTGAACTCCTGCTTCCAGGCCTGGACCCGGTCCAGCGGCGCCATCTCGTGCAGGAGGTCCCACTTGTTCACCAGGATGACCGAGGCCTTCCCAGCCTCGTGGATCTCGCCGGCGACCCGCTTGTCCTGGGCCACCACGCCGTCGCGCGCGTCGACGACCAGCAGGGCCACGTCGGCCCTCTCCAGGGACTGGGCGGCCCGCACCCCACTGAAGTACTCGACGTCCTCGTCGACCTTGGCCTTGCGCCGCAGACCCGCGGTGTCGATCAGGCGGATCGGACGACCATTGTATTCGATCAACGTGTCCACGCTGTCGCGAGTGGTGCCGGCCTCGTGATGGACGATGGCCCTTTCCTCACCGATCAGGCGGTTGAGCATCGAAGACTTGCCGACGTTGGGCCGGCCCACCAGGACGATCGCGGTCTCGTCCAGTTCGGCCTCGGGATCGACCTCGGGCAGAAGCTCCAGCACCCGATCCAGGAGGTCCCCGGTGCTCACCCCGTGGATGGCCGAGACGGGCATGGGCTCGCCCAGACCCAAGGTGTAGAATTCGAAGGTCCCGGCCTCGACAGCCAGGGTCTCGGCCTTGTTGGCCACCAGGACCACGGGCGCCTTCTGCCGACGCAGGATGTCGGCGACCTCCTCGTCCAGGGGATGGACGCCCGCGCGGGCGTCCACCACAAGAAGGACCAGGGCGGCCTCCTCGACCGCCTTGCGCGCCTGGTCGTGGACCTGGCGGCGCAGGATGTCGGGGTCCCGAGGATCGATGCCGCCGGTATCGACCAGCGTGAAGGTCCGGCCGGACCACTCGCAAAGGCCGTAGATCCGGTCCCGGGTGATGCCCGGGGTGTCCTGGACGATGGCCGTGCGGCGCCCCACCAGGCGATTGAAGAGAGCGGACTTCCCCACGTTGGGGCGCCCCACGATGGCGACGATGGGGGTACTTCTGGAGGAAATCCTGGGCTGGCTGTGGTTCAATGTCGTTCCTTTCGGGGCCCCGTGCGCACAGGGGGGCCTTCGTCAAGCAGTCGGGCGATCGCCGCCATGATCGGAGCCCTGGCCCGCTGTGGACGGACCTTCGAGGGCTGGCCCTCGGGTGAGACGGCCCGGAGCGGGCCAAAGCGATGGCCAGACGGGATGGCCTCCACCAGGCGCCGACGCGTCAAAGCCGGGCCTCCTGATAGCGGGCCACGACCAGGTCCACCACCTGCTCGGCGCTGCAGGCGGTGCAGTCCACGCGCTCGGCATCGTCAGCCGGGCGCAGGGGTGAATCATTGCGGGTCGAGTCGATGTCGTCCCGCTCCTGGAGCTGGCGGGAGACCTCATCCTGGGAGAAGGTCCGCCCCTCGGCCACCAGATCGGCGCAGCGTCGCCGGGCGCGCTCGGCCAGATCGGCATCCAGGTAGAACTTCAGGCGGGCCTGCGGCATGACCACGGTTCCGATGTCCCGTCCGGCCATGATCACCCCGCCCTGCTCGGCCTTCAACTGCTGGCGGCGGACCATGTCGCGCCGTACTCCCGGCACGCTGGCCACCCGGGGCACGGCCCGGCTGACCTCGGGCGAGTGCAGCTCGGCCGTGATGTCCGTACCGTCGACCAGCAGGCGATGGCCGGCCGCCGACCCGGCGTCGGGACGCAGGTCCAGGTGCATCCCCCGGGACAGGGCCTCCAGCCCGGCCTCGTCCGAGAGGTCCAGTCCATCCTGCAGGGCCTTCCAGGTGACGGCCCGGTACATGGCACCGGTATCCAGATAGACCAATCCCAGTCGACCGGCGACCAGGCGGGCGACGGTGGTCTTCCCGCTGGCCGCGGGTCCATCAATGGCGATGTTCGGAAGTCGGGTCATGTTCACAAAGGTCCGCACGGAAGTTGGCGCGGAGATTCTGAGCCGCCGCCCCAGGGTCCTCCAAGGGCCCTCACCCGGTCGCCGCCGGATCGGGCCGATCCGGCGGCGGGGCAGACGGTCAGAAGTCCAGGTAGAAGCGGCCGCCCGGGCGGGCCACGACCAGGGTGTAGCGGTCCAGGTAGAGCCCCGCGACCCTCCGGACTGCCTCAGGGGTCACCGCCGCCAGGTCGCGCAGGAAGTTCACGTCGGCCTCGTAGCCCAGGCCCAGGACCTCGGCGTGGGCCAGGTTGTAGGCCTTGCCCTGATTCGTCTCGCGCTCGAGCAGGTAGTTGCCGATCAGCTTGCGGCGGGTGTCCTCCAGTTCCTGGAGCGAGACGGGCTCGCTGCGCACCCGTTCGACCTCGGCCAGGATCCGCCGCCGACTCTCGCCCACGCTGTTGGGCCGCGTGACGATGTAGGCCAGCATGTGGGAGGGCCCTTCCAGCTCGGGATAGATCGACCCCAGTTCATAGGCCAGTCCGCGCTTCTCACGAAGCTCCGTCCACAGGCGCGAGGACAGGCCCTCACCCAGCAGCGCGTGGACCACGCGCATGGCGGCGTAGTCCTGCGAGCCCACGCCCGGGGCGGGGTATCCCAGGAAGACCCAGGCCAGGCGCGAGCCGGCTGCCAGGAAGACCTCCCTCTCGGAGGCCTTGGGCTCCCACTGGATGTCCAGGGTGCTCTCCCGTCGGGCCGCAAGTCGCCCGAACTCCTGGCGGACCCTCTGGGCCAGGGCGGTCTGCTCGACCTTTCCGGCGACGGCCAGGACCATCCGGTTCGGCACGTAGTAGTGCTGGAAGAAGGCATCCACGGCCTGGGGGTCCACCCGGCGGACCGAACCCGGCACCCCCGAGGTGGTGCGCTTGTAGGGGTGATACCGATAGAAGGTGTCCAGGAAGACCTCGTAGAGAGCCGCAAAGGCCCCCTGGTTCCCCTCCAGGGCCTGAAGCGCCCGGTCCCGGGCGCGTTCCACCTCGGGCTTGCCGCTGTCGCGCCGCCGCAGGGCCTGGCCCAGGCGTCCCAGCAGCAGGTCCAGATGCTCGGGAGTGGTCAGGATGCTGATCCGGGCGTAGTCCGGCTCGGCGGAGGCCTGGACGATGCTGCCGGTGACCTCGACCAGGTCGTCCCCGGCTTCGTCCTTGGTGATCCGATCCGAGACGATCCCCTGGATGAGGCCCGTCAGGCCGGCCTGGTTGCTGCCCTCCTGCTGCAGGCCCACCCGGACCAGCAACTCCAGAGCGACGATGTCCTCGAAGGGCGACTCCTGGACCAGGAGGACCAGACCGTTCGGCAGTACCGTCCGGGTCACGGGTGGGGCAGGTATGGCGCTGGGGGAGGCCACGCTGGCGGCCGGGGTCGGTGCCGGGGCCGGAGGCGCCAACTGCGCCGGGGCCGGAGGCGCCAACTGCGGGGTCTCGGCACCCAGGGGGCTGCAGGCCAGCGCCAGCCAGTGGCCCAGGGCCCACGACGCGACGCACCCGGAACCGAAACGGAAGGCCAGGCACCGACCAGGACGCGGGCTGCTCAACGCGTGGCCCTCCCCGACGCTTCCTGCCGGGCGGCGGACCGGGCCTGGAGGATCAAGCAGTAGTGCCCGGGCCCGAAGTATCTCTGGGCGGCCTGCACGACATCCTGACGGGTGACCTTGTCGATCTCCGCCAGGTAGCCCGTGGCGAAATCCACCTCGTCGATGGTGGCGTAGAAGCCCAGACTGTCAGCTTTGCCGGCGTTCGTCTCGTTGCCCAGCAGGTAGGTGCTGCGCAGGAAGTTCTTGGCCCGGGTCAGGTCCCGGTCGCTGAACTTCCCCTGGCGGACCAGGTCGACCGCCGCCAGCAGATCTTCCCGCAGGCGCTCCTCCTGGCCGGCAGCCACGACCCCCGAGACCACGATCAGACCGGGATGGCGTTGGGTCAGGAAGTCGACCCCGGCCTCCATGGCCTTGTTCGTGTCGACCAGCTCCCGATGGATCAGCGAGCCTCGGCCGATACCCAGCAGGAAGGTCATCACGTCCACCTGGTAGACGTCGGGCCGATCCTTGACCGAAGGTCCGGGATACCCCAGGATCACGAAGCTGGTCCGCGAAGCGCTGGTGGGCTCCACCACGCGGATCTCCTCGCTCGGCGGCGTCACCGCCGGGGGGGACACCTCCTGCACGGGCTTCTCGCGCCGGAAGGTCCCGAAGAGCTGCCGGGCCTGGGGCAGGATGCGGGCCAGCTCGACGTCGCCGACCAGGACCACGCTGGTCCGCTCGGGCGCATAGAAGGCGTCGCGGAAGTCCAGGAAGTCCTGGCGCTGAAAGTTCGTGATGTTCTCTTCGGTCCCGATGATCGGCCGCGCGTAGGGGTGCTCACCGTAGGCCATCTCGAAGATCCGCGAACTGAGGATCCGCTGGGGACTCTCCGAACCCAGGCGGAACTCCTCCAGGACCGCCTTGCGCTCCTGGTCCACGGCCTGCGGGTCGAGCTCGGCGTTGACCAGGGCGTCGGCCAGCAGGCGCATCCCCTGCTCGACCTCCGTGCGCGGCAGGTTCACGAAGAAGTGGGTGAAGTCGCGGGTGGTGGAGGCGTTGGCGCTACCTCCGATGGCTTCGATGGCGCGCTTGAACTGGGAGCCCGACAGGGTGGGGGTCCCCCGGAAGAAGAGATGCTCGTAGAAGTGGGTGATCCCGCTGGTGCGGGCCGACTCCTCGAAGCTGCCCACCTTCACGAAGACGTTCACCGAGACCGTCGGTGACGAACGCGTGGGCAGGACGACCAGCGTCGCCCCGTTCGGCATCACCTCGCGGTGCGGTTTCTCCAAGGCCAGGGCCGGAGCGGCCAGGACCAGCAGCACGAGGACCGAGACCAGGGAAGCGATTCTCCGGGTAGACACCAGGTGGGTCCGTCCTTTCTGGGTCGCCTTGAGGAGTCCAGGAATGGCGGGACTCCCGGTGTCAGGGAACCGGGCCCCGAGGGGTCGACCGGACACTGCGCCCCGGGTTCCTCCCGCAGGCCGCTGAGGCGTGCGGGGCGCGGTCTTCCCGTGGGACGGCGCCATCATATCACGCGCCTTCCGAGGGCCACAACCTGGAAGGACCGTGCTCTTCCAGGTCCGCCCCCGCTGCCCGCCGAGCCGCCCCGGTCGCCACGATTTCGAAGCAGCGCCGAGACTGGTGAAGATCGCCAGTCCTGGCGCTTCGCGCCATGCCTGGCGCACACAAGAAAGAAGGCCGGCTGGATGGCCGACCTTCGATGGTACCGCGTAGGGGATTCGAACCCCTGATTTCCGCCGTGAGAGGGCGGCGTCCTAAGCCTCTAGACCAACGCGGCGTAACGTGGCTGCCGGGGAAGGATTCGAACCCTCGCGTACGGATCCAGAGTCCGCTGTCCTACCACTAGACGACCCGGCAATCTTACCTTCGTCCGGCGCGTGGGGCACCGGACGAAGGGCATTATAGACGAGCCCTCGGCCCGACGTCAAGCCTTTCCGGAAGAAGAATCCGGCCGTCGGAAGTCGGCGTAGATCAACAGGTGATCCGAACCCCGCTCGGTCTCCGGCGTGACCTGGATGCCACCGGCCAGGAACTCATCCTGCAGCGATTCCGGATAGAGCATGAAGTCGATCGAGCGCTGGGTGACCGGATGGGTGATGCGCTGATCGGCGGGAACCGCCGAGAGGGCGTCGCGCAGGCGCCACGAGTCCGGCCCCCCGGTGAGGAAGACCTGCCCGACCTCGGACTCCGGAGTGTCGTTGAAGTCCCCGGTGACCACGTAGCGACGCCCAGGCCAGGCCTTCATCTCCTCCTGGACGATGCGCCGGGTCTCGCGGGCCTCGGCCAGGCGCACCGCGTCGGCCCTGGCCCCGCCGCCCTGGGCCTTGAAGTGCGTGGTGTAGACCGAGAACGGGTAGGAGCCCACCTGCACGTCGGCCCGCAGCAGATCGCGCCGGAAGGTGGTGCTGCCCTTGCCGCCCGGCAGGGGGAAGCGGTTGTCCTTGTGGCTCTGGATGCCCTGGATCGGGTGCTTGGAAACGACCGCCACGTCGATGCCCCGACTGTCGTTCCCCTCGACCAGGGCCCGATACGGATACAGGCCGGGGAGATTCTCGTCCAGGAACTGGTTGAGGACCTGCAGGTTCTCGACCTCCTGCAGGGCCACCACGTCGGCGTCGGCCTTCTTCAGGGTCTGGGCCAGCTTGCGCATGGCCTCGACGTCCTTGGGAGGAGTGTCCTCATCCTTGCGGTCGGGATCATCGATGGCATCGAAGAGGTTCTCAACGTTGTAGGAGGCGACCCGGAAGGTCCCGGCGGGCTTGCCCTGTGCCGGTACCCGGGGGCCGGAGGAAGCGATCGGGTCGGTGCTGCGAAGAGGTCCCATGGCTGCATTCTACCGCGCGAGGTCCTCCGCGACGAGGGCGGAACACCGGACAGCACCTGAAGAGCGCGGGCTCTGGCCGAAAGTTCACAATTGCCATCCTCCGGCCCGCATCCCCGATCGCGCCCGGCCGATCGCGCCCGGCCGATCGCGCCCGGCCCGACGGGGGAAGAGAAACCTCCACCGGAGAGCCGGGTCGAACAGGAGGTCAGCCCCCGACACGGAAACTCCGACCCGATCAGATACTGGAAGAATATTCATCAAGAACAAGGGATGGTGGGAACCCATGCAGCGAGTATCGGCACTGTTCCTGGTCCTGGCGGCCCTTTGCACCCTGGCCACGGCCTCGTCTCCGGCCCGGGCCCAGATCCTGCTGGTGACCAGCGACTACCGGGTGGTGGACCTGGACCAGGACAAGAACCGGATCGGCGTCGCCCTGCCTGAGTCCAAGCCGAACGTGCGCCAGAACTGGGTCTACGTCCGGCTGGAGACCGAGGTCGTCCGGCGCCAGGAGAAGGACGGGTGGATCCGCGACGAGATCCTCAAACCGGAAGAGATCTGGACGAGCATCCAGAAGGGCGACGTGATCCGGGTCCAGGGAGGCCGGGGCTGGGATGGCTCGATCACCGCCCGGTCGATCTGGCACACGCGCCCCGCCTCGACGGACTCGACAGCCAGCCAGCCTGCCCCGTAGGGTATCGGCAGCCGGCCGCCGGGAGTCCGGCGCCTGGTGCGCACCATCCATCCCTTCACCGGGGCGCCTCCCCCCGGCCGGCCTCCAGGGGGTGGGGGCCGGGGGGGACCTGATCCAGCATCGGCTCGACCCCCAGGTCCTCCAGGCGCCCTCCCCGCCACCAGCCCGAACGGAACAGCAGCACCACCACCGTGCCGCGCAGCACCGTGAGCAGGCTGATCGCCCACCACACGGCGGACAGACCCAGGCCCCAGCGGAACACCGCCAGGTGGGAAGCGGGCACCCGCATCAGGGCCGCCGGTACCGAGATCAGCATCGGAGGCAGGGTCCGGCCCGCTCCAGCGAAAGCCCCGTCCAGGACCACCGCCACCCCCATGAAGACCTGGGACAGGGCGATGATCCGCAGATACTCGACCCCCACCCGGTGTACCTCCGGATCCTGGGTGAAGGCTCCCACCAGGGGCCCGGGCACGAGCCAGAAGAGCAAAGAGGCCACCCCCGTGAAGCCCGCCACCATCCCCGTAGCGGTCCAGGCGGCCCGCTCGGCCCGCGCCGGCAGCCCGGCCCCCACGTTCTGCCCGACCATCGTCACGCAGGCCAGTGAGAACCCGTAGCAGACCAGGTAGCTGATCCCTTCGATCCTGTGGCCGATGCCCAGGGCCGCCAGCGCTTCGGGGCCGAAATGGCCCACCACCGGGGCCAGCAGCATGAACACGGCGCTGAAGACCATCGAGGCCACCGAGGGGGGCAATCCGATGGCCGCGATCCGCCGCAGACCCTCCCGATCCACGCGAGCCGGGCGACGCTCCGGCAGGCGGTAGACCAGACGCCGACGGGCCAGGAGGAAGATGTAGACGGCCAGGACCACCCAGAAGGAGAGGTTCGTGGCGATCGCCGCCCCCAGGACGTCCAGCCGTGGGAAGGGTCCCCAGCCCAGGATCAACAGGGGGTCCAGGAGGAAGTTCAGGGCGAAGCCCAGGGCAAAGACCAGCATCGGAGTCCGGGTGTCCCCGTAGGCCCTCAGCACCGCGGAGATGGCTTCGTTGGCACAGTGCACCGGAGCGAACAGGAAGATGAACGCGAGGTAGGCGTAACCCAGGTCCACCAGGGCCTCGGCCCCCGGATGGCTGCCGGCCATGGCCCGGACCAGATCCCTGCCCCAGACCAGCACGACCACCGTCTGCAGAATTCCCAGACCCACCGCCGCCATGATGCCCAGGGAGGCGACCTGGCGGGCCTCCTCCAGGGCCTCCGGGCGCTGCCGGGCCGCCCCCAGTTTCTGGGCCACCAGGGCATTCGTCCCGGTGGTGACGATCCCGGCGACGGCGAAGAGCATCCAGATGGGGAAACTGGCCAGGTTGACGGCGGCCAGCGACTGGGTTCCGGTGCGACCCACCCACATGGCGTTCACCAGGTTGAAGGCCGTCTCCAGGAACATGGCCCCCATCAGGGGCAGGGCCAGGTGGAAGAGGGCCCGGGGAACGCTCCCCCGGGTCAGGTCGTAGGGCTGCGGGGTCACAGGGTCACAGGAAGAAGTTCAGGTCCAGATCCTCGCGGCTGTCGCGATTCAGGCGCATGGCTTCGTTGATCTTCTCGTTGCCTTCCCAGAGCATCTCCAGGCCCGAGTCCAGGTGACCCGGATCACCGTCCTGCAGGTAGAGCCACATCTCATGCATGCCGATTTCGTACAGATCCAGGCCCCGCAGGCCCCTATCGACCTCGTCGGGGGCCTCCTCGCGGTAGCAGCTCTCCTCGATGAAGGCCCGGCAGTCGGCGGCCTTGGCGGTCAGGATGTCGTACAGATGCAGCAGGAACGCCTCGAACTCCTCGGCGTTCCACTCGCCCGCGCGGGCTCGCTCGGCGGCCTGCCGGAACTGCTCGTAGCGCCCCGTGACTCGATCGATCAGGGGGCCGGCCTCCTTCCTGCGGCTGTGCCGGGTCGTGCCCGCAAGCCGATCTGCAGCCCCTTCGGTTTGCAGGGTCCAGGTCCTCCGGGCCTGGACCGATACAATCATGACCTTCGTCCGGCGACTGCCTCGCGGGCACCGGTCATGATAGAATCCAGACCCGGGGTCACCCATCCCGGCCCCCAACCAGACCCTCCAAGGAGAGCCCCGATGCCCGTCTATGAATACGCCTGCCCGAAGTGCGGGCGCCACTTCGAGAAGCTGGTCTTCCGCTCCGCCGAGGCCGTCGCCTGCCCCGACTGCGGCGCCACCGAGGTGCACAGGAGGCTCTCCTCCTTCAGCGTGGGGCGCAGCCTGCCCTCGGCCCCGTGCGGCGAGTTCCCGGCCGGTGGCTGCGGAAGTTGCTGCTCGGGTGGACCGGGAGGCTGTGCCCTGAACTGAAAAGGGGCCGCACGGGGCGGAGATCCGCCGGGTCCGGCGAAGGGGCGCCGCCGGATGGCTGATACCCCAGACATCAGGCCAGGCCCACACGGTGGGCCCAGACTTCAGGCCAGGCCCACACGGTGGGCCTGGGAGGTACACCCTCAGGAGAACGAAGAGAATGAAGAAGCTGGTCCTTCTGCGGCACGGCGAGAGCACCTGGAACAAGGAGAACCGGTTCACCGGCTGGACCGATGTCGATCTGAGCGAGAAGGGAGTCCAGGAGGCTGCGGCCGCCGGACAGACCCTGAAGGCTGAAGGTTTCGTCTTCGATGAAGCCCACACCTCGGTCCTGAAGCGCGCCATCAAGACCCTGTGGTTGGCCCTGGAACAGTTGGACCAGATGTGGCTCCCGATCCACAACACCTGGCGCCTGAACGAACGGCACTACGGGGCCCTGCAGGGTCTGAACAAGGCCGAAACGGCCGAGCGTCACGGGATGGAGCAGACCCACATCTGGCGGCGCAGCTACGACGTGCCCCCGCCGGCTCTGACCGTGGAGGACCCGCGCCACCCCGGGCACGACCCGCGCTATGCCAACCTGAGCCCCTCGGAACTGCCCTTGACCGAGTGCCTGAAGGACACGGTGGCCCGCTTCCTCCCCTACTGGCACGAGACGATCGCCCCGGCGGTCCGCAGGGGCCGACGCGTGCTGGTCGCTGCCCACGGCAACAGCCTGCGGGCCCTGATCAAGTATCTGGACAACGTCTCGGACTCCGACATCGTGGAGCTGAACGTGCCCACGGGGGTGCCCCTGGTCTACGAGTTGGACGACGACCTCAAGCCCCTCCGGCACTACTACCTGGGGGACCAGGAGGCCATCGCCAAGGCAGCCCAGGCGGTCGCCAACCAACTGAAGAAGTAGACAGGACCTACAAGCCGCGGGGGACGTGCCGACCAGGTTCGGGACGTCCCCCGCGGCCTTTCCGGGGCCGCCCGGTCCGCGGCCGGGCCCCCGGCGCGCTGACGCCCTTCCGTCAACCCCGGGCCCGTCCCGGCCCCGTCCGCAGGACCCTCCGGGCCGACTCCGGATCCTCGGGGTCGAAG